>JAEYTW010000302.1 GCA_023433835.1 Pseudomonadota bacterium | reverse complement strand
CTGGAGCAGATCGCCGACGAGATGGACGCGACGCTCTACCGCTCCGCCTTCAACCCGATCATCGCCGAGGCGCGCGACGCCTGCCACGGCCTCTACCATGCGGAAACCGGCGCCACGCTGGTGCAGGGCACCAACGGCCTTCCGATCTTCGTCGGCGCCATGGCCTTCGCGGTCAAGGCGGTGATCGACAAGGCGGCGCGCGACGGCGATCTGGCCGACGGCGACGTCTACATCTTCAACGATCCCTATGACGGCGGCACGCATCTCTCCGACTTCAAGCTGGTGCGGCCCTATTTCCGCCAGGGCAAATTGTTCTGCTGGCTCGCCTCGGTCGGGCATTGGCACGACGTCGGCGGCAACGTGCCGGGCAACTACAACCCGGTCGCCACCGAATGTTTCCAGGAAGGCATGCTGATCCCGCCGGTAAAACTCTACGCCGCCGGCCAGTACCGCCCCGACATCGTCGCGATCCTGCAATCGAACAGCCGCCTGCCCGGCAGCCTCTACGGCGACCTGAACGGCCAGGTCAATGCGCTGGACCTCGGCATCCGCCGGCTCGACGCGCTGCTGGCCGATTACGGAGACGACGTCGTGGCCGAGGGCCTGGCCGAGTTGCGCGACCGCGCCGCCCGGCTGATGCGCGCCCGCCTGGCCGACCTGCCCGACGGCCGCTGGTCGGCCGAGGATATCCTCGACAACGACGGCATCAGCGACCGCAAGCTCGCCATCGCGCTCGACGTCGAGATCGCGGGCGAGACGATGACACTCGACTTCTCGCGCTCGTCCGCACCCTGCGCCGGCCCCTTGAACATTTCCTACGCCACCGCCGTCGCCTCCTGCTACGTCGCGCTGAAGCATCTTTTCCCGGATGTTCCCGCCAATGCCGGCGTGCTCGACCCGATCCGCTTCGTCATCCCCGACACGACGCTCTTGAACGTCAAGGCACCCAAGCCGGTCGGCGGCTATACCGAGACGATCCTCAGGGTGATCGACGTCGTCTTCCAGGTGTTCTCCCGCATCGCGCCCGATCGTGCGCCCGCGCCGGCCTACGGCACGATCAACGCGCTGTCGCTGGCCGGCCACCGCAAGGATGGCCAGCGCTGGGTGATGTTCTCGTTCTTCGGCGGCGGCCACGGCGCCCATGCCGGGGGCGACGGGCTGAACCACGGCAACGCGCCGATCTCGACCGCCACCATCCCGCCGCTCGAAATCCTCGAGGCGGCCTACCCCGTGATGTTCCGGCAATGGGCGCTGCGGCCTGACTCGGGCGGCGCCGGCAAGCATCGCGGCGGCCTCGGCGCGATCTACGAGATCGAGTTGCTGGAGGAAGAGGCGCAGGTCTTCCTGTTCGGCGAGCGCGGCACCGCCCCGCCGCCGGGCGTGCTGGGTGGCGGGGCCGCCGCGCGCAACCGCTTCCTCTACCCCGACGGCCAGGGCGGCCAGGCCGAGCCGGCCATGGTGTCCAAGCTGAACGGCCTGAAGATCAGCCGTGGCCAGCGCCTGCGGCTGGAGACCCCCGGCGGCGGCGGCTGGGGCCCCCCGGGCGAGCGCAATGAGGCGGCGGCCGCGCGCGACCAGGCGTTGGGTTATGTGACGAAGGTTCAGGCGTAATGACCGATCAGCGTTTCATCGTCGGCGTCGATGTCGGCGGCACCTTCACCGACCTGTTCTTCCTCGACGAAGCTTCGGGCGCCTGCGACGTGGTCAAGGTGCCCTCGACCCGCGGCAACGAGGCGGTGGGTTTCCGCGACGGCCTCGGCCGCAAGCTCGACAAGCTCGATGCCGTCGCGACCGTCGTGCACGGCACCACCGTCGGCACCAACGCGCTGCTGGAGCGGAAAGGTGCTCCCTGCGGCCTGATCACCACGGCCGGCTTCCGCGACGTGCTGGAAATGCGCCGCCGCGACCGCCCGGAAACCTGGGGGCTGAAGGGCAGCTTCGTGCCGCCGATCCCGCGCGACCTGCGCGTCGAGGTGCCGGAACGCACGCTGGCCGACGGCACGGTGCTGGAGCCGGTCGACGTCGAGGCGGTGAAGGCCGCCGCGCGCGACCTGCTGGCAAAGGGGGCTCAGGCCGTCGCCATCGCCTTCGTCAACGCCTATGCCAACCCGGCCAACGAACAGGCCGCGCTGGCCGCGCTGCGGCAGGTCTGGCCGAACCCGCATGTCACCGTCGCCTCCGACCTGCTGCCGGAAATCCGCGAGTTCGAGCGCACCTCGACCGCGGCGCTGAACGGCTATCTGCAGCCGGTCGTCGCCAGCTATCTCGAACGGCTCGATGCCGGGCTGCGCGAGGACGGCTTTGCCGGCGACCTGCTGATCGTGCAATCCAACGGCGGCGTGATGACGGTCGACACCGCCAAGGAACGGCCGGTGCGCACGGCACTGTCCGGCCCGGCCGCCGGCGTCATCGCCTCGGCCCATATCGCGGCCTCGGCCGGCTATCCCAACGTCATCACCTGCGACATGGGCGGCACCAGCTTCGACGTGTCGCTGATCGCCGGCGGCGAAATCGCGCTGGCCGCCCAGACCGCGGTCGATTTCGGCCTGGTCGTGCGCTCGCCGATGATCGAGATCACCACGATCGGCGCCGGCGGCGGCTCGATCGCCTGGGTCGACGACGGCGGCATCCTTCAAATTGGCCCGGAAAGCGCCGGCTCGATCCCGGGCCCGGTCGCCTACGGCCAGGGCAACGACCGCCCGACCGTGACCGACGCGAACGTGGTGCTGGGCCGCATCAATGCCGAACGCCCGATCGGCGGCAAGCTGAAGCGGCTCGACGTCGAGGCGGCGCGGGCCGCGATCGAGAAGCACGTCGGCAAGCCCTTGGGCCTCGATGCCGTCGCGGCGGCCGATGCCATCCTGCGCGTCGCCAATGCCCGCATGGCCGGCGCCCTGCGCCTGGTCTCGATCGAGCGCGGCTACGATCCCCGCGACTTCGCCGCCCTGCCCTTCGGCGGCGGCGGCGCGCTGCATGCCGGCGCGCTGATCAGGGATGTCGGCCTGAAGAGTGCGCTGGTGCCGCGCTATCCCGGCGTCACCTCGGCCTTGGGTTGCGTCATCGCCGACATGCGCTACGACTTCGTCCACACCATCAACCGCCAGCTCGGCCAGCTCGATGCGGCCGCGCTGGCCGCGCGTGCGTCGGAACTGACCGAGCAGGGCCGCCGGTTGCTCGCCCGCGCCGAGGTCGCGTTCACCGCCGAGGACGTGGTGATCGAGGCCGACATGTCCTATGTCGGCCAGACCCATACGCTGGCCGTGGCGCTGGATGCGGCCGATCTCGGCGATGCCGCGCAACTGCGCGGCGCGTTCGAGCGGGCCTATCTCAAGGCTTACGGCCGCCTGCTCGACGGCATCGCCGTGCGTCTCCTGAACCTGCGGCTCGCCGTGATCGGCCGGCGCCCGAAGCTCGACCTCAAGCGCCTGGCGCCGACCGGCGAAGGCAGCATAGCGGCGGCCAAAACCGGCAGCCGGCAAATGTTTGCCGCCGGTGCCTGGGCCGATACCCCGGTCTATGACCGCCTGGCCCTGCCCGTGGGGGCCGAGATCGCCGGCCCGGCGGTGCTGGAACAGCTCGATACCACCATCATCGTCGAACCCGGGCAGACCGCCCGCGTCGACGACTTCGGCAATGTGGTGCTGGCATGAGCGAGGATTGGAAGCGCAGCGCCCTGGTGCTGGTCGACCTGCAGAACGATTTCATCCACCCGAAGGGCGCCTATGCCCGCGGCGGCCAGGGTGCCGACGATATCGCTGCCCTGCCCGCCCGGCTGAAGCCGGTCATCGACGCGTTGCGCGCCGCCGGCGGCGTCGTGGTCTCGACCCAGTTCACCCTGGTGCCCGACCGCGACGGCGAACCGCTGATCGCCAAGCACCTGAAGGCATTGCGCCCGTTCCTGGCCGCCGGCGATTTCGCGCCGGGCAGTTGGGGCCAGGCCCTGATCGACGACCTGGCACCGGCCGAATTCTCGGTCGAGAAGGTCGCCTACTCGGCCTTCTACATGTCGCGCCTCGAATTCGTGCTGCGGCGGGCCGGCATCGACCGGCTGGTCTTCGCCGGCATCGTCACCAACGGTGGGGTCGCCGCCACGCTGCGCGATGCCCATGTCCGCGAATTCGAGACCATCCTGCTGTCGGACGGCTGCGCCGCCTTCAAGCGGGAAACCCACGACGTGACCGTCGCCTCGCTCGGCGCCGTCTCGCCCGTCATGACCTGCGCCGACTTCATCGCCCGGGTTTCGGCGTGACCATCCGCCCGGCGGCCGAGATGGGGGCGGCGGACGAGATCGCCGTCGCCATCGTCGGCGCCGGGGCCTGCGGCCTGACCGCGGCGCTCGCCGCCCATGAGCGCGGCGCCGAGGTCGTGCTGCTGGAACGCGACGCGATCCCTGCGGGCTCGACCGCCCTGTCCGCCGGGCTGATCCCGGCGGCCGGCACCCGCTTCCAGCGCGCGCTGGGCATCGAGGACGACCCGGCGCTGCTTGCCGCCGACATCATGGCCAAGAACCATGGCCGTGCCGATCCGGAACAGGTCGCGCTGATCGCGCGCGAAGGCGGGCCGGCGATCGAATGGCTGGCAGACAGGCACGGCCTGCAATTCGGCATCGTCGAAGGTTTCCGCTATCCCGGCCATTCCCGCCTGCGCATGCACGGCACGCCCAGGCGGGCCGGGGCCGAACTGATCGACCAGCTGCGCGCCGCCGTCGAGCGCGCCGGGATCCCGCTGATCACGGATGCCCTGGTCACCACGCTGTTTGCCGACGATGACGGGCGCGTGCGCGGCCTCGCCTTTCGCCGCCCCGACGGGTCGGAGGAGAAGCTCGCCTGCCGCGCGCTGATCCTGGCCTGCAACGGCTATGGCGGCGCCAAGGATCTCGTCGCGACGCATATCCCCGAGATGGCCGACGCGCTCTATTTCGGCCATCCCGGCAACCAGGGCGATGCGATCAGATGGGGGGCCGGCCTCGGCGCCCGGGCGGCCGATCTCGGCGCCTATCAGGGCCATGGCTCGGTCGCCTCGCCGCACGGCATCCTGATCTCCTGGGCGGTGATCATGGAAGGCGGCTTCCAGGTCAACCTGGGCGGCCGCCGCTTCTCCGACGAAGCCCATGGCTATTCCGAGCAGGCGGTCAACGTGCTGGCCCAACCCAGCGGCATCGCCTGGTCGATCTTCGATGCCCGCATTGCCACGGTCGCCCGCCAGTTCGAGGATTTTCGCAGCGCCGAGGCGCAGGGCGCGGTGCGCCAGGCCGGCACGGTGGCCGAACTCGCAGCCCTCCTCGATCTCGATGCCGCCGCGCTTGCCGAAACCTTCGCCGCGGTCGATCGCGCCAAGGACGGCGCCAAGGACGACTTCGGCCGCGCCTTCGCCGGCGCGCCCAAGCTCGCGGCCCCGTTCCATGCGGTGCGCGTCACCGGCGCGCTGTTTCACACCCAGGGCGGCCTCGCGATCGACGGCGAGGCGCGGGTCGTCGACCTGGCGGGGCGGCCCCTGCCCAACCTGTTCGCCGGCGGCGGTGCCGCCCGCGGCATCTCGGGCGACGGCGTCGCCGGCTATCTGTCAGGCAACGGCCTTGCCAGTGCCGTGACCCTGGGCCGGCTGGCCGGCATGGCGGCGGGACGGCTGGTCGCTCACTCCGCCTGATCCGGCGGCGTCAGGCTGTCCAGCTGACGGCGCAATTCGTCGTCGCCGTCGGTCGCCGCGCCCGTTGCGGCCGGCGCCTCCGGCGTGAACAGATGCACGATCGCGGGCAGTGCCGCGGTGGCGGCCAGCACCAGCAGTTGCAACGCCAGCATCGGCAGCAAGGCGCTCGCCAGCGCCTTCAGCGGCACCGGCCGTGCCATCGCGCTGCGGGCGGCCATCACGGCATAGCCGAACGGCGGCACCAGGAAACTCGCCTGCAGGACCAGCAAGGTCAGCACCGCGATCCAGACCGCATCGGGCACCGCCGCCAGCAGCGGCGGCATGACGATCGGCACGATCACGAAGATGATCTCGAAGGCATCCAGCACGAAGGCGCACAGGGCGATCGAAGCCAGCACCGCGACCGTCTTGGCCGCGGGCCCGCCCGGTATCGCCGCGATCGCCTGGTCGAGCAGCCGGTCGGTGCCGAAGCCGCGCAGGACCAGGGTGAAGGTGGTGGCGGCGACGAACAGGGCGAACAAGGCGCCGGTCACCGCCATGGTCGCGCGCAGGACCTGGGCCAGGCCCCGCCGGTCGAGGCCGCCGCCGGCAAGGCCGTAGACCAGCAGGGCGACGGCGCCGAAAGCCGCCGCCTCGACGGCGTAGAGATAGCCGATCGCTACCGCCGCCAGCAGGGCCACCACCGCCGCCAGCGTGATCGCCGCCGTCCACCAGTCGCGCCGGGTCAGTACGTCCCGTTCGGCAACGGCCGGCTGCCGCCGCCCCTGCCACCAGGTCAGCGCCAGCAGCAGTACGATCAGCAGCAGGGCCGGCCCCAGCGCGCCGCGGAACATGTCCTGGGTGTTGATCACCCGCTCGAACCGCCCCACGGCGTTCAGCGCCTCGGTATGGGCGCGCATCATCGCGTCGGACAGCAGGATCAGCACCAGCGAGGGCGGCACGACGACGCCCAGGGTGGCGGCGACGCAGATCGTGGCAAGGCCCGGGC
>JAEYTW010000755.1 GCA_023433835.1 Pseudomonadota bacterium | reverse complement strand
GTCTGGCTGATGTGCCGGCTGTTCGGCGTCGACGGGCTCGCACGCGAGATCGCGGTGCTGTGGGCGGCCATGCCGACCGCGCCGGCCTCCTACACCCTTGCCCGCCAGATGGGCGGCGATGCCAAATTGATGGCGACGATCATTACATTGATGACATTGACCGCCGCACTTACGATGCCGGTAATGCTGGCGCTACTCCGGTAAGTATTTCTACGTATTCATTTTGCGAGCGGATCGCTGCTCTCAAACTTCATTACAAACACTCACACCACGTCAAATAGTCCGTCCGTATGATCCGGGTCGTTACAGAGGGAACGACGCCATGCTGCTGCCGAAAAAAACCTACCTCGACCTGACCCAACAGCTCGCGACCGAGCACCGGGAAAAGGATCTGGCCCGACGCCTGCTGGATCAGGCCCCGATCGGCCTCGTGGCCCTCGATGCCAGCGGCAAGCCCGCCTACGTCAACCAGACGGTCAGCCGCATGCTGGGCGAGGGTGCGGCGGAACGGGCCAAGGCGGCAGTGGCCCGCGGCCGGCTGGAAGATGGCGAGCGGCATCTGAAGGTCGTCTCGGCCCGGGACGATGCCGGCGGCCAGATGATCGCGGTCAGCGATACCACGGCGTCCGACGCGCTGGAGGCGCATAACGGCCAGCTGACCCAGATGCTGGAGCAGGCGCCGGTCAACATCATGACCTGCAACCGCGACCTGCGCATCGTCTACATGAACCAGGCGACGAAGGACACGCTGAAGCGGCTCGAACATCTGCTGCCGGTCAAGGTCGACCGGCTGATCGGTCAGTCCATCGACATCTTCCACAAGCATCCCGAACACCAGCGGCGCCTGCTGGCCGATCCGAAGAACCTGCCGTTCAAGACCACGATCCGGCTGGGCGAGGAACAGCTGGGCCTCTACGTCACGGCGCTGACCGGCGCGGACGGCAGCTATACCGGGACCATGCTGACCTGGTCGGTCGTCACCGAGCAGAAGCGGCAGGAGGCGGAAGTCGCGCGGCTGATGCAGATGCTCGACAACATGCCGATCAACGTGATGATGGCCGAGCCCGAAGACCTCAAGCTGGTCTATCTCAACCGCACCGCGATCGAGACCTTCCGCCGCCTCGAAGCCTGGCTGCCGGTGAAGGCCGACGAGATGCTGGGCAAGTCGATCGACGTGTTCCACAAGAACCCGACGCACCAGCGCCGCATCCTGGCGGACCCCAAGAACCTGCCTTTCCGCGCCCGCATCAAGGTCGGGCCGGAAACCCTCGACCTCAACGCTTCCGCGGTGATCGGCGCCGACGGGCGCTATCTCGGCCCAATGGTATCTTGGTCGGTCATCACCGACAGCGTCAGGCTGACCGGCCGGGTGCAGGAAGTCGCCAGCGCGGTCTCGGCCGCCGCCACGGAACTGCACGCGACCGCGGCCGGTCTGAAGGACAACGCCACCCGCACCGAGTCGCAGGCCAATGAAGTGGCCGCCGCGGCCGAGCAATCGTCTGCCAACCTGCAGACGGTGGCGGCGGCGTCGGAAGAGCTGTCCGCCTCGATCCGCGAAATCTCCCACCAGGTCGCCCAGGCGTCGCAGGTGGCGCGGACCGCGGCGGCCGAAGCCGGCGCGACCGATACCGCCGTCACCACCCTGGCCGGCACCGCCGAGACGATCAACGACATCGTCGCGCTGATCCGCAACATCGCCGGGCAGACCAACCTGCTGGCGCTGAACGCCACGATCGAGGCCGCGCGTGCCGGCGAGGCCGGCAAGGGTTTCGCCGTCGTCGCCTCCGAGGTCAAGACCCTGGCCAACCAGACGGCCAAGGCGACCGAACAGATCTCGGCCCAGATCGCCGCGATCCAGAGCCAGACCAAGGAAGCGGTGGCGGCCATCGGCCGGATCGGCGCGACCGTCGACCAGATCAACGAGATCTCCGGCTCGATCGCCGCGGCCGTCGAGGAGCAGTCGGCCTCGACCGCCGAGATCAGCCGCAACGTCCAGCAGGCGGCGGCCGGCGCGACGCAGGTAACGTCGTCGATCCATCAGGTATCGGCGATGGCCCAGTCGACCGGCAGCGCGGTGGGTGACCTGCTCGGCGCCGCCGACGAACTGAACCGCCAGTCCACCGGGCTGAAGGGCGATATCGCGGAGTTCATCAAGGCGAAATAACCGGCCCTCCCCCCCCCGGGGCCGGAGCGGAGGGCCAGGGTGGCAGGGCCGGCATCAGTTCAGATCGCCGACCCCGCCGCTCTGGCCCTTCAGGATTTTGTTGCAGACCTGGAACAGCCGCTCCAGGTGTTCGAAGGTCAGCGCGCCGCCGCGGCTGAAGCGCATGTAGCGCCGCCAGGTGGTGATGGCCTGGGCCATCGCGGCGTTGCAGGCGCCGAGCGTCCAGAAATGGTTCGGCGCGTGCAGCAGGAAATCGCGGAACACCTTCGGGTCGTTCTGGTCGATCAGCGTCGCATACCCTTCGTCGTAACGCTTCAGCACCTCGATCATCGAGGTGACGACGGTCTTGGCCGAATCGCGGATCGAATCGCGCAACATGCCGATCAGATGGCGGTCGGTATCGGGCAGCAGGCGCGAATCGACCGGCAGGCTCTGCTTTGAGGCGAGCCAGGCCATCAGCTGCTTCAGGTCGGCGCGGTTCTTGTCGAACTCGTAGGCGAAGAACGCGATGCCCTTCCAGGCGGAAAAGATCGCCGGCGCCTCGGCCGGGGTGATGCCGAACGCCGTGATGAACTGGCTGGCATCGGTCTGGCTGTCGTCCCAGATCGCATCGACGAAACGCCGCGCCCGGCCGTCCAGCTTGGCCGGGTCCATCCGGCCGACCGCGCGGGCGATGATCGGCTTGACCTTGTCGGCGATCGATTCGCGGATGACGTCGGCGTCGTCGTGATCGATGGCGAGATAGGCCGGATGCGCCTCGATGCCGGCCTGGCGGAATGAATTCTCGACCAGGAACGGATCGAGCGAGGGCAGATCCATCAAGAGGCGCAGGATGCGCCAGTCTTCGGCGTGGACCTGATCGCTTTCCGGCGCCAGCCCGATATGCCGCACCATCAGCGGCTGGGCATCGGGATCGTCGGCGAACAGGGCGAAGCCGCCGCCCTCGATCTCGCCGGCATCATGGGGAATGTAGATCGCGGTGCGGATCGGCCGGCGGCCGACCGTGACCGTGCGCCGCACGGTGCCGCCGGAGCGCCGGCTGGTGGCGCTGGCGAACGGGTTCTCGTGGGCGTCGAAGTTCGGGTACTTGAAGATGACGGTGCGGTTCAGGCCGCGGCAACGGAACAGGAAGTGGCTTTCATCGACCGACGCCGACGCCTTGGCGACGTTCAGGGCCACGGTCTGGCCGGACAGGAGAATGGCCTCGAGCGACGGGGTCATGGTGCGGAATTGAGCCTATGCGAGCGTCTTCTGTTGCACAACGGTCATCGCTGTCGCCTAAATTGCACGGCTCACCATCAGGGAAAACGACAAAATGGCCATCCTTCGCCGCCTCGCCGCCGCCGCCGCCGTGCTGATCGGCCTCGGCGCCGCCACGGCCCAGGCCCAGAACACGGCCCTGCCGATCGTCTTCGTCCACGGCAACGGCGATACCGCCGCGCTGTGGCAGCCCACGATCTGGCGCTTCGAGTCGCAGGGCTACGATCCCAAGCTTCTGTTCGCCATCGATCTCGCCGCGCCGCAGGCCCAGTCGCTCGACGACAAGCCGCAGGCCAACCGCACCTCGTCGACCGACGTGGCCGCGCAGCTGGCGGCCGAGGTGGCGCGGGTGATGATCACCACCGGCGCGCAGAAAGTGGCGCTCGTCGGCAATTCGCGCGGCGCCAACACCATCCGCAACTACGTGCGCTTCGGCGGCGGCGCGGCCAATACCGCGATCGTGGTGCTGGGCGGCGGCGTCAACCACGGCGTCTTCAACGCCCCGGGCGGCCCGAACAGCGAGTTCAACGGCGCCGGCGTCCTGATGACCAGGCTGAATACCGGCGGCGAGGTGGTGCCGGGGATCAGTTTCACCACGATCCGGTCGGACAAGTTCGACAAATATGCCCAGCCCACCGGCGAATTCCTCGGCACGCCGGGCAAGCCGACCGGCGTATCCTACGACGCGCCCGCGCTCGAGGGCGCCACCAATATCGTGCTGGACGGCCTCGACCATCGCGAGGTCGGCTTCCATCCGCGAGCCTTCGCCGTGATCTACGAGGCGATAGCGGGCAAGAAGCCGGCCTCCACCGCGATCACACCCGAGGCGGCCCCGGTTCTCACCGGCACGATCACCGGCTTCGCCGCGGCCGCGCCGACCAACCTGCCGGTGCCGGGCGCGGCGCTGGCGATCTATCAGGTCGACCCCGCCACCGGCGCCCGCCAGGGCGAGCCGAAGCACCAGAAGACCGTCGGGTCCGACGGCGTGTGGGGGCCGTTCACCGCCGATCCGCAAGCCTATTACGAGTTCGAGGTGACCGCGGCCGGCTACCCGACCACCCATATCTACCGCACGCCGTTCCCGCGGTCGGGCAAGTACGTCACCATCCGGCTGGCCCCGATCGACGACAAGCTGAAGGAAGCCAAGGCGGCGGTCACCATCACCCGGCCCCGCGGCTATTTCGGCATCGATCGCGACACGGTGCTGATCGGCGGCACCCTGCCCGACGGCATCAACAAGGGCGTGCCCGGCACGGCGACCGCGACCCGCCTGGTCGACCAGCCGGGCCAGGCCGTGCCGGTCCAGTTCAACGAGGAGAAGCTGACCCTGCGCGCCGAGGCGCCGGTATCGGGCCACCTTGCGGTGGCCGAGTTTCATTACTGAGTCTGCAAGTATCATTGACTAGACAACTGTACGCCCCTAGCCTCGCCCGATTGTCGTGTTTCCATCGTGGGAGGCTTCGGGCGTGCTGGCACGTGTGATCGTCGCGGCGCTGTGTCTCGGCCTGCCGCTGCCCGCCGCGGCGACCCCGCCGATCAGCGAGCGCGAATTCAAGCTCGCGATAGATCCGACCCCGTTTGCCGCCTCCTATGCCGCGGCCTCGGCCAGGCTGTGGGTGGCGGCGCAGAACGATGCCCGCCAGCTCGGCGCGACGGTGACCCCGGGCGGCAAGGCGCGCACCAAGCGCACCCTGGTCCGCTTCTTCGATACCAAGGCGGGCGACCTCTACTGCCGCAACGGCCTGATGCTGCGGGCGCGCGCCAAGGCCGGCAGGGAGGCGCCGACCGAATGGCAGCTGACGCTGAAAAGCCGCGGAACCGATTTCGCCGCCGTCGGCCGCGTCGACCCGGCGACGCTGGCCGGGCGCAAGGCCAAGCTCGAACTGTCGGAAGAACCGGTCTGGCGCGACGGGCAGGTCGTCCGGCTCTATTCGCTGGCGGGCTCGACCCGCGTCGCCGACTGGGGCGATACCACGACGATCGCCAAGGCGGCCGCGATCTTCCCCGCGCTCGCCAATGTCGGGCCCGGCGACCGCAAACTCGAACCGGTCGACGGCCTGACGGTCATGCAGGTCGAGGACGACTTGGGGATACTCCAGTTCCCCGGCCTGGTCATGCAGGCCGCGCTGATCGTCTGGTACAACGCCGACG
This sequence comes from Pseudomonadota bacterium, assembly GCA_023433835.1. GTDB lineage: Bacteria > Pseudomonadota > Alphaproteobacteria > Ferrovibrionales > Ferrovibrionaceae > JAFKFH01. The sequence continues at coordinate 14,662 of JAEYTW010000755.1, read as the reverse complement.
GCAAGATGCCGCTCGCTGCCGAATACACGTTCAGCCACAAGGTGGCGCCGCCGTCGGCCACCCCGCCCGCCGCCACCATCGCCGACAAGTATCTGGCGGCGCTGGCGGCCAACCAGACGATCAAGCCGATGCTGGTGCCCGGCGATACCAAGACCGCGGCGGTCTACCGCCGGGTCTGCGGCTGACGCGCAAGCCTTGGCCGTCACCCTCGATCCCTCCTCGGCGCTCGTCGTCTTCTCCGGCGGCCAGGATTCGGCGACCTGCCTGGCCTGGGCGCTCGCCCGCTTCGGACGTGTCGAGACGCTCGGCTTCGCCTACGGCCAGCGCCATGCCGTCGAGCTCGAACGCCGCGAACCGTTGCGCCGCGGCCTCGCCGCCCTGACTCCGGCATGGGCGGGCCGCCTCGGCCCCGACCGCCTGGTGCCGCTCGACGTGCTGGGCCAGGTCTGCCATTCGGCGCTGACCTCCGACCTCGGCGACGGCCGGCGCGACCCCGACCTGCCGGCCACCTTCGTGCCCGGCCGCAACCTGGTCTTCCTGACCTTCGCCGCCATCGTGGCCTACCAGCGCGGCCTGAAGCATGTCGTGGCCGGCATGTGCGAGACGGATTACTCGGGCTATCCCGATTGCCGGGACGACACGATCAAGGCGCTGCAGGCCGCGGTCAGCCTGGGCATGGATGCCCGTATCGTGCTCGATACGCCGCTGATGTGGCTCGACAAGGCCCAGACCTGGACGCTGGCCGAACGGCTGGGCGGCAAGGCGCTGGTCGAATTGATCGTCGAGGAGAGCCACTCCTGCTATGCCGGCGACCGCAGCCGGCGGCACGACTGGGGCTATGGCTGCGGCGCCTGCGACGCCTGCCGCCTGCGGGCCAATGGCTGGCTGCGTTACGCCGCATCCGATCCTTGCGGCGGAGACGTCACAGGTCTATAGGATCGGCTTTCGATGAACGCCGTCGAAAACGCTCCCCTGCCCTTCTTTCCGCACCGGCATCTGCTGGGCATCGAAGGGCTTTCCCCCGCCGACATTGTCATGCTGCTCGACCGGGCCGAGGCCCATGTCGAACAGAACCGGCAGGTCGACAAGAAGTCCCAGGTCCTGCGCGGCCGGACGCTGATCAACCTGTTCTTCGAGAACTCGACGCGCACGCGCACGTCGTTCGAGCTGGCGGGCAAGCGGCTCGGCGCCGACGTCATCAACATGTCGGTCGACACCTCGTCGGTGAAGAAGGGCGAGACGCTGATCGACACGGCGATGACGCTGAACGCGATGAACCCCGACCTCCTGGTCGTGCGGCATGCCGATTCGGGCGCGGTGGAACTGTTGGCGCGCAAGGTCGACGGCTCGGTGCTGAACGCCGGCGACGGCCAGCACGAGCATCCGACCCAGGCGCTGCTCGACGCGCTGACCATCCGCCGCCGCAAGGGGCATCTGGAAGGGCTGATCGTCGCCATCTGCGGCGACATCCTGCACAGCCGGGTGGCCCGCTCCAACATCTACCTCCTGAACGCCATGGGCGCGCGGGTGCGGCTGGTCGCGCCGCCGACCCTGCTGCCCTCGGCCATCGACCGCTTCGGGGTCGAGGTCCATCACGACATGCGCCGCGGCCTGGACGGCTGCGACATCGTCATGATGCTGCGCCTGCAGACCGAGCGGATGCAGGGCGGCTTCATCCCCTCGGTGCGCGAATACTACCGCTTCTGGGGGCTCGACGCCGACAAGCTGAAGGCGGCTAAACCTGATGCGCTGATCATGCATCCCGGCCCGATGAACCGCGGCGTCGAAATCGATACCGAGGTCGCCGACGACATTCATCGTTCGGTCATCCGCGAGCAGGTCGAGATGGGCGTGGCCGTGCGCATGGCCTGCCTCGAACTCTTGGCCCAGCATCGCCCGAACCGCTCCGGCCAGATTGGAGGCCGGGCATGACCGGCCAGCGCACCGCCTATGTCCGCGCCCGGCTGCTCGACCCGGCGACCGGCCTCGACGCGCCCGGCGCCGTGCTGGTCCAGGACGGCAAGATCCTCGATGTCGGCCCGCGGCTGTTCAACGACGGCGTGCCCGGCGACATCGTCGAGGTCAATTGTGCCCGCCTGGCGCTGGCCCCCGGCCTGATCGACATGCATGTCTTCACCGGCGAACCGGGCGCCGAGCATGACGAGACGCTGGCCACCGCCGGCCGTGCCGCCGCCGCGGGCGGCGTCACCACCATCGTCACCATGCCCAATACCAGCCCGGCGATCGACCAGGTCGCCCTGGTCGAATTCGTCGACCGCCGCGCGCGCGACACCTCGCTCGTCCGCATCCTGCCCGCCGCCGCCGCCACCAAGGGCCTGGCCGGCCAGGAAATGACCGAGTTCGGCCTGCTGCAGGAGGCCGGCGCAGTCTGCTTCACCGATGGCGACCGGCCGATCCCCGATGCGCGGATCATGCGCCGGCTGTTGTCCTACGCCACCACCTTCGACGCGCTGATCGTGCAGATCTGCGAGGATCCCTCGCTTGCCACCGGCGTGGTCAACGCCGGCGAGACCGCGACGCGGCTGGGCCTGGCCGGCATCCCGACCTATGCCGAGACCATCCTGGTCGAGCGCGACATGCGGCTGGTCGCCGCCACCGGCGGCCGCTGGCACGGCGCCCATCTCTCGACCGCCGACGCGATCGACGTGGTCCGCCGCTGGAAGGCCCGGGGCCTGAAGATTTCCTGCGGCGCCGCGCCGTTCAATTTCGCGCTGAACGAGACCGCGATCGGCGAATACCGCACCTTCGCCAAGACCCGGCCGCCGCTGCGCGACGAGGTCGACCGCAAGGCCGTGGTCGAGGGCCTGCGCGACGGCACGATCGACGTGATCTCCTCGGCCCATTGCCCGCGCGATCCCGAAAGCAAGCGCTTGCCCTTCGGCCAGGCCGCCTTCGGCGCGGTGGGCCTGGAAACCCTGCTGCCGCTGACGCTGGAGCTGTTCCACAACGGCTCGGCCCCGCTCCTGGACATGCTGGCCAAGCTGACGATCAACCCGGCCAGGCTGCTTGGCCTGCCCGGCGGCCGGCTGGCGGCGGGGGCCCCCGCCGATCTCGTGCTGTTCGACCTCGACGCGCCCTGGATCGTCGACGGCTCGAAGCTGCGTTCGAAGGCCAAGAACACGCCGTTCGACGGCCGGCCGGTGCAGGGCCACGTGGTCCGTACCGTGGTCGGCGGCCGGGCGGTGTTCGAACGCAAGCGCGAGGGTTGATCGGCCGGCCAAATCGGCACAGACTCGTAACCCTGATCATGCTGACATAGGCCCGACGGTGAGCTGGACCCTGCCCTTCCATTATTATCTGGCCGCCGTCGTGCTCGGCTATCTGCTCGGCTCGATCCCGTTCGGCCTCGTGCTGACGCGGCTGGCCGGGCTCGGCGATATCAGGCAGATCGGGTCGGGCAATATCGGCGCGACCAACGTGCTGCGCACCGGCCGCAAGGATCTCGCCGCCGCCACCCTGATCCTCGACGCCGGCAAGGGCGGCATCGCCGCCCTGATCGCCGCGCGCTGGGGGTTCGAGCTCGCCATCCTCGCCGGCGGCGCGGCCTTCCTCGGCCATCTCTTTCCCGTCTGGCTCGGCTTCAAGGGCGGCAAGGGGGTCGCGACCTTCATCGGCACCCTGCTCGGCGTGTTCTGGCCGATGGGGCTGATCGTCATCGCCACCTGGCTGGTCGTCGCCGGTGCCTTGCGCATCTCGTCGCTCTCGGCGCTGGTCGCGGCGGCCACCGCGCCGATCTGGGCCTGGTATCTCAGCGGGCCGGCACTGGCCGCCCTCTGCCTGTTCATGGCGGTGCTGATCTTCATCCGCCATCACGAGAACATCCGCCGCTTGGCTGCCGGCACCGAGCCGCGCATCGGCAAGAAGAAGCCGGCCGGGACGGCGTGATTCCCGCCCCGACGGACGACCGCGACCGCTTCGACCGGCTGCGCCTGTGGCGCAGCGACAATATCGGGCCCATCACGTTCCGCGACGCGCTGGCCGAGCACGGCACGGCCGCGGCCGCGCTGGAAGCCCTGGCGGGCAAGCGCCGCAGGACCGCCGCCCGCGGCGACATCGAGCGCGAGATCGATACGCTGCACCGCCTCGGCGGTTTCCACCTGTTCCGCGGCGATCCCGATTATCCCGCCGGGCTGGCCCAGCTCGACGACGCACCGCCGGTACTGACCGCCAAGGGCCGGCGCGACCTGCTCGGCCGGCCGCCGGTCGCCATCGTCGGCGCCCGCAACGCCTCGGCCGGCGGCATGCGGCTGGCCCGCGAATTCGCCGCCGATCTCGGCCGCGCCGGGTTCGTCATCGTTTCCGGGCTGGCGCGCGGGATCGATACCGCGGCCCATAACGGCGCGTTGTCGACCGGCACCATCGCCGCCATCGCCGGCGGCATCGACGTGATCTACCCGCCGGAGAACGAGGCGCTGCAGCGGCGCCTGGGCGAGGATGGCCTGATCCTGGCCGAGATGCCGCCCGGCACGCCGACCCAGCCCAATCTTTTCCCCCGCCGCAACCGCATCATCTCCGGCGTCTCGCTCGGCGTGCTGGTGGTCGAGGCCGCACTGAAATCGGGCTCGCTGATCACCGCCAGGCTTGCCGCCGACCAGGGCCGCGACGTCTTCGCCGTGCCGGGTTCGCCCCTCGATGCCCGGGCGCAGGGCTGCAACGACCTCCTGCGCCGCGGCGCCACCCTGACCGAACGGGCCGACGACGTGCTGGCGGTGCTGGCGCCGCAGGTGACGACGGCCGCCGCGCCGGCGCCGCTCGCCGCCCCGATCATTGCCGACATGGATGAGAATCGCCGCAAGCTCGCCGGCCTGCTGTCGCCGGTGCCGATGCCGGTCGACGACCTGATCCGTCTCAGCGGCCTCAACCCGGCCGCGGTGCAGGCGATCCTGGTCGATTGGGACCTGACGGGCGAGATCGAGCGGCATCCCGGCGGGCGGGTGTCGCGCGGCTGACACCGGCTCCCGTAAGCTGCAGGTCAGCATACGGCGCTGGCATACCAGGCGATTTCCAGGGCATCCTCTCCCGCGCAGGCCAGAGGGAAAGATGGATTACGCGTTTCTCATGACGACTCGCCGGCTGGGCGCCGCCCTCGTCTGTTCGATGCTGGGCGCGGCCGGCGCCGCGCACGCCCATGACCAGACCGGCACGTCGCAAAAGCCGCTCGTCCGCTGCACCACGGCCGGCCCGCTTGCCGACAAGGCACTGCAGTCGACCGACATCTGGAAGCGCGTGATCTCGAGCCTGCACGTCAACCGCAACCAGGCAAAGCCCTGCTTCGGGATCAGCGACACGCCGGCCTGGACCGCGGTGGTCTCGCGCATCCCGGCCGACGTCGTGGCGGTGCAGACCACCGAGGACCAGTCCTCGGCCATCGTCTATGTCAGCGGTATACCAGATTACCTGATGGAGACGCCGAAGGTCTTTGCCAGCTTCAAGCCGGGCCAGACCTACGGCATCTTCCGGATTTCGGCGACGCCCACGGCCGACGAGCGCGCCGTACATGATTTCGCCGACAAGGGCGCCATCGGCATCTTCGTCAACGGCGTCAGCATCTTCAACTACACCGACACCTTCGCCTACGACAACAAGGGGGTCTGGTCCTACGACGCCAACGTCGCCGAGGCGCTGATCGTCAATGCCGACGTCTCGCATGCCACCCCGAGCAACGTGCCGAACTTCCCCAAAAGCCGCGGCATCTTCCACAATCACCAGATGTCGGTCGAACTGCTGGAAGAGCTGAAGGACCCGTATTTCCAGGGAAAGAAGGCCCATTCCAGGCTGGTCGGCTTCGCCATCGACGCGAATCCGATCTACGGACCGCTGGGCTACACCTCCAAGGACAAGTCCTCGGGCCTGAAGGTGCTGAAGAGCAGCTACGTGCAGCGGTCGTGGCAGAAGACCGGCCATCGCAGCTCGATTCCCGAATGGGTCGTCGCCAACTGGGACGGCAGCAACCGGACCGGCGCCAACCTGCTGAACCTGTTCGGCAAGCCCAAGGCCGACATCCTCTATGCCGGCGGCCCGGCCGACGGCGACGAGAAGCTGGCCAGCGAGATCAAGGCACTGTCGGCGGGGCCCGGCCTGAAACGCGACGAGCAGGGCTACGTCTATTGGGAGAACAGCGTGCGGCTGCCCGGCGGCAAGACCGTCATGGCGAAGAACTACCTGCTGAAGCAGTCCGATCTGTGGGGCCCGGATTTCGGTGCCGCGATCCTGCCGGCCAGCTATCAGATCGCCGACGTCGACAAATTCTACTTCAAGGCGCGGATCGGCGCCTTTGCGGAAGATTACGAGTTCGTGCCCGGCTACGGCGATCTCGATTTTCACAACGGCATCGACAGCTGGCTGCCCGAACGCCAGGCCAGCGCCTATCACTACGTCGCCACGTTCGCGGGCAAGCTGACCGACCGGGACCGGCTGAAAACCGCCGCCTTCCCCTATTTCGTCGGGGTCCAGTACAAAAGCCGGACCGATGCCTTCAACGACAGCCTCGATGCCACCGCCCGCAGCAAATTCTTCAGCGAGAACGGCGATCGGCTGAAGACGGTGTTCGACCTGGGCATCACGGGCAAGGACGAGAAAGGGCAGATCGAGCGCGGCAGCGTGCCCGCGACCTGGCGCCGGAAAATCAGTGAGGACTGAGCAATCGACCTGACGGCGTTTTCATTCTGAGGTTCGACCCGCAAAAACCACCCCATTTGACTCTTCGGACAGTTTTGCCCATGTTCCAGGCTCCGCCGAGAAGGCGCATGGGTTGGTTACGCGGGTTGAATTGAACATGGATGTCGTCGTCGTCGAAAGCCCGGCCAAGGCCAAGACCATCGAGAAATACCTGGGCAGCGGCTTCAAGGTGCTGGCGTCCTACGGGCACGTGCGGGACCTGCCGGCCAAGGACGGCTCGGTGCGGCCGGACGACGATTTCTCGATGACCTACGAGGTCGACCCCAGGTCGGCCAAACACCTGAAGGCCATCGCCGACGCGGTCAAGGGCGCCTCTCATCTATATCTGGCGACCGATCCGGATCGCGTGGGCGAGGCGATTTCCTGGCATGTGCTCGAGGCGCTGGAGCACCGCAAGGCGCTGAAGGGCGTCGACATCAAGCGCATCGTCTTCAACGAGATCACCAAGTCGGCCGTCACCCAGGCGATCAAGAATCCGCGCGACGTCGACATGGACCTGGTCAACGCCCAGCAGGCGCGCCGGGCGCTCGACTACCTCGTCGGCTTCACCCTGTCGCCCCTCCTGTGGCGCAAGCTGCCGGGCGCCAAGTCGGCCGGCCGCGTCCAGTCGGTGGCGCTGCGCCTGATCTGCGAGCGCGAAACCGAGATCGAAGCCTTCAAGGCGCGCGAATACTGGACGATCGACGTCGATCTCGGCGCCGGGTCGCAGGCCTTCACCGCCCGCCTGGCCAGCGTCGATGGCGCGAAGCTCGACAAGTTCGATCTGGGCGACGAGGCCGCGGCCAAGGCGGTCGCCGCCCGTCTGAACAATGCCCAGTTCCGGGTGGCCGACGTCACGGTCAAGCCGGCCAAGCGCCATCCCGCCCCGCCCTTCACCACCTCGACCCTGCAGCAGGAAGCCTCGCGCAAGCTCGGCTTCTCGGCCAAGCAGGCAATGCAGGTCGCCCAGCGCCTCTATGAAGGCGTCGATGTCGGCGGCGAGGTCGTCGGCCTGATCACCTATATGCGGACCGACGGCGTGCAGATGGCCGACGAGGCGGTGGCCCTGGCCCGCAGCGTCATCGGCACCGAGTTCGGCGACAAGTACGTGCCGGAACGGCCGCGCAGCTATTCGGCCAAGGCCAAGAATGCCCAGGAGGCGCACGAAGCCGTGCGCCCGACCGATTTCCGCCGCCTGCCGGAAGATGTGCGCGACCGGCTCGATCCCGACCAGTTCCGCCTCTACGAACTGATCTGGAAACGCGCGATCGCCAGCCAGATGGAATCGGCCGATTTCGAGCGCACGACCGTCGAAGTCGCCGACACCGCCGGCAAACTGGCCCTGCGCGCGACCGGTTCGGTCCTGCTGTTTGCCGGTTTCCTCAAGCTCTACGAGGAAGGCGCCGACGATCGGGCCGGCGACGAGGATGCCAACCGCCTGCCCAAGCTGTCGGCGGGCGACGGCCTGACCCGCGAGGCCGTGCGGCCCGAGCAGCATTTCACCGAACCGCCGCCGCGCTACACCGAAGCCAGCCTGGTCAAGCGCCTGGAAGAACTCGGCATCGGCCGGCCGTCGACCTATGCCGCGATTCTCGAAGTGCTCCGCACCCGCGGCTACGCCCGGCTCGACCAGAAGCGCTTCATCCCCGAGGATGCCGGGCGCCTGGTCACCGCGTTCCTCAACAACTTCTTCGACCGCTACTTCACCTACGACTTCACCGCCCAGCTGGAGGAGAGGCTCGACGACATCTCGGGCCAGCGCGCCGACTGGAAGACGGTCTTGCGCGAATTCTGGCGCGACTTCGCCAAGCATGGCGTCGAGGAAGGCCAGGAAGGCAAGCTGCTGGCCGTCGACGAAGCCATCAAGTTCATCGACGAAGCGATCGGCACGCGGTCGGAAACGCTGCGCGTCATCGACGAGTATCTCGGGCCCCATTTCTTCCCCGTCCGCGAGGATGGCGCCGACCCGCGCACCTGCCCGACCTGCGGCGAAGGCCGCCTCGGCATCAAGCTCGGCCGCATGGGCGCCTTCATCGGCTGCTCGCGCTACCCTGAATGCCGCTATACCCGGCCGCTGCAGGTCGGTACCGGCGAGGCCGAATCGGGCATCGCCGCCGACGGGCCGGTCGAGCTCGGCCCCGATCCCGCCACCGGCCAGATGATCACCCTGCGCAAGGGTCCGTTCGGCCACTACCTGCAGTTGGGCGAACCGGAGGGCAAGGAAAAGCCGCGCCGCGCCTCGATCCCGAAGTCTAAGCCGCTCGAGGAAGTCGACCTCGCCTTCGCCCTGCGCATGCTGGCACTGCCCCGCGAGGTCGGGCTGCACCCCGAGACCGGCAAGGCCATCACCTCGGGCCAGGGCCGTTTCGGGCCGTTCCTCGAGCACGACGGGAAATATGTCCGCCTCGCCTCGGTCGACGAGGCGATCGAGATCGGATTGAACCGCGCCGTCACGCTGATCGCCGAGGCGGCGGCCAAGCCCGGCCGCGGCCGCCAGGCCGGCCAGACGCCGCTGCGGGTGCTGGGCGACCACCCAGAGGGCGGCGCCATCGAGGTGATGGCCGGCCGCTACGGCCCCTATGTCCGCCACGGCGGCGTCAATGCCACGCTTCCCAAGGAGATGACGCCCGAAGCGATCACCTTGGAACAGGCGCTGCCGCTGCTGGCCGCCCGCGCCGGCGCGGCGAAGAAGCCGGCGGCCAAGAAGGCGGCCACCAAGAAGGCCGCGGTCAAGAAGGATGACGGTGAGGCCGCGCCGAAGAAAGCGGCACCGAAGAAGGCGGCCGCCAAGAAGGCCGCGACCAAGGCGAAGTCGGCGGCGTGACGGTCAAGCGCAAGGGCGAGGCCCCGCTGCCCACCCGGCAGCAGTTGATCGACTATATCAAGGAGAACCCCGGCGCGGTCACCAAGCGCGAGATCGCCCGGGCCTTCCATGTCGGGGCTGAGAACCGCATCTGGCTGAAGGCCGAGCTGAAGGCGCTGGAAGCCGACGGCCTGGTCGATCGCGGCCACGGCCGCAAGCTGGCGCCGGCCGGCACCCTGCCGGAAATGTGCCTGGTCGACGTCATCGAGGTGACGCTGGACGGCGAGCTGATCGCCCAGCCGGTCGACTGGCGGCACGAGGATGCCCCGCCCCGCATCCTGCTGACCGACGACGGCCGCGACCTTGGGAAGATCGGCATCGGCGACCGCCTGCTGGCCCGCCTGCGCAAGACCGGCGCCAATGCCTATGACGGCCGGCTGATCCGCCTGGTCGAGGCGGCGCCCGAAGCCATCGTCGGCATCTATCGCAAGGAACGGGGCGCGACAGTCGGCCGCCTGCGCCCGGCCGACCGCCGCAACAAGGACGAATTCGCCGTCACCGACGCCCAGTCGGGTGGCGCCAAATCGGGCGAGGTTGTACTGGCCGAGCGCGTGCCGGGCCGCGGCTTCGGCCTGCCCTATGCGCGGGTCAAGGAACGCCTCGGGCCGCTCGGCGATCCGCGCAGCCTCAGCCTGATCGCCGCCCATCAGCACGGCATCCGCCTGACCATGCCGGCCGACGCCGTTGCCGAGGCGGAAGCCGCCAAGCCGGTGCGCATCGGCAAGCGGGAAGACCTGCGCAAGATACCGCTGGTGACGATCGACCCCGAGGATGCGCGCGATCATGACGACGCCGTCTTCGCCGAGGCCGACGACGACCCGAAGAACCCGGGCGGCTGGCACCTGATCGTCGCCATCGCCGACGTCGCCCACTATGTCCGCCCCGGCTCGGCCCTCGATATCGAGGCGCGCGCCCGCGGCAACTCGACCTATTTCCCCGATCGCGTCGTGCCGATGCTGCCCGACAAGCTGTCGGGCGATCTGTGCTCGCTGCACGAGAACGTCGACCGCGCCTGCCTCGCGGTCCATATCTGGCTCGACGCCGACGGCAACAAGTTGCGCCAGCGGTTCGTGCGCGGCCTGATGCGCTCGTTCGGGTCGCTGACCTACGGCGAGGTCCAGGCGGCGCATGACGGGCAGCCCAACGAACGCTGCGCCATGCTGATGGACAGCATCATCCGGCCGCTGTACGGCGCCTATGCCGCGCTCTCGAAGGCGCGCGACAAGCGGAGCCCGCTCGACCTCGACCTGCCCGAGCGCAAGGTGATCATCGGCCGCGACGGGTTCATCGAGGAAATCCGCCTGCGGGAACGCTTCGACAGCCACCGGCTGATCGAGGACATGATGATCCTGGCCAACGTGGCCGCCGCCGAGGTGCTGGAGCTGACGCGGCAACCCTGCATGTACCGCATTCACGAGGTGCCGGGGCAGGAGAAGCTCGACGCCCTGCGCGAATTCCTCGACAGCCTCGACATCAATTTCGCCAAGGGCCAGGTGCTGACCACGGCGGCGTTCAACCGGGTGCTGGCGCGTGCCCGCGAACTGCCGAACGGCCAGATGATCAACGAGGTGATCCTGCGCAGCCAGACCCAGGCCTATTACGGGCCGGAGAACCTTGGCCATTTCGGCCTGGCCCTGCGCTCCTACGCCCATTTCACCTCGCCGATCCGGCGCTATGCCGACGTGCTGGTCCATCGCGCGCTGATCACCGGCTGCAAGCTCGGCGACGGCGGGCTGTCGCAGGCCGATATCGACCAGTTCGAGCGCACGGCCGAGCGCATCTCGGTGGCCGAGCGCCGCTCGATGCAGGCCGAGCGCGACGCGGTCGACCGCTTTACCGCGGTCTACCTGGCAAACCGCGTCGGCGACACGTTCATGGGGCGGATCTCCGGCGTCACCCGCTTCGGCCTGTTCATCAAACTCGACCTGATCGGCGCCGACGGGCTGGTACTGGCCGGCGAGATCGACGATGATTTCTATGTCCATGACGAGGTCGGCCACCAGTTGATCGGCAGCCGGGCCGGACGCTGCTTCCGCTTGGGCGACCGGGTCGAGGTCAAGCTGACCGAGGCCGACATCGTCACCGGCGGCATCCGCCTCGACCTGGTCCGCGATCTGGATGAAGTCCGGGCGCGGGCGCCCAAACATCTGATGCGCGGTCGTGGTGGACCGCGCGGGGGGCGCAAATCCGCCCCCAAGCCGAAGAAGAACATCAGGAAACGTCGATGAAGCGTCTGGCCCTGGCCGCCCTGTTCTCCCTCCTCCCCCTGACGGCCAGCCTTCCGTCCACAGCTTGGGCTTTCGATCTCGAAGCCCATCGCGGCGGCCGCGGGCTGATGCCGGAGAACAGCCTGCCGGCCTTTGCCAATGCCCTGTCGCTCGGCGTCACCACCCTGGAACTCGATACCGGCATGACCAAGGACGGGCATCTGGTGGTGGCCCACGACCGCCGGCTGAACCCGGCCTTTGCCCGCGATCCCGCCGGCGAATACGTCGCCCCGCCGCTGCCCCGCCTGCTCGACCTGACCCTGGAGGAGCTGCGGCAGTTCGACATCGGCCGGATCGACCCGAAATCGCCCTATGCCAAGTCGTTTCCCGACCAGAAGGCGTTCGACGGCACCCGCTACCCGACGCTGCGCGAAGTCTTCGCCCTGGTGAAGAAGTCGGGCAACCAGACCGTCCGTTTCAATATCGAGACCAAGCTGTCGCCGCTCGACCCGGACGAGGCGCCGGCGCCCGAACCCTTCGTCAAGGCGCTGCTCGCCGCGATCAAGGCCGACGGCATGGAGGGGCGCGTCATGATTCAGTCCTTCGACTGGCGCACGCTGAAGCTGGTCCAGGCCCAGGCCCCGGCGATCCCGACCGTCTACCTGACGCTGCAGCGTGGCCAGGGCGACAATATCCTGGCCGGCAAGCCGGGCCCCAGCCCCTGGACCGCCGGCCTCGACATCGCCTCGTTCTCCGGCTCGGTTCCCAAGATGGTGAAGGGCGCCGGCGGCAAGATCTGGTCGCCGTTCTACAAGGACCTGACCGCCGACAGCTTGCGCGACGCCCATGCGCTGGGCCTGCAGGTCGTGGTCTGGACCGTGAACGACCCGGCCGAGATGAAGGCGCTGATCGACATGAAGGTCGACGGCATCATATCAGACTATCCCGACCGGCTGCGCGCGGTCATGACCGAGAAGGGCATGCCCCTGCCCTCGGCCACCGGCGTCTCGCCCTGACGACAAGTCTGCAACGGCAGGCATATCATCCCATCGGATAGGTCGGACATCCGACCTATCAGTGATTCCGGTCACGACCCGCCTTCCAGGCTTTGACACCGCTCGGCGTCTGGTGTGAAGATCGCCGCAACGGTCATCAACGCTTGCAAGGAGAGACCATGTCGCAACGCGGTCGTCGTGTAAAAATCCTCTCTGCCATGCTTCCGGCCGGTGCGCTGGGCATGTCGATCGGCCTGGCCCAGGCCGCCATCCCGGCCCAGCCGGCCGCCTCGGGCCCGGCGCCCGACGACGTGGCGAACACCGTGGCCAACCGCCTGCAGACCATCCGCGACGACGTCTCGGCCGCGGCCGAGCATGCCGCCACAAGCGGCGTGAAGGTCGAGCAGAACGAGGACGGCAGCCGGCTGGCCTGGTGGGGCAATGGCGGCTGGGGCAACGGCGGCTGGCACAACTGGGGCAATGGCTGGCACAACTGGGGTAACGGCTGGCACAACTGGGGCAACGGCTGGCACAACTGGTAAGCAGCCGGTCTTGCCGTGAACAGCATGCCTTCCATGGCGCGGCCATCCGACGCCGGCACCCCGGCGGTCGAAATGGTCGTGGTGCAGCCGACGCCGTTCTGCAACATCAATTGCAGCTACTGCTACCTGCCCGCGCGCCATGACAAGCGGGTGATCGCGCAGGAGACGATCGTCAACCTGTTCGAGAAGCTGTTCGCCTCCGGCTGGTCGCGGCCCGAGGTCACGGTGGTCTGGCATGCCGGCGAGCCGATGGTGCTGCCGGTCGCCTTCTACCGGCAGGCTTTCGAGGCGATCGAGGCGATGCGGCCCCCGCATGTCCGCATCAAGCATTCCTTCCAGACCAACGGCACGCTGATCAAGCCGGATTGGTGCGAATTCCTCAAGGTTTGGGACGTCGGCCTCGGCGTCTCCGTCGACGGCCCGCGCGAGATCCACGATGCCAACCGTCGGACGCGGTCGGGCAAGGGAACGTTCGACCGGGTAATGGCCGGCCTGAAGATGCTGCGCGAGCATGGCGTGCGTTTCCACGTCATCTCGGTCCTGGGCCGGCAAAGCCTCGACCAGCCGCGGGAGATGCTCGACTTCTATCTCGAGCAGGGCGTCGACCATGTCTGCTTCAACGTCGAGGAATCCGAGGGCGACTACGTCTCGGACCTGTTCGCCGCCGGTGACCTGAAGGCCCGCTTCCAGGATTTCCTCAGCCGGTTCTGGCAGCTGGCCCGGGCATCGGGGAAGATCCACTTCCTGCGCGAGATCGACACGATGATCCCGCGCATCTTCCGCCCCTCGCAAATCGACATGCGCAACCCGCAGGTCGAACCGCTGGCGATGCTCAACGTCGACTGCCTGGGCAACGTGTCGAGCTTCTCGCCCGAACTGCTCGGCTATCAGAATCCGGATTACGGCAACTTCCTGCTGGGCAACGTCAATACCGACACGTTCCGGCAGATCCGCGATGCCGCCTATGGCTCGGCCCTGTACCGGGACATCGCGGCCGGCGTCGCGGCCTGCCGGGAATCCTGCGAGTACTTCTCGATCTGCGGCGGCGGCGCGCCGGTCAACAAGCTGTCGGAGAACGGCAGCTTCGCCACCACCCGCACCGCGTACTGCACGCTGACCCAGATCGTGGCCACCGACCTGATCCTCGATTCCTTCGACCGGCTGGAACGGTCCTGGGCCGGCGATCCGACACATCCGACCGCGGCGGCCGCCCCGACCGGCGTGGCGGCTGCGGTCTAGCATTTTGGCGCTCCTGGAGGACGTTATGAAAAGACTGATTCTTGCTTCCGCGGTCGTGGCTGCCCTGGCTGCCGCGCCTGCCCTGGCCCAGTCGCAGGCCTCCCCGCCGCCGGGCGGGGGGGCGGGCGGGGGGGGGGG
>JAEYTW010000214.1 GCA_023433835.1 Pseudomonadota bacterium | reverse complement strand
AAATCGGCCTTGCGGGCCAGCGCCCGCGGCCGCTCGCCGGGGCGGGGCCTGCGCTCGTCCTGCGGCTTGCCGGCCGCCGTTCCGGGGGGCGGCGTCCTGGGGGCCGACGTCCTGCTGCCCGGTGTCCTGCTGCCAGGCGTCCTGTTGCCGCCGGGGCCCTTGCCCCCTGAGGTGCCGCGGCCGCCGCGCGGCGGGCGTCGCTCGTCCATGGTCGCCTGCTCCTTCAGAATCCCTTTCCCGGTGCCTAGCCCATTCCCCCTGGCGGGGAAAGCCCGATTGACAGCGACCGGGGGGCGGCTAAAGTCCCGCCCCTGTATCTGACGGAGGATGGAACCCGTGAGCCTGCAAGCGACGATCGAGGCCGCCTGGGATGCGCGCGACGGTATCAATGTTGCGACCAAGGGCGAGGTGCGCGACGCGGTCGAGGCCGCGCTCGAAGCGCTCGATCGCGGCGAGAAACGCGTCGCCGAGAAGGTCGACGGCAAATGGGTCGTCAACCAGTGGCTGAAGAAGGCCGTGCTGCTTTCGTTCCGCCTGAACGACATGGCGCCGATCCCGGGCGGCCCCGGCGGGTCGACCTGGTTCGACAAGGTGCCCTCCAAGTTCGATGGCTGGGGCGACAACCAGTTCCGCGCCGCGGGCTTCCGCGCCGTGCCGGGCGCCATCGTGCGCCGCTCGGCCCATATCGCCCCGGGCGTCATCCTGATGCCGTCCTTCGTCAATCTCGGCGCCTTCGTCGACGGCGGCACGATGGTCGACACCTGGGCGACCGTCGGGTCCTGCGCCCAGATCGGCAAGAACGTCCATATCTCGGGCGGCGCCGGCATCGGCGGCGTGCTCGAGCCGCTGCAGGCCGGCCCGGTGGTGATCGAGGACAACTGCTTCATCGGCGCCCGCTCGGAAGTGGTCGAGGGCGTGCTGGTCGAGGAAGGCTCGGTCCTGTCGATGGGCGTGTTCATCGGCGCCTCGACCAAGATCATCGACCGCCATACCGGCGAAATCTTTGTCGGCCGGGTTCCGGCCTATTCGGTCGTGGTGCCGGGCGCGCTGCCGGGCAAGCCGCTGCCGGACGGCAACCCGGGCCCCTCGCTCTACTGCGCCGTGATCATCAAGCGGGTCGATGCCCAGACCCGCTCCAAGACCGGCATCAACGACCTGCTGCGCGACTGATTTTTCTTTCGAGGTGACGGTGATGGATCAGGTTCTCGACCCGGTCGAACTGGCGCGGGACCTGATCCGCTGCCCTTCGGTCACCCCGGCCGATGCCGGCGCGCTCGACGTGCTGGAGGCACGGCTCAAGGATCTGGGCTTCGCCTGCCATCGCCTCAAGTTCCAGACCCCGGGCGAGCCCGAGATCGACAATCTCTACGCCCGCCTCGGCAGCGGGGGCCGCAATTTCTGCTTTGCCGGCCATACCGACGTCGTGCCGGTCGGCCGCCGCGAAGGCTGGACGGTCGAGCCCTTTGCCGCCGAAATCCATGACGGCTGGCTCTACGGCCGGGGCGCCGCCGACATGAAGGGTGCGATCGCGGCCTTCACCGCCGCGGCGGCCGGCTTCAAGGCCCGCCATGCTGCCGGCCTGCCCGGCTCGATCAGCCTGCTGATCACCGGCGACGAGGAGGCCAAAGCTGTCGACGGCACCGTGCGGGTGCTCGACTGGCTGAAGGAAAAGGGCGAAAAGCTCGATGTCGCCCTGGTCGGCGAGCCGACCAACCCGCAGGAACTCGGCCAGATGATGAAGATCGGCCGGCGCGGCTCGCTGACCGGCTATCTGACCGTGCAGGGCGTGCAGGGCCATGTCGGCTATCCCCATCTCGCCGACAACCCGATTCCCCGGCTGCTCGCCACCCTTTCGGCGCTGGATGCCCGGGTGCTCGATCGCGGCAATGCCCATTTCGAGGCGTCGAACCTCGAGATCACCACGATCGACTGCGGCAATACCGCGACCAACGTGGTGCCGGCCGAGGTGCGCGCCACCTTCAACATCCGCTTCTCGACCGAGCAGACCTCGGCCGGGCTGAAGGCCTGGATCGCGGAGACCTGCGAGACACTGGCCGGCGCCCACGACCTGCGCCTCGAGGTCGGGGCCGAGCCGTTCTTTACCGCGCCGGGACCGTTCACGGCCGCCGTTGCCGGGGCGATCGCCGAGGCGCTCGGCCGCACGCCCGAACTGTCGACCACCGGCGGCACCTCGGATGCCCGCTTCATCACCCGCCATTGCCCCGTGGTCGAATTCGGCCTGGTCGGCCAGACCATGCACAAGACCGACGAGCGGGTGCCGGTCGCCGACATCACGGCGCTGTCGCGTGCCTACGGCCTGATCCTCGACCGTTATTTCGCCCAAGGGGCCTGACTTGCTGGCTTACGTGGCGGCGTCGCTGACCGGGGCCTGGCGGCTGGCGCGGCTGAAACCGGACGGTTTCGGCTGGTTCGACCTGTCGGCCGACGGCTTCTGGCGCTCGTTCCTGGCAATGCCGGTGGCTGCCCCGCTGTTTCTCGGCTTCATTGCCGTCCAGGGCAGTTCGGGCCCGCTCGACCCCGGCAACCTCGTGGTCCAGCTGGTCGGCTACCTCGTGGTCTGGTGCCTCTTCCTCGGGCTGATGGTCCCGTTCGCCCGCTTCTTCGGGCTGGGGGCGGGCTACGTGCCGTTCGCGGTGGCCTACAACTGGGCCCAGGTCCTGCTGCTGATGGTGTTCCTGCCGCTCAGCCTGCTGCGTGCCGCGGGCGTGATGCCGGGGTTGATGAACGTCGTCATGGTCCTGCTGATGGCCTTCGGCATGGTCTATGTCGGCGCGCTGGCCCGGTTCGGCCTGCGCACCGACTGGCCGCAGACGGTCGCGGTGGTGCTGATCGAGATGGTCATCTCCTACGCGATGCCGGAGCTGGTCGACTTCGTGCTCTAGACTGATATTATCGCCCGGTCAGCAGAGGCATTTCGATGACCGAACCCGCGACCAATGCCGTCCAGCGCAAGCTGACCACCCTGTTCTGCGCCGACGTCAAGGGCTACAGCGAACTGATGGGCCGCGACGAGGTGGGCACGCTGGCCCGGCTCAAGGCCTATCGCCAGGCGATGATCGGCCTGATCGCCCGCCACCATGGCCGCACCGTCAATACCTGGGGCGACGGCCTGCTGGCGGAATTCGCCAGCCCGGTCGAGGCCGTGACCTGCGCGGCCGAGGTCCAGCGCGAACTGCGCGCCCGCAACGAGGCCGAGACCGGCCAGCCTCCCATGCTGTTCCGCATCGGCATCAATCTCGGCGACGTCATGGTCGAGGGCGACGATCTCTACGGCGAAGGCGTCAACGTCGCCGCCCGGCTGGAAGCCCAGGCCGAACCCGGCGGCATCGCCATTTCGCGCACCGTCTACGACCAGGTGCGCAACAAGCTCGGCCTCGGCTTCGAATTCGTCGGCGAGCGCGAGGTCAAGAACATCGCCGACAAGGTCGAGGTCTACCGCGTCGTGCTCGACGCCACGGGCCAGCCGCAGGCCCAGGCTTACGAACCGAAACGTCACCAGCCGCCGCCGGCGGCGGAACCGCCGCTGGCCCCGCCCGAGGTGATGGACCGCGTGGCCTGGCAGCGCCGCATCTGGATGAAGCGGGCCTGGCAGTCCGGCACCCTGCTCGTGGTGCTGCTGGCGATCAACCTGATGACCAGCCCGAACCGCCTGTGGGTGGTCTGGCCGGCGCTCGGCATCGGGCTGATGCTGGCCTGGTCGTGGCTGCACCGTGTCGGCTTTCCCGGCCGCGAGGCGCAGGCGCCGATGGGGGCGATCCGCATCAACGGCAACCACCGCTTCACCGAGGATTGCTGCTTCAGCGGCCGGATCAAGGGCAACGTGACGGTCGATCCCGGCATCACCGTGCAGTTCTTCGGCCGTATCGACGGCAATATCGAGCTCAGCCCCGGCGCGGTATTCGAGATGCACGGCCGCCTGGGCGGCTCGGTCATCGACAACGGCGGCTCGTTCCGGCCGATTTCGGGGTAGCCAGGCTCAAGCCCGGTCGGCTTCGCCGTCCGGCTCGCCGATCTCGGTGAAGTTGGTGATCTCGACCGCGCCGTCGGGGAAACGGGCGATGATCTGCAATTGCCCGCCCATCGCCTCGATATAGGTGCGCAGGTTGGACACGTAGACGTCGGCACGCTTCTCCAGCTTGGCGATCGAGGGCTGACCCACGCCCAGGGTGCGGGCGAGTTGCGCCTGGGTGATCCGGCGTGCCTGACGCAACTCGTGCAAGGCCATCTCGGCCCGCAGGGTCTGCTTCTTTTCCTCGATCCGCGCGCGTTGTGCCGGCGTAAAGCGCTTGGTCAGGTCGCTAAAGGGGCGATGGCCTGCCATCAGATCAATCCTTCCCGTCGAATTTCGGCGATGTAGTCGTCATAGAGGTTGTCGGCGATCGGAAGCATGCGGTCGTAGAAACGCTTGTCCTCAGTTTTGTCGCCACCGATCAGGAGAATGGCGGTGCGGCGGGGATCGAAGGCATAGAAGATCCTGATCGGCCGGCCACCGCTTTGGACGCGAAGTTCGCGCATATGTGGATGGCGCGAGCCATTGATTCCCGAGCTATGCGGATGCCGCGACGTTGGTCCATGCTCGGAGAGCAATTCGACGCTGGCCGTCGCGTCCTCGCGCTCGGTCTCGCCCAAGGCTTCCCACCACGCGCCGAATTCGTCCGTATTTTCGATTTCCCAGGACATTTCGGTTCCTCGGATCTCGATAGAAAATATGCACTCTATGGAATATTGTCAACGCCATGCGCGGTTGAAGGATAATCGACCCGCGTCAGATAGAGCCCCTCGGGCGGGGCGTTCGGGCCGGCGGCCTGGCGGTCCAGGGCGTCGCGGGCGGCGGCGAGGTCGGCCGATGTCCAGCGGCCTTCGCCGACCAGTTTCAGCGAGCCGGTCATCGCCCGCACCTGGTTGTGCAGGAACGACCGCGCCGTGGTCTCGATGACGATCCCGTCGCCCTCGCGCCGCACGGTCAGCGCGTCGAGCGTCTTGACCGGCGACTTCGCCTGGCACTGGGCGGCGCGGAAGCTGGAGAAATCGTGGCGGCCGACCAGCAACTGGGCGGCCTCGTGCATCGCCGCGGCGTCGAGCGCCTTGGGCACCCACCAGACCCGGCCGCGCTCCAGCACCGGCGGGCTGCGCCGGTTGAGGATGCGATAGCGGTAGTGGCGGCGCTCGGCCGAGAAGCGTGCATGGAAATCGGGCGCAACCTCGGCCGCCTCGATCACCACCACCGGCGCCGGGCGCAGGTGGAAATTGACCGCGTCGCGCAATTTGTCGGCCGGGGCCGCGCGCTCGAGATCGAGATGGGCGACCTGGCCGGTGGCATGCACCCCGGCATCGGTGCGGCCGGCGCCGGTGACCTCGGCGCTTTCGTCGCAAAACAGCTTGACCGCGCGTTCCAGCGCGCCCTGGACCGAGGCGCCGTTGTCCTGGCGCTGCCAGCCGACGAAGGCGGTGCCGTCATATTCGATCAGCAGACGGTAGCGCGGCATGCCCGGCTCAGCCCCGCTCGAGCACCTCGACCGCGTCGCCCTGGGCGATGCGGCCGGGGCCATCGGGGATCAGGTTCTGGCCGAACACGATGCGGCCGGCCTCGTCGCGCCGGAAGCTCGCGAGGAACCGCAGCGGCTCGCCGTCCTCGGCCTTGATGCCGGTCTCCTGGTCGATCGTCGTCATCACGCAGCGCCCGCAGGGTTTGGTGGCCCGGAAGGTAACCTCGCCGATGCGGATGACACGCCAATGATCCTCGTCCCAGGCATCCGTCCCCTCGACCACGACATTGGCGCGGAAGCGGTCCATGCCGAGGGGGCGGCCCAGCCGCGCCTCGAGATCGGCAAGCGAGCCCTGCGTGGTGACCAGCAGGGGAAAGCCGTCGGCGAAGGTGACATGGTCGCCCGGCGCGCTGAAGGCCGGGTCGACGGGCCGCGACCTCGGATCGGCCTGGTAGACCAGCCGGCAATCGAGGGCCATGGCGTCGCTCAGCCAGGCGTCGGCCGCCGGGCCGGCCGGCACCGCGGGCACGCTGTCGCGCCAGATGGCGACGGTCTCGGCGGCCGCCTCCGGGAACGGAACGGTCAGCGGCCGGCGGCCGGGCTGCGACAGGGTCAGGCCGGCCGGGCCGGCGGCGGCGATGATCGTCGCCATGACCGGGTGGGCGCGCTGGGTGACGAAGCGGCCGTCCGGCGTCACCACCATCCAGCGGCGGTCGCCGGCGAGGCCCCAGGGTTCGACCTGGGCCTGTCGTACCGCGCGGCCGCGCAGGCTCTTGACCGGATAGACCCGCAATTCGGCGACGGACGGCATGGCGATGAGTTTCCTCTGGCGGCGGCGGGGCTTTATCGCCCGGCGACGCACCCGGAGGCAAGCTCAGGCGGCGCGCACCGGCCCGGGCAGCATGGCGATGGTGGCCAAGGCCGCGGCCGACAGCTTGTCCTCGCCATTCTCCCGGCTGTAGACCCGGGCCTCGACCACCGCCATGCGGCCGGGTTTCAGCAGGCTGGCCCGGCAGATCAGCCGGTCGCCGCGCGCCGGGGCGATCAGGTTCAGCTTGTATTCGGCGGTCAGCACCCGCTGGTCCAGCTCGCGCCGCGTCGCGGCCGCCGTGGTCGTGGCATTGTCGACCAGGAAGGCGGTGACCCCGCCATGGAACAGCCCGTCCTGCTGCAAGAGTTCGGGCCGGCGGGCGACCGACATGACGCAGAGGCCGGGCGCCAGTTCGTCGATCTCGCCGCCCAGCAGCTTCATGAACCCCTGGGCGCCGACGAAACGGCGGATCTGGTCGGCCAGGGCGGCGAAGTTGTCGGCGGTCATCGGCTTCTTTCCTCAGGGATCAGCGCGGCGCAGGCGGCGCGGGCGAGATGGTCGGCGGCGTCGGTGGGAGTGAGCGGGCCGTGCCCCGCGGCCCAGGCACGGGCCACGATCTGGGCCGGGCCGATCGCTTGCGCGACGATCAGCGGCGTCGGCCAGTCGACCAGCCGGCCGGCGGCGACATGCGGTTTGGCCCAGGCGGAAAACCGGGTCAGCATCGCGCGGTTGGCCCGGCCGATGGTTTCGGCCCGGGCCGCCGTCCAGTCCGGCGTGCCGCGGGCGAACAGGAAGCGGGCGAGATCCGGGTGGCCCTCGACCCAGCCGAGATGGGCGCGGACCAGGGCGGCAAGGCCCGCCGCCGGATCGCTCTCGGCCTCGACCGCGGCCAGCACCAGGCCGTGATAGCCCGCCAGCGCCTCGAGATAGAGCGCCTCGGCCACCGCTTCTTTGTCGGCGAAATGATGGAAGAAACTGCCGTTGGAGACGCCGGCGCGGCAGCGGATGGCCGTCACCGTCGCGCGCTCGAACCCCGCCGCGCCGAATTCGGCCAGGGCTGCGGCAAGGATGCGGTCGCGCGCGTCGTTCATCGACCGGAGTATTGCTCTAGAGTATTACTCTGGTCAAGAGCCTTAAGCGGCGAGGCGGCCTTCCGCCCAGCGCAGGATCATCGAGGTATCCATCGCGCCGGAGATGCGTGCGGCCTCGCGGCCGTCGCGGAACAGGATCATCGTCGGGATGCCGCGGATGCCCAGGCGCTGCGACGGCCCGGGATGGGCCTCGGTATCGAGCTTGGCCAGGCGCGCGCGCGGGATCAGGGGCGGGGTCGCCGCCTTGAACATCGGCGCCATCGACAGGCAGGGGCCGCACCACGGCGCCCAGAAATCGACCAGCAGCGGCACGCCGTCCCTGGCGAGATGGCGATCGAAGCTGTCCGGCGTCAGGGTGATCGGCTCGGCCGGGAACAGGCGGGCGCGGCATTTGCCGCAGACCGCCTCGGGCCCCAGGCGCTGGGTCGGCACCCGGTTCTCGGCGCCGCAGGCGGGGCAGATCAGATGGGTCGAGGACCCCGGAGCATGTGCGTTCATGCCTCCGATGTGGGGATGCGCCGCGGCGAAATCCAGATCAGCCCAGGGTCGTGCCGACGGCGAGCGTCCAGCCGCGCAGCAGGTCGGCCGCGGCCATCGGCCCCTTGCCGGGCCGCTGCAGCACGTCGAGCCGCAAGGCGCGCCCGTCGCCGCAGGCGACGACCGGGGCGCCGTTGTCGGCGATCGCGATCACCGTGCCGGGCTGGCCCCGGCCCTCGACCGGCAGCGTCTCGCGCAGCTTGATGCGTTCGCCGGCATGGTCGAACCAGACGCCGGGCGCGGCCCCCAGCGCGCGGACCAGGCGGTCGAGCGCGTCCGCCGGCTTCGACCAGTCGACCAGCCCCTCGGCCTTGTCGATCTTGTGGGCGTAGGTGACGCCCGCCTGGGCCTGCGGCCGCGGCGTGATGCGGCCGGCCGCGAGGCCCGCCAGCGCCTCGACCATCAGCGGCGCGCCCAGCGCGGCCAGGCGGTCATGCAG
>JAEYTW010000164.1 GCA_023433835.1 Pseudomonadota bacterium | reverse complement strand
GGCCTGGTCGGCACGGTCGGTGCGCTGGCCGCCCGAGACTGGTTTTCCAAGCGCGACCAGATGCGCAAGGACGCCGCCGACCGCATGTCGGTCTGGTCGTTCGAGATCGTGGCCGGCCGTACCCAGGCGCCGTTCTCCATCAGCCGGTCCGACCGCTGGGATGCCAAGGGCATCTTCGTGTTCGCCAATTACATCGCCCCGGGCGACCACCGCCTGCGCATCGACACGCTCGATCGCGCCGACGTGGTGCTCGGCCCCCGCGATCTTTCGGCCGCCCCGTCGGCCCAGTAGCGACGGCAGGAGCGCCCTTTGGCCACCGATCCGACATCCGCTGCCAACCGCTGGCTTCTGCCCGATCCGGTGCTGTGGCATGACGGCATGCTGCTTCTGCCCCAGCATTTCCAGCAGCAGGCGCTGCGCCAGGAAGGCCTGGTCGACTACCGCCTGCGGCGCTCGCATCCGTTCTCCTACGGGATCGTGCAGCTCGCGGTCGATCAGAGCGCGCTGCTGGGCGGGCTGTTCCGCGTCCAGCAGCTCGAGGCGGTGATGCCCGACGGCATGCCGATCCGCTATGTCGCCGGCGAAGGCGACAGCGACCTGACGCTCGACCTGTCGCCCTATGCCGAACAGATGCGGCGCGAGCCCCTGCGCATCTACGGCGCGGTGCCGAGCCATGACGAGATCAACCTGCAGGGCGGCGACCCGGAAGCGCGGCGCTATCGTTCCAACGACGGCGAACCGGTGCTCGACATCGTTACCGGCGAAGGGCGCGAGCGGATCCCGCGGCTGATCCCCAACCTGCGCCTCGTCGCCGCGCGCCAGCCTTCGGCCAAGCTCGTCACCCTGCCGCTCGCGGAAGTCAGCTTGCGCGACGAGAATGTCGAGCTGACTTCGTATGTGCCGCCGATGATGCTGTTGTCGGCGCGCTTCGCCCTGTGGCGCGAGCTGACCCTGCTCGGCCGCCGGCTGCGCGAGAAGATCTCGTTCATCAGCGAGCGCATCGATGCCGCCGGCACGCGCGAGAGCGAACAGGTGCTCTACCGCCTGACCCTGTCGGCGATGTCGACCTTCCTGCCCCAGCTGGAAACCCAGCTGCTGGCCGAGGCGACGCCGCCGTTCGACGTCTACCAGACGCTGGCCGCGATCATCGGCGCGATTTCGCCGATCGGCCGCAACCGCGTGCCGCCGACCCTGCGCGGCTACCAGCACGAGGAACCGCGCGCCGCCTTCGACGAGGCGGTGCGGCTGATCTCGACCGCGCTGGACGAGATCCAGGAAGACTACCTGTCGATTCCGTTCGTGCCGACCGCCCAGGGTTTCTCGCTGCGGCTGCGCCGCGAATGGATGACCCGCAACCTGATCCTGCGCGCCCGCATCCCGCCGGGCGGCCGCGAGGAGGATACGGTCTCCTGGATCAATTCCTCCGTCATCGCCTCCAACCGCATGATCGGCTCGCTGCGCGAGCGCCGCGTGCTCGGCGCAGCCCGCATCAAGGTCGGGCCCGAGCACGGCCTCGACCTGCCGGTGGGCCCGCGCACCCTGCTGTTCGCCGTGCGCAACGATGCCGAACTGATCGTCGAGGACGAAGAACTCGTCGTCGCGAACTTCCTCGACCGCCAGCAATCCTCGCGGCCGGCCGAGTTGATCCTGCATGTCAAGCAAGGCTCGGGAGACGCCCATGCCGCCCGCGGAGCGACGCGCTGAACCGACCGCCCCCGCGGTGAACCCGCCCGTGCGCCGTGGGCGCGCCGGTGGGGGTGGCGGACGACGCCAGGGTGCGGAAAGCTTCGACTTCACCGACCGTTTCGCCGCGTTCTACCGCGATGTCCTGGTGGCGAAGGCGATGGCGGCCGAGCCGCTGGCCGAGGTCAGCCAGGCTTACCGGCACAGCCGCTACAACGTGATCTTCTCCCATCTGATCGCGGCGCTCGAGGAGCGGATGGGCGAGATATCGGAGTTCGGCGGCGAATATGCCCGCCGGCTCTATGCCCGGTTCCTGTTCATCCTGGTCGCCTTCGCCGACGACGTGCTGCTCTCGATCCCGTGGTGGGGGCGCGAACAATGGGTGTCGGCGCCGCTGGAGGCGCATATCTTCGGCACCCGCGTGGCCGGCGACACCTTCTTCGACGACATCGACGGCGACCTGGCCGGCTACGGCATCGGCCGGACCGAGCTGGCGCGCGTCTATCTCGCCGCGCTGGCGCTCGGCTTCCAGGGCAAGTATCGCGGCCGCGACGCCGCCGGGCTGATGGACGATTACCGCCGCCGCCTGTACGGCATCGCCTATGGCGTGGCGGCCGAGCGGGCGACGGCGGGCGATCAGCTGGTCGGCCAGGCGCTGGACCATACCCGCCGCGGCGGCGTGCCCCGCCGGCTGCCCTCGCTGAAGCCCTGGATCCTCGCCTGTCTCGGCGTGCTGCTCCTCTACATGGCGATCGGCCATGCGATCTGGATCTACGAGGTCGGCGATCTGCCCGACCGGGTGCAGGCCTTGCGCCTGCGGCTGAACTAAGGTCGCGCGCGCGATGACCGAGCTTTCCGCCCTGATGCAGCACTGGTCGCCCTGGCCCGAGGTCGTGCTCGGCCTGCTGGCGGTGATCCTGCTGGTCGCGATCGTCATCGTGCTGGCCCGGGCCCGGCGCCCGCTGCCCGGCGCCAAGGCCGAGCCGCCCAAGCCGTCCAGCAACGAGCTGGTCCACCAGTCGCTGCGCCGGTCGTTCCGCGCCGCGCGCGAGACCCTGCGCGACCTCTACGGCGGCCGCGAATTCCGCTATGCCAGCCCCCTGGTCGCCGTGGTCGGCGCCCCCGATTCCGGCAAGTCGTCGTTCATCGCCGGCGCCGGGCTCACCCCCGTTACCGCCGGCAGCGACGGCCCGGCCGCCTTCTCGTTCTTCGCCGACGGCGCGCTGCTCGACCTGCGCGGCGACCTGCTCGGCCTCGACCGCCCCGCCGGCCTCTACCGCCCGTGGGAAGAGGTGCTGTCGCAGCTCGACCTGCTCAAGCCCGAGCGGCCGCTGGACGGCATCGTGCTGACGATTTCGGTCGCCGATCTTTCCGGCCCGACCAAGCTGCGCCCCGAGGCGCTGGCCGAGCGCGGCGAAGTCTTCAACCGCCGGCTGGGCCGGATGCAGCGCCAGCTCGGCATGCAGTTGCCGATCTATATCGTGCTGACCCAGGCCGACCTGCTCGACGGTTTCACCGAGCTGGTGCAACTGACCCGGACCGCCGATCCGGAAGAGATCCTCGGCTGGTCATCACCCTATTCGTCCGATGCCGCCTTCACCCCCGACTGGGTGGCGGAGGGCATCGCGCAGCTGCAGACCAATGCGCGCGAGGCCGCGATCGCCGGCCTCGCCACCGTGCCCAACGCCGAACGCTTCGGCCCCGCCGTGCTGCTGCCCGGCGGCATCGGCGACCTGGCCGAGCCGCTCGGCATCCTGCTCGCCACCACGCTGCGCCAGTCGACCTTCAACGAACTGTCGATGCTGCGCGGCATCTACATGGTCGGCGGTTCGGGGGCGAGCGTCGCGGAGAGCGGCCAGGCCCCGGCCCGCCTGCCCGCCACCATCGAGGCCGAAGGGCCGGGCGCCCGCGGCGGCCGCCGCCCGCCGATCGCCTTTGCCCGCGATCTGATCGCCGAAAAGATCCTGGCCGAGCGCGCCGTGGCCCAGCCGCAGGCGCGCGGGTTGCTGATGCGCCGCCGGCGCCTGGTCATCGCCCAGGCCGCGGTCGCGCTGCTGATCGTCGCCGCCCTGTTCGGCTTCGTCTTCGTCGACCGGACCATCGCCCAGCGCTCGTTCGAGGTGCATCGCCTGCTGTTGGCCATCGACGAGCAGGTCGAGCGCGAGAACCGCCCCGGCGAGCAGCGCGCCGCCATGCGCGCGTCGTCGGTCGATCTCATCCAGCAGTTGAACCTGGTGCCCAACGATGTCCTGTCGCTGTGGGTCCTGCCGTCCAGCTGGGCGACCACCGCGACCCGCAACATCGCCGGGCTGAAGATCGACGTCGTGCGCGGCCTGCTGTTCCGCAACCTGCACGACCAGCTCGCCGCCAAGCTTTCCACGCTGCCGGCCGACGCCCGGCGCCAGGTGGTGGCGGTGACCGGCGGCACCACCAACGGCGACTCGCTGATCACCAACTACCTCGCCCAAGTGAACTCCTACGAGCAGCTGATCAACCTCTATAACGGCCTGGGCGTGCCGGCCTCCAAACGCCCGGCCAACCAGCCGCCGGCCCGCGCCGCGCTGCACGAGATCGTCTCGCGGCTGGACGGGACCAACCTGCCCGACCGCTTCTTCGACATCGCCGCCCAGGCCGTGCGCGAATATCCCGGCCAGTTGCCGACGATCAATGTCGAGCTCTACCGCAGCGGGGCGCGCGAAGGGCTGAACGCGATCTTCCGCGCCTATGTCGCCCAGCTGTCCGAGCACAACAAGCTCGAATACCTGGTGCCGCAGCTGATCACCACGCTCGACGAATCGGTCGATGTCGGCACCGCCGGCTATGTCGACCTCGTCCGCCTGCCGCGCCTGCAGGGCCTGCTCGACCAGATCGACGAGATCATCCGCGCCGGCAGCTACGACTGGGTGCTGCGCGACGATCTCGACCAGGATACCGAATGGCGTTCCTGGCTCGACGCGATCCGGGCCTCGACCCTGCTCGGCTCGGACCTGGCCGACCAGATCGAGGCGCAGGGGCTGTCGGCGCGCAGCGACTTCATGGACACCGTGGTCGGCGCCCGCTCGGTCACCATGGGGCCGATCTTCACCACGACCAACAACTCGCTGTCGCTCAGCCCGCAGTTGCAGGCGCTGCGGCAGACCGTCGCCGCGGTGCCCACCGCCCAGGGCAACGACAATGCCGGCCAGCCGCTGCTGACCCAGATGCGGCCGCTGCCACGGGGCGTCGGCCCGGGATCCTACGTGCAGTGGGATGCCGGCTGGCTGGGCCGGGCGGTGGCCGAGATCGCCAATTACCAGGGCGCGCTGGGCGCCACCGCCGCCGGCCGCACGAATGTCGGCATCAAGGACCTGGTCGAACGCGACCTCGACCAGCGGCTGGCCGTCTATCTCGGCCGCGCCATCAACGTGCGTCCGGTGCCGGCCAATGCCAACGGCCTCGACGACGAAGTCTTCCTGCAGCAGCGCGTCGACAATTTCGTCAGCGTCGTGCCGACGCTGAATTCGATCCTGCTGACCCTGCGCCAGATCGGGTCGAACCAGAACCGCGCCACGGTGGCCCGCCTGGCCGCCGGCGAAGCCTACGGCATCCTCGATTCCGCGCGCCGCCTGGTCGACAGCGCCCGCCCCTACCAGCCGCGCGGCGGCGACTTCTCGTGGTGGGACGGCTCGGCCAAGGCGGCGTACGGCGCCTTCGGCGTGGCGACCGACGCCGACCTCAAGCTCTATCTGAAATACCAGCGCGAGCGCATCAGCCACTGGGCGCGCGATTTCGCCAAGCCGGCGCTGGATTTCCTGATGCAGCAGAGCGTCGCGGGCGAGCCGGTCGGCCTTGACGCGCTGAACTTCTGGCGCCAGGTGCTGGATCAGCTGCAATCCTTCGACCAGCAGGACCAGTCGAGTTCGGTGCTGCAGCTGGAGACCTGGATTTCGACCGTGCTCAACACCGCCACGATCGACGACTGCGGCGCGCTTGCACTGGGCAACATGCCGGCCCAGCCCGGCGGGTTCTTCCTGACGCGGCTGGCCGACCTGTCGCGCGCGGCGCAAAGCCGTTGCGACACGCTGGCAATGCAGCGCATCGACAAGAATTACGGCGACCTCGCCAACTACTTCAATTCTCGGCTGTCGGGCAGCTATCCGTTCGCCACCAACCAGAACCGCCAGGCGGCGATCCCGGCGATCTTCCAGTTCCTCGACCGCTTCGATGCGTTCATGAATGCCGGCAACGGCGACCCGGCGCGCTGGACCGACCAGAGCCCGGCGGCCCAGGCCGCGCTGAAATTCCTGAACCAGATGGACGTGGTCGACGCCTTCTTCCGGGAATCGCGGGTCTCGATCGGCAAGCAGCCGTCGATCGCCATGCAGGTCACCGCCTCGTTCCGCGTCAACCGCTCGAAGGAACGCGCCGCCGACGAGGTGGCGATGTGGACCATCAAGATCGGCGACACCACGCTGACCCAGTACGACACCGAGAAGGCGGTCAACTGGACGCCGGGCCAGCCGGTCTCGGTCGGCTTCCGCTGGGCGATCGATGCGCCCACCCGCCCGCGGGTGCGCACCGGATCGCCGCCCAACCTGTCGACCGACAACGGCGAGGCGCGCTACAGCTATACCGGCCCCTGGTCGATCTTCGGGCTGGTCGCCGACCATGCCGCCCCGCCGTCCGAGGTGCCGATCGACGAGTTGCAGGACGGCACCCGCCTGCTGATGTTCGACGTGCCGCTGGTCGATTCCGACGAGAAGGCCAAGACCGCGCGGCTGTTCATCCGCCTGACCTTCCGCGGGCCCAACGAACTGGGCGCGCCGCAGCTCGAATTCCCCGACTTCCCCGTGGTCGCCCCGCCGCCCCGCTCGCAGCCGGCGCCCTCGGCCCAGCCGGCCGCGTCCGCGACCGGCCGCCCGGTCCGCCCCCGCATCGGAGCCAATGTGCAATGAGTATCGACCGCGACGCCCTGCTCCAGCCGATCAAGCCGGATGCGCCGAGCGGCCCGTCGCTGCATTACGAGCCGCTCTACGACCAGATCAAGGAAGCGCGCCGCGAAGACGACGCGATGGCGCCGCAGGGCATCTGGCAGACCACGCTGAAGACCGCCAACTGGCGCAAGGTGGTCGACCTTTGCGCCGACGGGCTGAAGAAGTCGAAGGATATCCAGCTTGCCGCCTGGGCGACGGAAGCGCTGGTGCAGACCGAGGGCTATGACGGGCTGGCCCAGGGCCTCGATCTGCTGAACGGTGTGAGCCAGGGGTTCTGGGAAACCCTGTGGCCCGAGCCCGACGACGCCGAAGCCGGCGACTACGAATCCCGCGTCGTCGTCTATGAATGGCTGCAGCGCCAGCTGATGCGCCGCCTGCCCTTCGTCGCGCTGACCGACCCGTCGAGCCGGACCGAGGATCCCTACGACCTGCTGGTCTGGCGCAAGGTCGGCGATCTGCCGGTCGATCCCAACGCCCGGGAAGACGACAGCGGCGTGGCGACGCCGAAGCGTTTCCAGGCCAGCCTGGCCGCGACCCCGACCGACGTGCTGGCCGACCAGCGCCGGGCGGCGGATGCGGCGGCCAAGTCGCTGTCCGAGCTGGAAGGTTTCCTCGACCAGCATTGCCGGACGCAGAGCCCGAGCTTCCGCGAGCTCAACAACCTGCTGGCCGAAGTGGTCCGCCGGCTGGATGGCGTGCTGACCGAACGCGCGCCGCCCCCGCCGCCCGAGCCGGAACCCGAACCCGAACCGGTCGCCGCCACCGAAGATGCCCCGGCAACGGACTGGCAGCCGGTCGCCCCGTCGGCCCCGGCACCGCCGGCACCGACCGCGGCCCCACCGTCACTGACCCCGAAATCGCGCGATCACGCCTATGCGATGCTCGCCGCGGTGGCCGATTATCTCGGCCGGACCGATCCTCACAGCCCGGTGCCCTATCTGCTGAAACGGGCGGTGAGTTTCCGTGAGATGACTTTTGCCGACCTCCTCGGCCATCTCGTCGACGACGAACGGCAGCGCAGCCATCTGCTGAAGCTGATGGGGCTGCCGCAACAAGGACAGGGGTGACGGATGACGCGTGACCGCCATCACGGCCCACAAGAACCTGAATTTTATTTGAGATTTCCGTCACAGTCCTGTCACGTGCGTAAAGCTAGAACGGACGTATCGAGATCAAGTCAAGGAGCGGACCAATGAGCGAGAGCCTGCAGAAGAAACTGAACCGGGTGCGCCCGCCGCGTGTTCAGATCACCTACGATGTCGAGACCGGCGGCGCGATCGAGAAGAAGGAGCTGCCCTTCGTGGTCGGCGTCATGGCGGATCTGGCCGGCAAGAACGCCGGCGCCATGGCCCCGCTCAAGAATCGCAAGTTCGTCGAGATCGACCGCGACAACTTCAACAACGTCCTGGGCGGCCTGAAGCCGAAGCTGGCCTTCCGCGTGCCCAACAAGCTTGCCGATGACGGCACCGAGATGAGCGTCGCGCTCGAGTTCCGCGACATGGACGACTTCGATCCGGCAAGCGTGATCAAGCAGATCGAGCCGCTGCGCAAGCTCTACGAAGCCCGCCAGCGCCTGAACGATCTGCTGGCCAAGCTCGACGGCAACGACGACCTGGGTGAACTGCTGAGCGACGTGGCCAGCAACACCGAGAAGCTGACCGCACTGCGCTCGGCCGTCGGCGCCGACAAGGACGGGGCCGGCGACGCAACGCCCGAGGCGCCGAAGGAGTGAGGCTCGCCGAAGACGGCGAAGCCATCGGTGCCACGGGGATAGGGATTTCAGGAGGAATTATGGAAGCGCAGGCGCAAGGATCGGTCAGCATTCTCGACGACATCGTCGAGCAGGGCCACATGGCCCGGACCGAGGAACAGAAGTCTTATGCACAGGACCTGATCGGCGAGTTCGTCCGCCAGGTCACCGGCTCGGAAGCGATGGTCGGCCGTGACGCGGTCGCCCTGATCAACGAGAAGATCGCCGCCCTCGACGCGCTGATCTCGGCCCAGATGAACGAAGTCCTGCATCACCAGGATTTCCAGAAGCTGGAAGCCAGCTGGCGCGGCCTCGCCTATTTCGTCAACAACACCGAGACCTCGTCGCGCCTCAAGATCCGCGTGCTGCCGTCGACCCGCGACGAACTGCAGAAGGATCTGGAGAAGGCGGTCGAGTTCGACCAGTCGCAGCTGTTCAAGAAGATCTACGAGGCCGAGTACGGCACGTTCGGCGGCACGCCGTTCTCGCTGCTGGTCGCCGATCTCGAATTCGGCCGTACCCCGCGCGATCTCAGCCTGCTCGAGAAGATGGCCGGCGTCGCCGCAACCGCGCACACACCGCTGATCACCTCGGCCTCGTCGAATCTGTTCGACCTGTCGAGCTTCACCGACCTGGACGCGCCGCGCGACCTGTCGAAGATCTTCGAAAGCTCCGAGCTGGCCCGCTGGCGCTCGTTCCGTGAATCGGACGACAGCCGCTACGTCTCGCTGGCGCTGCCGCACATCCTGATGCGCGATCCCTACGGTCCGGACACCAAGCCGGTCGAAGGCCTGAACTTCGTCGAGGACGTCGACGGCAAGGACCACAAGAAATACCTGTGGGGCAATGCCGCCTACGCGCTCGGCACCCGCATCACCTCGGCTTTCGCCTCTTATGGCTGGACCGCGGCGATCCGCGGCGTCGAAGGCGGCGGCCTGGTCGAGAACCTGCCGGTCCACACCTTCCGCACCGAGGATGGCGACATCGCCATCAAGTGCCCGACCGAGGTGGCGATCACCGACCGTCGCGAGAAGGAGCTGTCGGACCTCGGCTTCATCAGCCTGGTCCACCAGAAGGGCACCGACAAGGCGGCCTTCTTCGGCGGCCAGACGGTGAACAAGGCCAAGACCTACAACACCCCGGCCGCCAACGCCAATGCCCGCATCTCGGCGATGCTGCCCTACGTTCTGGCCGCCTCGCGCTTCGCCCACTACTTCAAGGTGATGATGCGCGACAAGATCGGCTCGTTCCAGACGGCCGATCAGGTGCGAGACTACCTGCAGACTTGGCTGTCGGGCTACATCCTGCTCGACGACAATGCCAGCCAGCAGGCCAAGTCGTCGTTCCCGCTGCGCGAAGGCCGGGTCGACGTCTACGAAGTGCCGGGCCAGCCGGGTGTCTATCGCGCGACCGCGTTCCTGCGTCCGCATTTCCAGCTGGAGGAGTTGAGCGCCTCGATCCGTCTGGTCGCCGATCTGCCCGCCCCCGCGGGCGGTTGATCCGCGTCACAGACAGTAAGGCGTCACGGGGACAGAGTACTCGCACCGGAAGAACCGAAGGCGCCCAAGAACCGACGGTTCTTCTCTCAATAAGACCCACAGGAAGGAACTAGTGCCATGGCCGACCTCATCATCATGGACTGCAAGCACGAAGGCGAAGCCACCGAGACCGGTTTCGAGAACAAGATTGCCTGCATCGCGGCCCAGTACTCGGCCGAAGTGCCGATCACCTATGACCGCACCAAGGGCGGCCGCACCGCCGGCGTCGCCGTGCACAAGCCGGTGGTCGTGATCAAGGCCGTCGACAAGTCGACCCCGAAGCTGTTCGAAAGCCTGTGCAAGGCGGACTCCTCGCTCGGCGACGTCAAGCTCTATTTCCTGCGTCAGTCGGGCGGCAAGCCCGAGAAGTACATGACGATCGAACTGGGCGAGGCCATGGTCGCCAAGCTCAAGACCTACGTCCCCGGCGACGAGCAGGAAGACCCCTCGAAGAACAACGTTCCGCTCGAGCAGGTCGAGATCAGCTACAAGACGATCAAGTTCACCTACGCGCCGCAGAAGACCGACGGCTCGATGGGCGGCAACGTCCAGGCCGGCTGGGACGTCATCGCCAACAAGTCGGCGTAAGCCTCCGAGGTTCACGCGCGCCGGGCCGCGGT
>JAEYTW010000143.1 GCA_023433835.1 Pseudomonadota bacterium | reverse complement strand
CACCGACCACGCGCGAGAAGGAAGATAGCTTTCCAGAGTACTCCAGCGCTATTCTGGAGGCTGGCGGCGATTTCGACTTTTGCCTGGTAGATGGCCGGTTCCGTGTGGCCTCCTTTCTCCAGGCACTGCTGTGTATGAACGTTGGGGCACCCGTAGCCATTCACGACTACGGGAAACGACCGCAGTACGAATTGATCGAGCGGTACGCGCGGCCGATCGCCGGAAAACACAGCCTCAAGGTATTCGTCCGCCGCCACAACTGCGATCTCGGGGCGTTGGCCAGGGATCTCGAACTCCATCGGTTCGTCACCGACTAACACAAGTCCCGGAAATCTCGAAAGGAACCGGGATGGCGCCTTCGACCAAGTTTATGCGACTTGCAAGCGACAGCCTATGATGAGGCTGTGGCTCTGTTTTCGACCTGTGCCGCGGGTAGCAAGATGCTCCGGAGGCGTTTTTAGAGCAGACCCTTCCAACTCGCCCACGCGTTGGAATGGATACCGCGTCTGTCGTTGACTACCTTGCCTCTGCCCTGTCCATCGACAGTCTCACCCTTGTGCAACTTCTTGGTCGCACGGAGGTTGAAGGCCGCGATGGCCACTTCTCCGACCCCGCTTGCGATCCTGTTCGCGATGCTCGCTGGCTGCCAAAGCTCAGCGGGGTCCGACTACACTGACGTGATTTCAGGAGACTATCGCGCGTTCGCCAGTTGCTTTTCCGGGCAACCCATCACCGAGAGCGTCGGGCAAGAGGATCGTCAGGAGCCGGCTGCCCGCAGGATTGTGTTCAACGACCCGGCTCGACGACATATCGTTGTTGAGGTCTACAGTTCGGGGGAGCAGGCTCTGCTGTATGAGGTTGCCTTCATCGGAAGGAGCGAGAACACCACCGAGGTAATCGGCAAGCCCAGCAATCTGGCCGCTCCTTACTGGTGGCCCGATCAGGTCGCTCCCCCTATCGCGCGCTGTTCGCGTCTCATATGATTGCAGAGCCACCTGAATGTCGGTTCAGTAGGCCGATTGCAGGGCTTGTAAAAGATCCAGGCCGCCTGCCGCTACCGGAAGCTGTAGCTGATCCGGTTTCGTCTGCCCGCTCCACGATAAAATCAGCGCTCCGCCGCCGGACAATCGCTAGACCGGTGAATGTTGGTGGAACGCCAGCTTCCATCCTGAATGGCGACGGACATAGGCCGAACTGACCAGTGCGGCATAGGGCTGGCCGTCAGCTCGTGTGACGTCCGCGCGGTAGCTGATGATTGCGGTCTCCCCAATGACGACTATGTGCCGATCGCTCATGGTGAGGTTGCGCCATCGGTTCGACGGTGTGGCCGTGGCAGCGACTTGCTCGC
The DNA here is from genome assembly GCA_023433835.1 of Pseudomonadota bacterium. Taxonomy (GTDB): domain Bacteria; phylum Pseudomonadota; class Alphaproteobacteria; order Ferrovibrionales; family Ferrovibrionaceae; genus JAFKFH01. Next base: position 1,940 of record JAEYTW010000143.1, on the reverse strand, counting down.
GTGCGAATACGCCATGCATCTCACCGCCCTGGGGAAAAGCGAGCAGGCATCTGTCGTCCAGATGCGCCAGGAAATGCTCCTGGCCGCTCAGCCAGAAGCCCTCCTCGATGCGGTACAGTTCGGCTTCGGTCGTCATCATGGATTCCTCGGCTAGAACGGTAATTCAAACCCGAACGCGTGGTTCCAGGCCCACGTGGACGGGCGCAGTGGGGAGCGAGGCCCGACGTGGCAAATAGATGTGGGGACTCCGTTGGCCGCCTCGACCTGAAGCCGGCGGCCCGATCTCCTTCCTAACGAGTGCTTCCGCCTGACCGGTTCGCGTAGCAATGCCGCGCAATAGTGCGTGTCTATGGCGGTAAATGTCATTCTTACAATGGCTTAGCCTGTCTGTTAGAATGCACAGCATCAACTCCGCCTGTCATTGTGGGTGGGGGGGCATGTAGAATCTGGAGTGGTTCGGGCTTCCCGACCCGTCCCGCTACCACGCACAGATTTTTTCCCGCCTGTAAAACAGCGGGGCCGGAGCAAGCGGATGACCGAGCGAGGCAGGCCAGCCTATCTCCCCAGCGACAAGGACCGCCGTATCGCAGAGGCTTTGGCGGGCTGGGCCATCCCGCAGGAGCGGATCGCGCGGGTCATCGGCATCGACGCCAAGACGCTGCGCAAGCACTTCCCGGACGAGCTGGACGTTGGCTCGGCGAGACTCGAGGCGCAGCTGGCGCAGAACCTCCTGCGCATTGCGCAGGGCAATGACCGCCAGGCGCTCATCGCCACCATCTTCGCATTGAAGTCCCGTTTCGGCTGGATAGAGGCATCTTCGGAACCGAAGGAGCAGCTGGGCAAGAAGCAACAGCGGCAGGCAAATGCGGAGAAGGCATCCGGGAACCGCAGCAGCATCTACGCCACGCCGCCTCCGCCGCCAGGGTACAGGAGGGACATGCAGTGACCGCCCTGCCCCATCCCCAGCCTCTCGCCCTGGCCTACAGGCCCGTGGAGCAGCTCATTCCCTATGCCCGCAATGCCCGCACGCACTCTGATCGGCAGGTGGCAGAGATCGCCGCCTCCATCCGTGAGTTCGGCTGGACGAATCCGATCCTCGTCGACGGCGACAGCGGCATCATAGCGGGCCACGGTCGGCTGCTGGCGGCGAGGAAGCTGGGACTGACGGAAGTGCCGGTGATCGAGCTGTCGGGGCTCACCGAGGCGCAGAAGCGGGCCTACATCATCGCCGACAACAAGCTGGCCCTGAACGCCGGCTGGGATGAGGAACTGCTGGCGCTGGAGTTCGGCGATCTCGCCAGCCTCGGCTTCGATCTTTCCCTCACCGGCTTCGGCGAAGACGAGATTGCCGCTCTCAGCAGCCTGAGTTCGACAGGCCTCACCGATCCCGACGATGTCCCTGCCCTGCCGGAGGTCGCCGTCAGCCGGCCCGGCGATCTGTGGCCCCTGGGCAGGCATCGTCTCATCTGCGGCGACAGCACGAATGCGCAGGACGTGGAGCGGGTGCTCGAGGGCGTGAAGCCGCACCTGCTCGTGTCGGATCCACCGTTCGGAGTGAACTACGATCCTTCATGGCGCGAGAAGTTTGCCAAAGGCAGCGACATTGCCCGCGGCAAGGTTCTGAACGACGATCGTGCCGACTGGCGTGAGGCATGGGCGCTGTTCCCCGGCGATGTGGCATATGTCTGGTGCGCGAGCCTGCACAGCCATGAGGTAGCCGAGAGCTTGCTTGCGTCCGGAATCGAGCTTCGGAGCCAGATCGTGTGGGATAAGACACGGCTGGTGATCGGCCGCGGCGATTACCATTGGCAACATGAACCGGCCTGGTACGCTGTGAGAAAGGGCCGGAAAGGCCATTGGGCCGGCGATCGCAAGCAGACCACGGTGTGGGCCATCCCGCACCGCAAGTCCAACAGCGGACACGGCACCGAGAAGCCGGT
>JAEYTW010000734.1 GCA_023433835.1 Pseudomonadota bacterium | reverse complement strand
GATTTCAGCGGCGCCGACCTGACCCGAACCAATTTCGGCGGCGCCGACCTGACCGACGCCCGCTTCACCGGCGCCAGGCTCGAGGAAACCAACCTCGGCTGCACCAGGCTCGACCGCACCGATTTCGGCGGGGCCGGCCTGGTCAAGGCGACGCTGTCGGAAGTCGAAGGCACGAATACGGTGTTTGCCGGGGCCAGCATCGAAAGCGTCTCGTCGATCAAGCCGCGCCTGACCAACCCGTCGTTCATGGGCGCCAAGCTGAAGGAGATCAACTTCCTCGATGCCGAGATCGACGGTGCCAATTTCGACCAGGCCAATCTGGAAAAGCTGGTCTTCCTGAACAGCCGGGCCGACCGCGCCACCTTTCGCGGCGCGGTGATGGAGCGACCGACCTTCGTCAAGAGCATGCTGCGCGAAGCCGATTTCAGCCGCGCTTCGATGGAGCGGCTGTCAACCGCAGGCGGCGTCGACTTCGGCTACAGCCGCTTCGATCACGCCCGCATGCCGGCAGCCAACCTGATCGGCACCAACCTGACCGCCACCAGTTGGACGGCGACGAATGCCGCCGGCGCCCTGTTCAACAATGCCGAACTGCACCAGGCCAGCTTCCGCTGCGCCCTGCTGCGTGGCGCGCTGTTCATGCGCGCGACGATGACCGAAGCGCGGTTGGACGGCAGCGACTGCGCCGATGCCTCATTCATCCGGGCCGACATGCGGCACGCCTCGCTGCACCAGACCAGCCTGTACGGCGCCGATCTCACGGACGCCCGCCTCGACGACGCCGTCATCGACGGCGGCATGATCGACAAAACCCTCCTGGCCGGACGGAACTTCCCCTCATGACGACGAAAATGACCCGCGACGAACTGATCGGCGAGCTCAAGGCCATGCAGATGCTGGAAGGCGTCGACATGTCCGGCATGGATCTGCGCGGTCTGCCGCTGTCCGAGCATATCCTGATGAACTGCGACTTCACCGGCGCCAATCTCGCCGGCGTCGACCTGTCGGCCTGCCATCTGCACAACGGCAAGTTCGCCGGGGCGGACTTGAGCGGCGCCAACCTGACCTGCGCGATGGCGATCGATGCCGATTTCTCGGGCGCCAGGATGTCGGGCATCATCCTGCGCGGTTTCCAGGGCATCAAATGCCGCTTTCCCGGCGTCGACCTGTCGGATGCCTTCTTCGAGGACAACCAGCTTTCCGACGCCGACATGACCGGTGTGCGCTGGCCCGCCAACGTCAAGCGCTTCCTGTCGGCCGGGCTGCAGATGGAGGGCGGCAGCGCGCGCGGCACGATGTTCGAACGCTCGCTGTTCACCAAGCCGGTCCTGGGCAATTTCGACCTGTCCGACGCGACGCTGTCGCAATCTGGCATGATGGAGGCCGACTTCACCGGCGTGAACCTCGACGGCACCCGCTTCGACCGCGCGCTGATGCTGAACGCCGATCTGTCGAACCGCGACTTTTCAGGCCGCGACTTCACGATGACCCAGTTCATCGGCGCCAAGCTCGCCAATACCCGGCTGACCGGCACCAAGCTGGACAAGTGCAATTTCACCAAGGCCGACCTGACCGGTGCCGACATGAGCCGGGCCCAGGCGCCGATGTCGAGCTTCGTCGAGGCCAATCTCGCCGGCACCCGCCTCGACGGCGCGCTGCTCGACTATGCCAATTTCGGCCAGGCCCAGATGACCCAGGCAAGCTTTGCCACCACGAGCCTGGTCGGCGCCGGCCTGGTGGGCGCCAAGCTCGAGGGCACGCGCATTTCCAATGCGGCGATGTCCTATGCCGATCTCAGCCATGCCGACATGACCGCCTCGACCCTGTCGGGCTGCGACCTGCGCTATTCGATCTGGCATCGCGTCAAGCGCGACGACAATACCCGGATCTCCGATTGCGACATGGGGGGCGCCCGCGGCGACGACGAGCGGCGGACGATGGCCGAGGACTGGCTGATCAACCAGAAGCTCGGCCAGGAAGTGCCACGCTAAGCAGGGGGCGGCGATGAGCCTGAACGACGAATACACAGGCAACCAGAACATCGGCAAGGCGGCGCAGACCGATTTCATGGATTTCTGGGCGATCGCCACGGCGCAGTCGATCTTCTGGAAAGAGCCCTACACGATGTCGAACCTGCACGCCGCCGAAACCATGCTGATCCAGCTGGGGGCCGAGGCGACCGGCTACATCGAGAATTCGAGCCTGGAGGCCGCGCTGATCGGCATAAAGTTCGAATTCGCGACACCCGCTGTCGCCACCATCGACGTCATCCCCGGCTCCAGCATCGAGATCGACATGGCGAACATGGAGATGACGACGAACAAGGCTTTCCTGTCGGGCACGCGGATCAAGGCCAACGAATCGCTCGAGGCCCACCAGTTGCTCAACCATTGCCGGGCGGCGATGTCGGAGGCCACCACCTCGATCGCCAACATGGAGAGCGGCGCGTTCAGCGCCTCGCTCGCCCAGGCCCTGCGGGTCTGACGGAAGGGTCGCGGAGATGGCGGACGAAGTCGAAGTCACGATCAGCCGGGAAGACAAGTTCAAGGGCTTCTGGGCCAACGCCTATGCCGAATTCGGCTATGCCAACACGACGATGGATTTCATGTTCGCCCTGGAAGGCAAGGTCCAGGGCGCGGCCGAGTTTTCCACCTCGGGGCTCGGACTGCAGATCGAAGTCTGCCTGGGCGCCATCGGCCTGACCGCCGATGCCGGCAAGAGCTTCGAGTTCGACACGACCCTGTGCCGGTTCAAGGCGGTCGACATCGAGGCCGACTGCAATCGCGCCGACGCCCAGATCGCCGCGGTCGAACAGTCGATCACCGACATGGAAACCAAGCTGAGCAATCTCAAGGGCACGGTCGACTACCTCGAGAACGGCGGCTTCTGGCTGAACGACATGCTGGCCCTGGCGCGGATGTGACATGACGACGACCACGACCTACAATCTCGAAGCGCCGGGCTTCGGCATGACTGCCTATAACGAAAGCTCGTTCCAGATGAAGGCCGACGCGACCGCGTCGAGCTATCTGGCCAATACGACGGGCAAGCTGCATTTCTCGGGCGAGCTCGAGGCGACCCTTGCCGGCGTCACCCTGAACGTCAATTCCCCTGTCGTGATCTCGATCGAGATGGTCAATACGATCAAGGGAGAATGGCACGACGGCGAATTCAAGCTGGCCACGACCGTCGCCGACGAGGAGGCCGCCGCCTCCAAGGCGGCGATGCAGAAGACCGAAAGCAAGCTGAAGGCGTTGAAGGCCAAGGCCACCGCGATGAAAGCCAAGGCCACCGATCTCGCCAACCATGCCTCGACCCTGTCCGGCTACGCGCTGCTGATGGAAGACTGACGCCGTCGATGAAGCTGATCAAGCCGCTGCGGGTCGGCCTCGTCAAACGCTCGCTGCTGTGGGGCGGGCGGACATTGCTGTCGATCGGCCTGGTCACCGCCTTTCCGTTGAGCGCCCCGCGCGAGATCGTCAAGGAAGACGAGATGTGGGAGGCCATCACCCCGCTGCTCGGCGATCAGGTGATGGACAGCGGCGAGCCCAAGGCGCATGCCGAGCTGATCGTGTTCGGCGATTATTTCGCGCCCGGCGGCCTGCCGGTGCTGCGCCACGGCGTGCGCGTGGCGCTGGGACCGGTCGACAAGTCGATCATGGTCACCGGTCGGCGGGAATGGAACACCGACGACCGCGGGCGGGTGGTGGCAAGCGCGCCCGAACCGTTCGCCCGGATGCCGATCGACTGGCGGCTCGCCTTCGGCGGCCCGCATTACCCGGAGAATCCGCATGGTCTCGGCGACTGGCCGGAGGACGTGGTGACGGCGGACGGCCGCTATCCCCTGCCCTGCCTGGAATATCCCGACGACATCCTGACCCGCCCCGACGGCATCATCGCGCCGGCGGGCCTGGGCCCCCGCGACGTGACGGTGCCGTCGCGCCAGCGCCTGGCCGGCACCTACGATCGTTACTGGGCCGAGAACCATGCCCCGGGCCTGGCCGAGGATGCCAGCCTGGCCCTGTTTCAGGTGGCGGCCCACGATCAGCAATTCCCCGGCTTCATCGCCGGCCGCGAATCCTTCGTCGTCGAGCATATGCATCCGACGATCGAGCGACAGGCCGGGCAGTTGCCGGGGCTGCGTGGCCGCGCCTTCGTCCGCCGGGCCGAAGCCCCCGAGCGCCTCGAGGAAATTCCGCTGGCGACCGATAGCTGCATCTTGTTTCCCGCGGTCGATATCGGCGTGCTGATCCACCGCGGCAGCCTGTGGGTATCGGCTTTCGACCATCCCGAAATCGACCTGATGCTGGCGGCCTTCGAATGGCAGGAGCATCCCGCCCGGCCGATCGGCTATTACCAGGACGACCTGGCCCGGCGTCTCGCACCCGACGGCTTCCATCTCGGCCTCGATTACCGCTCGCTCAGCCCCGAGGGCTGGGTGGAACCGCCGCACGAGAAGGCGACGTGGTTCAAGGTGATGCAGCCCCGCCCCTTCGTCATCCCGCCGTCGCTGCAGGCCAGGATCGACGAGGGCAAGGCCCAATTGGCCAAGATGGTCCCGGCCGACCGGATGGCCGCGCTGGCCAAGCCACCGCCCAGGGACGAAGGGCCGACCGTCGTCGCCCTGCGCCATGAACTCGCCACCCTGCCGGCTGCCGCGGCCGCGGCGACGCGCGCCGACCAGGTCACGCCCCAGATGGCCCGGATCAAGGCGCTGACCCGCCAGGTCGTCGACGAGCGGGTCGGCGCGCTGGAAGCCCGCGCCCGCCGGGCGGTGGCGTCGCAGGGCCTCGACTACGACCAGATGAAGGCCGCGGCGGCCGCCAGCGCGCCCAAGACGCCGCAGGCGGCGATGGCCATGGTCGACGCCCAGATCGACGAGGCGGCGGCGGTGGCCCCGTCCGGCCTGCGCCAGAAGCTGCTGGCCGCCAAGCTTGCCCCCTACAAGGGCATCGTCGACCAGATCACCAGCGACCTCGCCACCCTGGAAGCGCAGGGCAAGGCGCTGATCGGCCACGTCATGCCGATGCCGCCGCCGCCATCGGCGCCCGAGGCGGCCCGGCGGACCGCCGAGACGGCAGGCTTGCTGCGGGGCGGCGGCCCGACCGCGCGCGGCAACTTCGCCGGCCTCGACCTTTCGGGCTTCGACTTCGCCGGCCGCGACCTGACCGAGGCGGATTTTGCCGGCTGCACGCTCGTCGGCGCGGACTTCTCCGGTGCCGATCTGACCCGTGCCAATTTCGCCGGCACCGACCTGACCGACGCGCGGTTCGGCGGCGCCATGCTCACCGAGACCAATCTGGGCCGCGCCCGGCTCGACCGGACCAACTTCACCAGCGCCGTGCTGACCAAGGCGACGCTGAGCGAGGCGGAGGGCAGCGATACGCTTTTTGCCGGCGCCACCCTCGCCTCCGTCGTCGCGATGAAGACCAGGCTGGCCGCGCCACTGTTTGCCGGGGCCACGCTGAACCGCTCGAAGTTCCTCGATGCCGAGCTCGACGAGGCGATGTTCGAGGGCGCCGATATCGAGCGCCTGCTGCTGCTGAATTCCAGCGCCCGCGGCGCCACCTTCCGCGATGCCCGGCTGGTCCGGCCGACGTTCGTGAAATCGGTGCTGCGCGGGGCCGATTTCAGCGGCGCCACCATCGAGCGGCTGTCGACCGCCAACAATGTCGACCTGGCCCAGGCCCGGTTCGACCGGGCGAAGATGCCCGCCGCCAACCTGATCGGGGCCGAATTGAGCCGCACCTCCTGGGTGGCGACCAATGCCGCCGGCGCCCTGTTCGCCCAGGCCCATCTGCGGGATGCGGTCTTCAACTGCGCGCTGCTGAGCGGGGCACTGATGATGCGGGCCGACCTGGTCGGCGCCCGCTTCGACGGCAGCGACTGCGCCGGGGCGAGCTTCATCCGGGCCGACCTGCGCTGGGCCTCGCTGCGCGCGGTCAGCCTCTACGGCGCCGACCTGACCGAAGCCCGGATCGACCACGCGGTCATCGACGGCTCGCTGATCGACAATACCGTCCTGGCCGGGCCGAATTTTCCAACGTGACCGTTTGTGCTTTCTGCCACTTTCCGGCGACGACTTTCGTATAGCATCGATAGCCGGGTGACGCGCGACGACAGTCAGGAGCCGAAGATGAGCTTGACCGACGACTACACGGGAAACCAGAGCGCCGGCAAGGCGGCGCAGACGGGTTTTCTCGACTTCTGGTCGATCGCCACCGCGCAATCGGTGTGCTGGACGGAACCCTACACGATGTCGAACCTGCACGGCGCCGAGACGATGCTGATCCAGCTCGGTGCCGAGGCGTCGGGGTATGGCGAGTATTCGACCGTGACGGCGGCGATGGTCGGGCTCCAGGCCACGCTGGCAACATCCGCGGTCGTCACCGTCGACATCGGCGACGGCACCAGCATCGAACTCGACATGGTCAAGGGCGAGATGACAACCAACAAGGCGTTTCTGGTCGGCACGCATATCAAGGCAAACCAGGCTCTCGAAGTCGACCAGATAGTCAGCCATTGCCGCGCGGTGGCGACCGAGACCACGCAGTCGATCATCCAGATCCAGCAGGCCGGGATGATCGCCTCGATCGACCAGACGATGCGCGGATGAGCGGAGGCCGACGGCGATGAGCGACGATGTTGAAATTCTGATCGACCGGCAACACGATTTCCGGGCCTTCTGGGCCAACGCCTATGCCGAATTCGGCTATGCCAGCACGACGATGGACCTGATGTTCGCGCTGGAAGGCCAGATTCAGGCATCGGCGGTTTTCTCTACCGCGGCGGCGGGCGTCCAGATCGAAACCTGCATGGGCGCGCTGGGCGTCATCGTCGATGCCGGCCAGAATTTCGAGTTCGACGCGACGCTCTGCCGCTTCAAGACCCTCGACATCGAAGCCGACTGCAACCGCGCCCAGGCCGAATTGAGCAAGGTGCAGCGGTCGGTTGTCGCCATGGAAAACAGGATGACCAAGCTGCAGGGCCTGCTCTCCTCCGTGGAAAGCTGCGATATGTCGCTGACCACGGCGCTCGTCCTGGCCAGGATGTAGAAAGGAGAACGGGATGGTCACCAGCTACACCCTCGAGGCGCCGGCCTACGGCATGACGGCCTACAACGAAAGCTCGTTCCAGGTGAAAGGCGATGCCACGGCATCGAGCTTCCTGGCCAATACGGCGGGCAAGCTGCACTTCTCGGGCGCGCTCGACGCGACGCTCGCCGGGGTTACGCTGAACCTGAATGCGGCGTCCGTGATCTCGATCGAGGCGGTCAACACGATCAAGGCGGCCTGGCACAACGGCCAGTTCAAGCTCTCGACCGTGGCTGCCGACGAGGATACCGCCGCGATCGCCGCCGCCATGCAGAAGACCGAAAGCAAGCTGCGCGACTTCAGCGAAAGGTCGTTCTGGATGAAGGAAACCGCGACGAGGCTGTCGGCTCGCGTCACCAAGCTGGCGAGCTGCGCGGTGCTGATGGAAAACTGATCGGGCCATGAAGCTGGTCAAGCCGCTACGCGTCGGTCTCCTGAAGCGCTCCCTGCCGTGGGGCGGACGCACGCTGCTGTCGATCGGCCTGGTTACCGCTTTCCCCCTGTCTGCGCCTCGGCGGATCGTCAAGGAAGACGAGATGTGGGAGGCCATCACCCCGGTTCTCGGCGATCAGGTGATGGACAGCGGGGAACCCAAGGACCACGGCGAAATCGTCGTCTTCGGTGACTATTTCGCCCCTGGCGGCACCCCTGTCTTGCGCCACGGCGTCCGGGTCGCGCTGGGGCCGGTCGACAAGTCGATCCTGGTGACCGGCCGGCGTGAGTGGACCACCGGCGATCGGCGCGAGGTCGCGGCCAGCCCGCCCGAGCCTTTCACCAGGATGCCGCTCAGTTGGAAGCTGGCCTTCGGGGGTCCGCATTACCCCGAGAATCCTCAAGGGCTCGGCCACTGGCCGGAAACCGTGCTTTCGGCCGACGGCCGCTATCCGCTACCTTGCCTGGAATATCCCGACGATCTGCTGACCAGGCCCGACGGGATCATCACCCCCGCCGGCCTCGGCCCCCGCGAGGTGACGATCCCCTCGCGCCGGCGCTTTGCCGGCACCTATGATCGCTACTGGGCCGAGAACCACGCCCCGGGGCTGGCTGCCGATGCGACGCGCGCCCTGTTCCAAGTGGCGGCGGACGATCAGCAGTTCCCGGGCTTCATCGGCGGCGGCGAAACCTTCACCCTGGAACACATGCACCCCGAGATCGCCCTGCAGGCCGGGCAATTGCCGGGAGTGCGCGCCCGCGCCTTCGTCCGCCGGGCCGAGGCGCCGGACGAATTGCAGGAAGTGCCGCTGTCGACCGATACCTGTGCCCTGTTTCCAGGGATAGCCCTCGGCGCGCTGATCCATCGCGGCAGCCTGTGGGTCTCGGCCTTCGATCACCCCGAGATCGACCTGATGCTCGCCGCCTTCGAATGGCAGGAAGATCCGGCCCGGCCGCTGCGCTATTACCAGGACGACCTTGCCCGCCGGCTGGCGCCCGGCAACGCTCATCTCGGCCTCGACTTCCAATCGCTCAGCCCCGACGGCTGGAAGGAGCCGCCGTCGGAGAAGGCGGGTTGGTTCAAGGTGCTCGAGCCGCGCGCGCTCGTCATCCCGCCCTCGTTGCAGGCGCGGATCGACGAAGGCCGGGCCCAATTGGCCAGGATGGTTCCGGCCGATCGGATGGCTGCGCTGGCGCCGAAGCGGAAGCCGGCGGACGAGGGCCCGGCAGTCGCGGCCTTGCGCCAGGAACTGGCCGCCCTGACGGACGCCGCGGCCGATGCCGGCCACGCCGGGCAGATCAGGCCGCAGATGGACCGGATCAAATCCCTGGCGCGCCGGATAGTCGATGAACGCGTCGACGGGCTGGAGGGCCGGGCCCGGGCGGCTGCGACGGCCCGCGGCATGGATTACGACCAGATGAAGGCCGCTGCCGCGGCGCGTGCGCCAATGACCTTGCAGGCGGCAATGGACCAGGCCGATGGCCAGATCGAGCGGGCGGCGGCGCTGGCCCCGCCCGGGCTGCGCGACAGGCTGCTCGCCACCCGGCTCGGCCCTCACAAGGGCATCGTCGATCAGGCGACCGCCGACATGGCCATCCTCGAAGCCCAGGCCAAGGCCCTGGCCGGCCACGTCATCCCGATGCCGCTGCGCCCGGGGACCGCCGAACTGGCCCGGCGCAAGGCCGCGGCGGCCGCGCTGCTGCAAAGCGGCGCGCCGACCGTGCGGTCGAATTTCCTCTGGCTCGATCTTTCCGGCTTCGATTTCGCGGGCCGCGACCTGACCGAAGCGGATTTTGCCGGATGCAGTCTGGTCGGGGCCGATTTTTCCGGCGCAGACCTGACCCGCGCCAACTTCACCGGCGCAGACCTGTCCGATGCCCGCCTGACCGGTGCCACCCTGGTCGAGACCAACCTGGGCCGGGCGCGCCTCGACCGGACCGATTTTGCCGGCGCCCGGCTGACCAAGACGACGCTGAGCGAGGCCGAGGGACGCAACCCCGTCTTCGCCGGCGCGACGCTGGACAGCGTCTTGGCGACCAATGCCCGGCTCGACGCGCCGTCGTTTGCCGCGGCCACGATCAGGCATGTCAACCTGCTCGATACCGAGATCGACGACGCGATCTTCGACGGGGCGACGATCGAGAATTTCCTGCTGCTCAATGCGAGTGCCCGCCGCGCCAGCTTCCGCGGCGCGGCCATGGTCCGGCCGACGTTCGTGAAATCGGTGCTGCGCGGGGCCGATTTCAGCGGCGCCACCATCGACCGGCTGTCGACCGCCAACGACGTCGACCTGGCCCAGGCCCGGGGCGACCGGGCCAAGATGCCTGCCGCCAACCTGATCGGGGCCGGATTGAGCCTCACCTCCTGGGTGGCGACCAATGCCGCCGGCGCCCTGTTCGCCCAGGCCCATCTGCGGGATGCGGTCTTCAACTGCGCGCTGCTGAACGGGGCGCTGATGATGCGGGCCGACCTGGTCGGCGCCCGCTTCGACGGCAGCGATTGCGCCGGGGCCAGCTTCATCCGGGCCGACCTGCGCCGGGCCTCGCTGCGCGGGGTCAGCCTCTACGGCGCCGACCTGACCGAAGCCCGGATCGACCACGCGGTCATCGACGGCTCGCTGATCGACAATACCGTCCTGGCCGGGCCGAATTTTCCGTCATGACCGTTTTGTGCGCTCCGTCGCTTTCCGGTCGTGGTCTAGAGTATAACGTCAGGTCACTTTAGCGGCGGGGGGTGGACCCGCAACCGGGACAGGAGATGCCGAGATGAAGACCGAGACCCTGCAGCACGACGCCCTGGCGCAGACCTACGCGGCCCAGCCCGCCCCGGCCGCCGCCTCGCTGGTCGAGGGCGTGGTCCGCACGGTGGCGCCGGTCTGGCTGATCGACATCGGCGAGGGCGACTGCTCGGCGGTGCCGGCGGCGTCCTGCCTGGTCCGGCCCGAGCCTGGCGACAAGGTCCTGCTGGCCCGCGTCGGCGAAGACCGCGGCTACATCCTCGCGGTGCTCGAGCGCGCCGCGGCAGCGACCCCACTGACGGTATCGGCCCCCGACGGACTGACCTTCGAGGCCGATCGCGGCGACGTCTCGGTCCGCGCCGGCGGCAATGTGACGCTGATCGGCGCGGAGGCCACGACCCTGGCCACCACCCGGCTGACCGTGAAGGCCGCCACCGCGACCATCATTGCCGAGGAGGCGCTGGCCGATGCCGAGCGGCTGACCGCCCGCACCGGCCGCCTGACCCTGGTGGCCGAGCGCGTCGACCAGATGGTCGACCACCTGACCGCCCGCTTCAACCACGTGCTGCGCCTGGTCACCGGCGTCGACCGCACCCAGGCCACCACCATCGCCCACGAGGCGCGGGAGGAACTGAGCCTGCGCGGCCAGCGTGCCTTCATCAGCGCCCGCGAAGACGTTCGCGTCGACGGCGAACGCATCCACCTCGCTTAAGGACAGGGGGAACCGCCATGGTCTTCTGCAACACCCAGATGATGGGCATGAACTTCGCGTTCCCGGACGTCTGCCTGACGCCGGTGCCGCCGGCGATCGTGCCGATCCCCTACCCCAACATCTCGATGAACCCGACGGCGATGCCGTTCGTGCCCAACGTGTTCTATTCCTGCGGCCCCGCCCAGAACATGATCCGCAATGTCGTCCCCTCCATGGGCGACAACACCGGCGTCAACCTCGGCGTCGCCTCCGGCATGGAAATGGGACCGACACGAAACCTCATGGGCAGCTTCACCATCCTGGTCGGCGGCGCACCTCAGACCAAGATGCTCGACGTCACCGGACAGAACGGCATGTCGCCAAACGCCGTCGGCGCGACCCTGGTGCCAAGCCAGGTCAGGGTGCTGAACCTGGCCTGACGATATTCCTGCCGGCTTCGCCGGCGGACCTCTCAGTCATCAATTCACGGGGCCCCGGTGCAAACGTGCCGGGGCCCATTTTCGAGATACGATGAGCACCGAGGAAGACAGCAAGGGCGACGTGATCGAACGCGGCAAGGCCGTCGGCACGGATCGCCGACGTGAAATTCATCAGGAACCAGTTGAGAGCGCCCTGCTTCATCGATGTCCCGCTGACGGATGTCGCTTTCCTGGAAAGCGACCTCAACGAAGTCGCCTTCGACCGGGCGCAGTTCGATCGCGTCGCCATGATCGACTGCCGCGCCGATCTTGCCTGCTCCGTTCAGGCCAGGCGGGCCCGTTTCGACCGCGCCAAGATGCCGGCGGCCTGCTTCATCGGCGCCTTGCCGCCCAACACCAGCTGGACCGCGACGAACCTGTCCGCGGTCCTGTTCAACCAGGCCGACCTGCAGGGCAGCGACCTGGCGGGCGCCAGCCTGATCAGGACCGATCTGCGCCGCGCCCGGCTGGCCGATGTCAGCCTGTACGGTGCCGACCTGACCGACACCCTACTGGAAAACACGATCCTCGACCGTTCCCTGATCGACATGACGAAGCTGGCGGGGCCGAATTATCCTTGAGCAGGCTTGCGGCCGGCGTTGACCCATGTAGTGATGGCCGTCATGGTCGACCGGCGACGCTTGCGTCACAAACGGCCGTCTCGGCATCGTCACACGCCTGAGATAGAGGGGGAGCCGCCATGGTCTTCTGCAACACCCAGATGATGGGCATGAACTTCGCGTTCCCGGAGGTCTGCCTGACGCCGGTGCCGCCGGCGATCGTGCCGAACCCCTACCCCAACATCTCGATGAACCCGACGGCGATGCCGTTCGTGCCCAACGTGTTCTATTCCTGCGGCCCCGCACAGAACATGATCCGCAACGTCGTCCCCTCCATGGGCGACAACACCGGCGTCAACCTCGGCGTCGCCTCCGGCATGGAAATGGGACCGACACGAAACCTCATGGGCAGCTTCACCATCCTGGTCGGCGGCGCACCCCAGACCAAGATGCTCGACGTCACCGGACAGAACGGCATGTCGCCAAACGCCGTCGGCGCGACCCTGGTGCCAAGCCAGGTCCGCGTCCTCAATCTCGCCTGAGCAGGATTTCCGCCATGGATCAGCTGGTAGACAAAAAGGGTGAGAAGACCGGCGACATCAAGGACCTCGGCGGTACCTGGTGGCTGATCTCGACCCAGTCGGCCGAGGTCGACCTGGAGAACAAGGACAAGAAGAGCTTCTGCGCCTCGGGCAGCGCCAGCCTCGAGTTCAGCCATGAGGCCAAGGCGGTCGGCGAGGCGTCGTCGCTGCAGGTGACGATCAAGGGCATCGCGCTGTCGGCCAGCACGCCGCTGGTGGCCGGCATCAAGATCGGTCCGGGCCCGAACATCGAATACGACCAGGTCAAGGGCAAGCTCGTCACCAACTCCGCCATCGTCAACACCATCACCCGGGTCGAACTGACGACCGCGGAACAGCGTGCGCTGGTCTCGCGGGCGAAGGCCGCGCTGGCGCTGATCGAGAAGAGCACCGCGCTGCTCAATAGCGCGGGTGCCCACGCGGAAATCACCCAGCGCATCAACACCAAGTGACCGGCACGTAGCAGGGGGTAGCGTCAATGGCCAAACCAGCCGTCATCACGATCAATCGCAACAGCAATTTTCACAGCATCCAGGTCGACGCCGCGGCATCGGTCGGGATGATGACGAACTCGCTGGACGTCAAGATCGGGGGCGACCTGACCATCAAGGGCGCCAACAGCGTGAGCACGACGCTTGCCGGCGTCAAAATGGAGGTCAAGCTGCTTGGCCTCGGGATCGAGGCCGAGTTCGGCGAGAAGGTGAAGCTGCTGAACGGCGCCAATCTGCGCATCTCGACCGCCGACGGCGATGCGTTCCTGGCCGAGGCGAAGGTCCAGCTCGCCAAGCTCCAGGACGTCACCGCCAAGGCCGAGCAGGCCGCAGCCCAGACGGAGGCCAAGCTCACGTCCGCCACGCGTGCCGTCACCATCGTCGATGGCAACGGCGTCTCGCTGAACGTCTAGGGCCGGAGGGCGGATCGACATGACCAAGAAATACATGTACGCGAAGGGCGTCGACGGCATGACGTTCTACACGAAGTCGACGGCGACCCTCGGCTTCAGCGCGTCGGCCTCGGCCAATGTCGCCAAGCATGGGCTGACCATCGTACCGATCACCGGGTCGGCGGAATTCCACTTCACCGGCATCAAGGCCTCGATCGGCTCGCCGGTCGTGGTCGGCATCGACTTCAGCAGCGGCATCACCTGGAACGTGAAGAAGAACGAGGTCGAGTGCACCGGCCTCTTTGCCGAGAAGAAGACGGCAAAGGTCGATACCGGACTGGCCGAGACCGAATCGGCCGTGACCGAGCTGGAGAAGACCGCGATCAAGACCGCCACCGGCGCCGTCAAGATGGCGAACCGGGCCGTGACCCTGCGCAGCGCAAGCGCGGTCTCCGTCAGCTGATGGAACTTTACAAGCCACAGCGCCTGGGGCTGCTCAAGCGGTCGATCCTGTGGGGCGGCCGCACGCTGCTGTCGCTCGGGCTGGTCACCGCCTTCCCCTTCGCCAACCCGCGCCGCCTGATGGAAGAAGGCGAGATGTGGGAGGCCGTGGGGCCGGCGCTGGGCGACAATCCGCTCGATACCGGCGAACCGAAGGCGCGGGCCGAGGTCGTGGTGTTCGGCGACTATTTCGCCCCGGGCGGCAACCCGGTGCTGCAGCATGGCGCGCGTGTCGCGGTGGGTCCGATCGACAAGTCGATCCGCGTCACCGGCGCGCGCGAATGGACCTTCGACCGCGACGGCCGCCTGATCGTCACCCAGCCCCAGCCGTTCACGGCGATGAAGCTGGACTGGAAGCTGGCCTTCGGCGGTCCCGGCTTTGCCGACAACCCCGCCGGGCGCGGCC
This sequence comes from Pseudomonadota bacterium, assembly GCA_023433835.1. Classification (GTDB taxonomy): domain Bacteria; phylum Pseudomonadota; class Alphaproteobacteria; order Ferrovibrionales; family Ferrovibrionaceae; genus JAFKFH01. The sequence continues at coordinate 7,890 of JAEYTW010000734.1, read as the reverse complement.
ATGTCCTGCCCAACGTCACGAGCCCCGACGGCCGCTATCCGCTGCCCTGCCTGGAATATCCGCATGATGTGGTCAAGATGCCGGGCGACGTCGTCCTGCCGGCGGGCTTCGGCCCGCGCGACATCATGCTGCCGGCGCGCCAGCGCTTCGCCGGCACCTACGACCGCTTCTGGGCCGACAACCATGCCCCGGGCCTCGCGGCGGACGCGACGCTCGAGCTGTTCCAGGTGGCGGCCCCCGATCAGCAGATCGACGGTTTCTTCGGCGGGGCGGAACCGGTCACGATCGAGCATATGCATCCGGCGCGCGAGTATCTGAACACACGCCTGCCCGGGGTGCGGCCGCGGCTGTTCCTGCGCCGCCGCCAGCATCACGAGGTGGTGCTGGAGGAACAGGCGCTGCGCCCGGATACGCTGGTCCTGTTCCCGACGCTGGAAATCGGCGTGCTGATCCATCGCGCCCATCTCCAGGTCTCGGCCTTCGATCATCCGGAAATCGACCTGCTGCTCGCCGGCTTCGAATGGCAGGAGCAGGCGCCGCGCAGCCGCGCCTATTACGCCGACGACCTCCTGCGCCGTCTCGACCCCGAGGACGGCTTCACGCTCGGCCTCGACCATACCTCGCTCAGCCCCGAGGGCTGGCAGGAGCCGCCGCGCGAGATGGCGAAGTGGTTCAAGGTCGCCGCCCCGAAGGACCCCGTGCTGCCGCCGCGCCTTCAGGCCGTGCTGGATGCGGAGAAGGCCCGGGCCGAGGCCCTGCTGCCGGCCGAGGTCTTCACCCGGATGGCGGCGCGCGCCGCGGCCATGCCGGGCGAGACGGCGGAGTTGAAGGCGCTGCGCGCCGAGATCGATGCCTTTTCGGCCGCCGCCGCGGGCGCCAAGGAGGCCAGGCAGCTGGAGCCCCAGATCGACCGTATTCTCGGCATGGGGCGCAGCATGACCGAGAAGGCGGTTTCGGAGGCCGAGGCCAAGGCGCGCCAGATGGCCGTGCGCGGCGGCGCCGACTACGACAAGCTGGTGGCCGAGGCCGCGGCCAAGGCGCCGAAGTCGCCGAAGGACATGGTGGCCGCCGCCGACGCCGAGGTCGAGCGCCTGGCCGGGCTGACGCCGCAGGGCGCGTTGCGCGACAAGGTGCTGGCGCACAAGCCCGGCGACCATTTCGGCGCGCTGGACGGCGCGATGGACGATATCGCCGCGCTGCAGGCATTGATGCAGGCGCGCGCGGGGCATCTGATGCCGCTGCCCGACGCACCGCCGCCCGCCGAAGCCGCGCGGCGCGCGGCCCAGGCCCAGGGCATGCTGGCCGGGGGCGGCAGCCTGGCGCGCGGCCAGTTCGGCGGCCTGGACCTCTCGGGCTACGACTTCTCGCAGCGCGATCTGACCGAGGCCGATTTCACCGGCTGTCGCCTGGTCGGTGCCCGCTTCAACGGCGCCAACCTGACGCGCGCCTCGTTTGCCGCGGCCGTGCTGGACGACGCGCATTTCAACGGCGCCCAGCTGGTCGAGACCAACCTGGGCAAGGCCTCGGTCAATCGCACCGTCTTCTCCAGCGCCGCCTTCACCAAGGCGCTGCTGGCCGAGACGGCGGGCGAGGCGCCCGTGTTCGTCGATGCCGAATTCACCGAAGTGATGTTCAACGGCGTCACGCTGCAGGGCCCGAGCTTCATCGACGCCCGCTTCATCAGGACGAACTTCCTGGAAAGCAGGCTGAACGAGGCGGCATTCGACCGGGCGCAGTTCGAAGGCGCGACGATGATCGACTGCCAGGCCGATTTCGCCTGTTTCTTCCGCGCCCGCATGACGCGGCTGACCCTGGTGAACTGCCGGATGCACGATGCCGACTTCAGCGGCACGGACATCGACCGGCTGGCGACCGCGGGCAAGATCGACCTGTCGCGCGCCCGCTTCGACCGGGCGAAGATGCCGGCGGCCTGTTTCATCGGCGCCCTGCTGACCAATACCAGCTGGGTATCGACCAACCTTGCCGCCGCGCTGTTCAACAACGCCGATCTGCGTCAATCGCATTTCCACGCCGCCCGGCTCAGCGGTGCGTCGTTCATGCGCGCCGATCTGAGCCATGGCGACCTGCGCGGCAGCGATTGCGCGGGCGCCAGTTTCATCCGCGCCGATCTGCGCCGGGCGAGCCTGGTCGAGACGAGCCTCTACGGCGCGGATTTGACCGAGGCGATCCTCGAAGATACCGTTCTCGACGGCGCGATGATCGACCTGACCAAGCTTGCCGGACCGAACTTTCCCGCCTGATCGTTGAGGAGATTGCCCGATGGTGGACGTCGACACAGGCCAGATCGTCAACAGCAGCGGCGATCAGATCGGCGTCGCCGCCAATATCACCGACCCGCTGGGGTTCGAATACTGGGTCGTGGCCAGCGGCACGATCACCAGTTCGCCGACGCCCAAGCTGATGACCAATTTCTTCGCGGCGGCAACCGCGACAATGCAGCTGGCGGGCAGCATCAAGGGTTACGGCGAAATCTCGAGCGGCACGTTTCTGCCCGTCGGTTTGAACGTGACGGCAACGACACCGGCGGTCGCCACCGTCGAGATCCTGCCCGGGGCCAAGATCGCCTATGATTCGGTCAAGATCGAGGTCACCAGCAACAAGGCCTATCTCAACTCCATCACCAGGATCAGGCTGAGCGACGCCGAGGTCCGCAAGACGATGGCAGAGGCCAAAACGGCACTGACCCAGGCCGAGAAACTGAAAAGCGCGATTTCGTCGGCCGCCTTCAAGGCCCATGTGACGCAAGCGGTGAGGATGTGAACGATGGCTGATTCCTCGACGATCACGATCAACCGCGAAAAGAGTTACGTCGCCATCGAGGCCGAGGGGATCATCAAGGCCGGCACCGGCATTGAATCCTTCGAGTTCAAGGTCGCGGGCGACATGAAGATCTCGCTCGGCACGATCGATCTGACCACCTCGCTTGCCGGTCTGAAGATCGAGGGCAAGCTTGCCGCGTCTTTCGCCGCAGAGACCGGACCGAAATTCGAGATGTTCAACGGCATTTCCTATTTCGGTGCCCAGGCCAAGGCCAAGGCACGGCTGGCCCATGCCGAAGCGCTGCTGACCGAGGCCAAGGAGATATTGCTGCAGGTCGAGGAACGCACCACCGTCGTGGAATCCTCGCTGAACATGTTTTCGCGGTCGAAAGCGCGCGTCCAGAACGTCTCGGTGCTGACCTACCTATGAGCACGACCTATCAATTCAACGTCCCGACGAATTCGATGACGTTCTACACGAAATCGTCGGCCCGCCTCTATGTCGGCGGCAGCATTACCGCCAATACCGACAGCAACACGCTGACCGAGGGGTTGACCTTGGCGCTGGACGCGACGCTGCTCGGCGCCAAGGTCACCCAGAACACGCCGCTCATGCTGGCCCTTACCGGTTCGCTCAGCTTTTCCGCGGAATATTCGGCTGGAAAGTTCAAGTATACCGGGGTCGGCAGCGAGCAGAGCACCGCGGAAACCGACGACGCGCTGGCCGCGACGAAATCGGCGCTGGCCGAGGTCAATCAAAGCAAGGCCGATCTGAAGCGCGACGTCACCTCGCTGGCATTGCGTGCCGTCCAGTTCGAGCAAGACCGCATCTCGGTCACCAGCTGATGCGGATTTACAAGCCACAGCGGCTGGGCCTGATCAAGCGCTCGCTGCTGTGGGGTGGGCGCACCTTGCTGTCGCTTGGGCTGGTCACGGCCTTTCCCTTCGCCCGCCCGCGCGAGCTGGTGCAGGAAGGCGACATGTGGGAAGCCATCACCCCGATCCTGCGCGATCGGCCGCTCGACACCGGCGAACCCAAGGCACGCGCCGAAGTCGTGGCGTTTGGCAACTATCATGCCCCGGGCACGGTCCCGGTTCTGCAGCACGGCGCCCGCCTCGCGGTGGGGCCGATCGACAAGTCGCTGCGCCTGACGGGGCGGCGCGAATGGCGCCGGGCGCCGGACAACCGGTCCTTCGCCACGCCGCCGGAGCCCTTCACCGCGATGCCGCTCGACGACTGGCGGCTGGCCTTCGGCGGGCCGCAATATCCCGACAACCCCACCGGCATCGGGTTCTGGCGCGAGGATACCTTCACCGCCGACGGCCGCTATCCGCTGCCCTGCGTGGAATATCCGCGCGAAGTCATGGGCCTGCCGACGGACATCGTGCCACCGGCCGGCTTCGGTCCGCGCGACATCACGCTGCCCGATCGCCAGCGTCACGCGGGCACCTATGACCGCTACTGGGCCGAGAACCATGCGCCCGGCCTGGCGGCCGATGCCAGGCTGGACCTGTTCCAGGTTGCGCCCCCGGATCAGCAGATCGACGGGTTCTTCGGCGGCACCGAGACCGTCATCGTCGAGAACATGCACCCCGAACTGGCGGTTCAGAGCACGCAATTGCCCGGCGTGCGGCCGCGGCTGTTCATCCGCCACCACCAGCAGCACGAGTGGGCCCTGGAAGAACTGGCGCTGCATGCCGAGACACTGGTGCTGTTTCCGGAAGTCGCGCTCGGCGTGCTGATCCATCGGACAAATCTCTGGGTATCGGCCTTCGATCACCCCGAAATCGACCTGATGCTGGCCGGCTTCGAATGGCAGGAGCAGCCGTTGCGGCCGCTCGACTACTACGCTGCCGATCTGGCACGCCGCCTCGACCCCGATGACGGCTTCAAGCTCGGGCTCGATCATGTCGCGCTCTCGCCGGAGGGCTGGCAGGAACCGGCGCATGAGAAGGCCGCGTGGATGAAGGTGGCGCGCCCGGTCGACCCTGCCCTGCCGCCGCGGCTGCAGGCGCTGATCGACGAGGCAGAGGCGAAGCTGCAGGCGTCGGTCCCGCCGGAGGTGCTGGCCGGCATGAGAAAGGCCGCCGACGATTATGACCCGCCGCCGCTGATCAAGACGCTGCGCGCCGAACTCGATGCGCTCAAGGCCGCGGCCCCGGCCGCTAAGAACGCCGGCGACCTGCGGCCGCAGATCGACCGTGTCTTCATGCTGGCGCGCGACATCGGCTTCAGCACCCGCGACGAGGCGCATGCCCGCGGGCGGGCCCTGGCGACCAAGGCCGGGCTCGACTACGACCAGTTGCTGGCCCAGGCCGCCGCCAACACGCCGAAGACGCCTCAAGCCGTGATCGCCGCCGCGGACGCCGAGGTCGAGCGGATCGCCGGCGCGGCACCGGCGGAAATGCGCGGCCGTATCCTGGCGGCCAAACCGGGCGATCATCTCGGCTTCATCGATCAGGCGGTAGCCGACATATCGGCGCTGCACACCCGCATGCGCAGCCGGATCGGCCATATGATGCCGGCTTCGGCCCTGCCGCCGCGGACCGACGGCGCCCGGCGTACAGCCGGGCTGCAAGCCGCGCTGAACGCCGGGGCGGACCTGGGCCGCGGCGACTATGCCGGCCTCGACCTCTCCGGCATGGATCTCGGCGGCCGCGACCTGACCGAGGCCGATTTCACCGATTGCCGGCTGGAAGGCACGCGCTTCGACGCCGCCTTGCTGGCGCGGGCCTGCTTCGCGGGGGCGATCCTCGACGATGCCAGCCTCGCCGGCGCCGACCTGACCGACGCCAATCTCGGCCGCACCAGCCTCAACCGCACCCGGCTGGCCGGGGCGATCCTCGAGCGCACCCAATTCAGCGCCGCCAACGGCCAGCATACCGATTTCAGCGGTGCCCGCGTGACGGAGGCCACGATCGCCGATGCGATCCTGACCCAGGCGGTCTTCGCCGGGGTCGAGATGACCGACGTCACCTTCCTTGAAACCATCCTCGATCAGGCCACGTTCGACGAAGCCGTACTGGAAAAGGTCGTGCTGATGAACTGCCGTGCCGACCAGGCCCGCTTCGTCGCCGCGGCGATGACCCGCTGCACCCTGGTCGATACCCGCATGCACGATGCCGATTTCAGCCATGCCCGCATCGAACGCCTGTCGACCGCGGGCGACATCGACCTCGCCCGCTCCTGCTTCGATCGCGCCCGGATGCCCGCCGCCTGCCTGATCGGGGCCAGCCTGCCCAACACCACCTGGGTGGCCGCCAATCTCTCGGCGGCCATGTTCATCCGGGCCGACCTGCGCCAGGCCCATTTCGCCTCGGCCCTGGTCGCCAACGCCTCGTTCATGCGGGCCGACCTGTTCCACGCCGACCTGACCGGCGCCGACCTCGCCGGGGCCAGCCTGATCCGGGCCGACTGCACCTATGCGAGCCTGGCGCATACCAGCCTCTACGGTGCCGACCTGACCGACACGATCCTCGACCATGCCGCCCTGGACGGCGCGCTGATCGACCTGACCAGGCTGGCGGGACCGAACTTCCCCGCCGCCGGCTGAGCCCGGCGGAATCAGGCAGTCAGATATTCGCGCATCATCAGGCGGGCACGATGCAGCCGCGCCTTGACCGCCTGGCGGGTCGAGGCCGTGGCGGCCGCGATCTCGTCGATGGTCAACTCCCGGACGTCGCGCAGCAGTGCGACCTCGCGATAATGCGCCGGCAAGGCCTCGATCGCCGCGGCGATGTCGAGGCGCAGTTCGATGTCGGGCCGGTCGAACACCGCCTCGTCGACATCGGCCGGCACCGGCAACCCGGTTCGCCGCGCCAGCCGCAGGCATTCGCGCCGCACCACGGTGAACAGCCAACCCGAGATCGCCGCCAGCGAGCGGATGGTGCCGACCCGGCGAAACAACAGCCACAGCGCTTCCTGCGCCGCATCCTCGGCATCGGCCGAACTGCGGCAAGCAACGCGGGCGTAGCGCCGGATATCGGGCTGGGCGATTTCGATCAGCCGGACCAGCGCGGCCTGCTCGCCACGGCAGGCCGCCTCGAAAATACCGTCGGGAATTTGCGCAGCCGCCATGGCTTCCTCCACCTTGTTCCATACCTTGGAGGCGGCGGCACGCGGCGAGGATTCGCGCGCCCGCAAAAAAATCCCGGCGAATCCGGTCCGCCGCGCCCGCCCTCTCCCCTCCGCGATCCCATCGATGAGGAGGAGAAGATCATGGCGACCTTCGTTGCCGTTCACGGCGCATTCTTCGGCGGCTGGGCCTGGAAGCCGGTCGCCGGGCTGCTCGCCGCCCGCGGCCATGCCGTCTATCGCCCGTCGCTGTCTGGCTGCGCCGACCGCGAGCATATCGGCGGGCCGCAGACCACGCTGTCGACGCATGTCGCCGACATCGTCAACCTGATCCTGGCCGAGGATCTGACCGACGTGATCCTGGTCGGGCACAGCTACGGCGGCATGGTGACGACCGGCGTGGCCCATGCGATCGGCGAGCGGATCGGGGGCCTGATCCATCTCGACGCGCTGCTCCCCCATGACGGCGAATGCGCGCTCGACCTCGCCGGACGGGACATCGAGGCGCCGGCGCGACGCCTTGCCGACGAGCGGGGAAACGGTTGGCTGGTGCCGTTCTTCCTGCCGATGGCCAAGTTCTGCGACGATGACGACCCGGCCCGGGCGGTGCTGGAACGCAAACTGGGCGGCGTGCCGCTGGCACCGTTCACCGAGCCGCTGGCGGCGCGGGCCGAGTTGAGCCATCTGCCGATGCTCTACGTCTATTGCACCGCCAATCCGCTGGGCATGTTCGAGGCGTCGCGCGACCGGGCCGCCCGGCTGCCGCGCGGCCGGGTGGTCGAGATCGATACCCGGCACGCGCTGATGCTGACCCGGCCGTTCGACGTCGCCCGGCTGTGCGAGGGCTTCGCCGGCGATCAGCCCAGGCCGTAGCGCCGCGACATCTCCTCGGTCACGAACTGCACCGCGCCGGTCCACTCGGTCGAGCGTTCCTGGCGGAACAGCCGGAAACTCGGATAGAGCGCGGTATCCTGGCCCTGCCGGCCCCAACGCCAATGCGGCGTGGCCGGCAGCAGCATCCAGACCTCGCGGCCC
>JAEYTW010000026.1 GCA_023433835.1 Pseudomonadota bacterium | reverse complement strand
CTAACAGGGTGCGGAAAAACCCTTCCGTCTTGGATCGGCCCATGATTCGTTTCTTCCGAGAGATCGGAGGATGAGATGCGCGGTAGCGACGATCAGACGGCAGGGCTTTTTTCGTATGTGAGCTGCGAGGCTCGTGTTCCCGCGGCCCATCCTCTTCGTCCGATCCGCGCGATAGCCGATGAGGCGCTCGAGGTTTTGTCGCCGGATTTCGAAGGTCTGTATTCGAAGGTCGGTCGTCCGTCGATAGCGCCGGAGAAGCTGCTGCGGGCTTTGCTGCTGCAGGCCTTCTATACGATCCGCTCGGAGCGGCAATTGATGGAACAGCTGGACTACAATCTGCTGTTCCGCTGGTTCGTCGGGCTGTCGATGGATGCCGCGATCTGGGATCCGACGGTTTTCACCAAGAACCGGGATCGGCTTTTATCCGGCGAGGTGGCGCAGAAGTTCCTCGCTGCCGTGGTGGCACAGGCACGCAGTCGCGACCTGCTGTCGGATGACCACTTCTCGGTGGACGGGACGCTGATCGAGGCCTGGGCGTCGATCAAGAGCTTCCGTCCCAAGGACGGCAGCGGCGAGCCGCCTGGCCCGGGTCGTAACGGGGAGCGCGACTTTCACGGAGAGAAGCGCTCCAACAAGACGCACGCCTCGACGACCGATCCCGACGCCAAGCTGTACCGCAAGTCCAGCGGCCAACCGTCGCGTCTTGCCTTCATGGGCCATGTTCTGATGGAGAACCGCAACGGTCTGGTCGTCGGTGCGATGCTGACGCCGGCCAGCGGAACAGCCGAACGGGAAGCGGCTCTGGCATTGGTGGATCGATTGGGGACCAGACGGCGGATTACCCTGGCTGGCGACAAGGCATTCGATGTGCGCGAGTTCGTTGCCGACCTGCGCAAACGCAAGGTCACCCCGCACATCGCCAGGCACGAGGGCGTGGACAAGAACGGTGTCAGGCGGCGAAGCGCTCTGGATGGCCGCACCACCAGGCATCCCGGCTATGCGATCAGCCTGCGGGTCCGGAAGCGGATCGAAGAGGTCTTCGGCTGGATCAAGACCACCGCTGGCCTTCGCAAAACCCGCCATCGCGGCACCGAGAAGGTGAATTGGATGTTCACCTTCGCGGCCGCCGCCTACAACATCGTTCGCCTGCCGAAGCTGATGGTCGCGGCATGACCGCGCCCGGAATCCGCCTAAAATCGGCGGATTCCGGTAAAACCGGCTCAAAAAGCCGGAACATAACCCTCGCGCCAGCTGAGTTTCGGATCAACCAGGCGCCAAACGCCCTGGCGAACAGGGTTTTTCCGCACCCTGCTAAAGCCACCACACGCCGAACAGGATGGTGAGGACGGTCAACGGTGCGCCGACGACGAAATACGGCATGAAGCGGATCGTCACCCCATAGGCCTTCGCCCGCTCGGCAACGATCAGGTTGGCGACCGATCCCAGCAGCGTGAAGTTGCCGGCCAAGGTCGATGCCATGGCCACCACCGTCCAGGCCCGCTGGGGGTCGGCGGTGGCGGCGACGAACGGTTTCAGCACCAGCACCGCCGGCACGTTCGAGACGATGTTCGACAGCACGGCGGTCACCAGGCTCAGCATGCCCGGCCGGTCGAGCTGCAGCCCGCCGACCCGGGCGACAAGGTCGGGCGTGACCAGCACCTTCTCCAACCCCGCCACGGTGATGAACAGGCCGCAGAACATCACCAGCAGCGGCCAGTCGATCTCGCGATAGACCTTGTCCGGCTTGACCCGGCGGGTGATCAGCAGAAGCGCGCCGCCGGTGATCGCCACCTTGGCGATCGGCACTCCGGCGAAGAACAGCGCGACCATGGCGGCCAGCACGACCAGCGCCTTGGTGACCAGCGGGCCGTGATAGCGCGCGGGCGCCGCCTCGAGGGTCAGGCGATCGCCCCCGAAGAATTCGCACCGGTAGACCGCCGCGATCAGGACGATGGTCAGCGCCGCCCCGGCCAGCGCGATCGGTGTCAGCGCGGCAGCGAACCCGCCATAGGACAGGCCGGAGACCGTGCCGATGATCATGTTCTGCGGGTTGCCGGTAATGGTCGCGACGCTGCCCACGTTCGAGGCCATCGCGACCGCCAGCAGATAGGGGACAGGGTCCCGGCGCAGACGCAACGCCAGGTCAGCGACGAACGGCGTCATCACGAGGCAGATGGTGTCGTTGACCAGGAAGGCCGACAAGACGGCCGACAGCACCACGATCCCCGTGAGCAGGGTCAGGGGCCGCCCGGCCCGGGCCGCGACCCAGGATTGCGCCAGCTGGAAGAAGCCCGACAGCCGGAGATAGGCGACGACGATCATCATGCCGAGCAGCAGCACGATGGTATCGACGTCGACCGCCTTGTAGGCCTCCTCCGGCGTCAGCACGCCGGCTGCCACCATCAGCGCGCCGCCGAGCAGCGCCGCCCCGGCCCGGTCGAGGTGCAACCCGGGCACCTTGCCGATCGCGACCACACTATAGGTCGCGGCAAAGATCACGATGGCGGCGATGGTCAGCAGATCTGGTGTCATGGCGCGCGCACTGTAGCCACGCCCGGGGGCTTACGCCAGAAGGCTGATGGCGCGGATATTGCATCGCAACATACCCGGAATATGAGCAAAGCGATGCCGCCAGAGTCAAAGCGTCTCAGCCAGCCTCCCAAGGCCCTGCGCGTCCTCGTGGTCGACGACGAGGCCGAACGCGTCGCCGTGCTGCGCGAAGGGCTGGCGGAGGCCGGCGCCGTGCTGGCCGGGGTCGCCCGTCCCGACGAGGACCTTACCGAACGGATCGCCGACCTGCGCCCCGACATGGTCGTGCTCGATCTCAACGCCCCCAGCCGCGACATGCTGGAGGATGTCGCGGCGATCAACCGCGACCGGCCGCTGCCGATCGTCGTCTTCACCGGGGCGGAAGGCGCCGGGCTGATCACCGAGGCGATCGCCGCGGGCGTGTCCGCCTATGTCGTCGATGGGCTGGAGCGCCATCGGGTCAAGCCGGTGATCGAGGTGGCGATCGCCCGTTTCCGCGCATTCGACAAACTGCGTCGCGAACTCGACACCGCCAAGGCGGCATTGAGCGACCGCAAGGTGGTCGAACGCGCCAAGGGCATCCTGATGGAACAGCGGGGCCTGAGCGAGGAAGAGGCCTACAGGGCGCTGCGCAAGCTCGCGATGGACCAGAACAAGCGCCTCGTGGACGTCGCCGAAGGGCTGATCACCTACGCCTCCCTGCTCAAAGGCTAGGCAAAAACCCACCTGCCCGCCTTTTGATCACCGCTTGACGGCAGATGCCACGCCGTTGGGCAGCACCGCATCCGGGACAGCCCTCGAGCGGGGCATTTTCCGCCGATCGGGCTTTGGCATGCCTTCTGCATCGCAGCATAGGCGGCCGGTCAGGGCTTTTCCTCCCCCGACCGGCCGGCCGAACCAAAGGCGGTTCGACGGCGCGATTGCGAGCAACTAAAGGCGGGTGTGGCCAATGATGGCCTGCAACCCGCGGGACAAGGGCGTCCAGAAGTCGATTGTCGGAATCCGACGATCGCATTTCTGGCGCCCTCTTTTTTTGTCTTTTCGGCAGGCGAGGTTGTGCGGATGAGTGGATTGGAGAGGCTGAAACTGGGTTTCGTGCCGCTGGTCGATGCGGCGCCGCTGATCGTTGCCGAACAGCGCGGGTTTTTTACCCGCCACGGCCTCGACGTCGTCCTTTCCCGCGAACCGTCCTGGGCGACGATCCGCGACAAGGTTTCGGTCGGCGTGCTCGACGGTGCCCATATGCTGGCGGCGATGCCGCTGGCGGCAACGCTGGGCCTGCCTGCTTTCCCCACGCCGCTGGTCTCCGGCATCGTGCTGAACCGCGGCGGCAACAACATCACGGTCTCGGCCGAACTCGGCCGCCAGATGCAGGAGATGTCGCCCGGCCCGCGCGACGCGATCAATTCCGGCCAGGGCCTCGCCCGCGTCATTGCCCGGCGCAAGCTGGCCGGCGCCCCGCTGCTGACCTTCGGCGTCACCTTTCCCTGGTCGTCGCACAATTATCTGCTGCGTTCCTGGCTCGTCGCCTCGGGCATCGATCCGGAGCGCGATGTCCGCATCGCCGTGGTGCCGCCGCCCCTGATGGTCGCCAAGCTCGCCGCCCGCCATCTCGACGGCTATTGCGTCGGCGAGCCCTGGTGCCAGCGCGCCGCCGACCTCGGCATCGGCGCCGTGGCCGCCGCGACCGTCGAGATCCGCCCCGGGCATTTCGAGAAGGTGCTGGCCGTGCGCCGGGGCTGGGCTGCGGAAAGGCCGGAGATCCACCATGCGCTGATCGCCGCCGTCATCGAGGCGCAGGACTGGATCGACGATCCGGCCAACCGGCCCGAGGCGGCGCGGCTGATGGTGACCCATGCCTTCGTCGATGCGCCGGCCGACCTGGTCGAACGCGCGCTGGCCGGCCGCATCCTGACCACCGGCGACGGCGACGAGCGCCAGGTCGCCGACTTCATCACCTTCGGCCGCAAGGCATCCGGCCTGCCGCGGGCGATCAATTCGGAATGGACGCTGGCCCAGATGCAGCGCTGGGGCCAGGCCTCGCTCGAGATCGATATTCCGGCCGTGATCGCCGCGACCTACCTGCCGCAGGCCTACGAGGCCGCGGCGCTGCTGTTCGAACGGCCGCCGGCCGTCGCCCCCGCCCAGACACAAGAAACCAGCGAACAAGGAGCCTTCCGCCATGGCTAATCCCGTCATCCGCCGCCGCAGCTTCCTGCAAGGCGCCGCCGGCACCGCCGCGCTGCTTGCCGCGGCCCGCGCCGCCCTGCCCGCCGGCGCCTTCGCGCAAGGCAGCGGCCCGGAAACGAAGAAGGCCGTGTTGGGCTATATCGCGCTCACCGATGCCTCGCCGCTGATCATCGCCAAGGAAAAGGGCCTGTTCGCCAAATACGGCATGCCCGACGTCGAAATCGCCAAGCAGGCATCCTGGGGCACCACGCGCGACAATATCGTGCTGGGCTCGGGCGGCGGCGGCATCGACGGCGCCCATATTCTCACGCCGCTTCCGTATCTGATCTCGGCCGGCAAGGTGACGCAGAACAATCAGCCGGTGCCGATGTACATCCTGGCGCGGCTGAACCTCGACGGCCAGGCGATCTCGGTCGCCAAGAGTTGGCAGGCGACCGGGGCCCGGCTCGATGCGGCGCCGCTGAAGGATGCCTTCGCCAAGGCGGTCGCCGCAGGCAAGGAGGTCAAGGCCGCGATGACCTTCCGCGGCGGTACGCACGACATGTGGATCCGCTACTGGCTGGCCGCCGGCGGCATCGACCCGGACAAGGATGTCCAGACCATCGTCGTGCCACCTGCCCAGATGGTGGCGAACATGAAGGTCGGCACGATGGACTGCTTCTGCGTCGGCGAACCGTGGAATGCCCAGCTGGTCAACCAGGGCATCGGCTACACCGCGCTGTCGACCGGCGAGTTGTGGGCCAGGCATCCGGAGAAGAGCTTTGCGATGCGCGCCGACTGGGTCGACCAGAACCCGAAGGCCGCCCAGGCGCTGACCATGGCGGTGCAGGAAGCGCAGATGTGGTGCGACAAACCCGAAAACGTCAAGGAGATGTGCGAGATCGTCGGCAAGCGCGCCTGGTTCAACGTGCCGGTCGCCGACATCGTCGGCCGCTCCTCCGGCGACATCAACTACGGCGACGGCCGGGAAGTGAAAAACTCGCCGCTGGTGATGAAGTTCTGGCGCGACCATGCCTCCTACCCGTTCCAGAGCCATGAACTCTGGTTCCTGACCGAGAACATCCGTTGGGGCATCCTGCCCGGCGATTTCGACAGCGCAGGCGTCATCAGCAAGGTCAACCGCGAGGATATCTGGCGCTCCGCAGCCAAGTCGATCGGCGTCGCCGATATCCCGGCCTCGACCTCGCGCGGCAAGGAGACCTTCTTCGACGGGAAGGTCTTCGATCCGGCCAACCCAAAAGCCTATCTCGACAGCCTGGCCATCAAGCGCGCCATCGCCTGACGCCCTGGAAGGAAGATCATCCCATGTCGATGCCCGCCCGGAACTTCGAGACGCCGGCCACTGCCGGCCGCGGCGCCGCCCTCTTCGCACTACCCCGCCGCCAGCCGGATATTCTGCGCGACCGGGTGAAGCCGATGGCCGCAGCGGCGGCGACCCGTTTGGTCCCACCGCTGGTCATGCTGGCCGTACTGATTGCGATCTGGCAGCTGGCGGCAGGCTCGCCCACTTCCGCCTTGCCCTCGCCGACCAAGCTGGTCGCCGACAGCTGGGAATTGATCGCCCATCCGTTTTACGACCGCGGCGGGCTCGACAAGGGATTGTTCTGGCATATCTTCGCCAGCCTCCAGCGCGTGGCGCTGGGCTATCTGCTCGCCGCCGTTGCCGGCATCGCGCTGGGCGTGCTGATCGGGCAGAGCGTCTGGGCCATGCGGGGCCTGGATCCGATCTTCCAGGTGCTGCGCACCGTGCCCCCGCTGGCCTGGCTGCCGATCTCCCTGGCCGCCTTCCGCGACGGCCAGCCCTCGGCGATCTTCGTCATCTTCATCACCGCGATATGGCCGATCATCATCAATACCGCCGTCGGCGTGCGCAACATCCCGGAGGATTACCGCAACGTCGCCAGGGTCGTGCGGCTCGGCGGCATCGAATATTTCGCCAAGATCATGCTGCCGGCGGCCGCGCCCTACATTTTCACCGGCCTGCGCATCGGCATCGGCCTGTCCTGGCTTGCCATCGTCGCCGCCGAGATGCTGATCGGCGGCGTCGGCATCGGCTTCTTCATCTGGGATGCCTGGAACTCGTCGCTGATCTCCGACATCGTCGTGGCCCTGGTCTATGTCGGCCTCGTCGGGTTCTGCCTCGACCGCCTGATCGCCCTGATCGGCCGCTTCGCCGCCCGCGCCGCCTGAACGAGGATCACGCCATGACCGACTATCTCGCTATCGACCATATCGATCAGGTTTTCCAGCGCGGGCCCGCGACGACCGAGGTTCTGCGCGATGTCAGCTTGCGCATCGCCAAGGGCGAATACATCTCGATCATCGGCCATTCCGGCTGTGGCAAGTCGACACTTCTGAACATCGTGGCGGGCCTGTTGCGCGCCACCCGCGGCGGCGTGCTGCTCGAAGGCCGGGAAGTCAACGCGCCCGGCCCCGACCGTGCCGTGGTGTTCCAGAACCATTCGCTGCTGCCCTGGCTGACCGTCTACGACAACGTCAAGCTCGCGGTCGACAAGGTATTCCGCTCGACCCGGACCAAGGCCGAGCGCGACGGCTGGATCATGCACAACCTGGAACTGGTGCAGATGGCCCATGCCCGCGACAAGCGGCCGGGCGAGATCTCGGGCGGCATGAAACAGCGCGTGGGCATCGCCAGAGCCCTGGCGATGGAGCCGAAAGTCCTGCTGCTGGACGAGCCGTTCGGCGCGCTCGACGCGCTGACCCGCGCCCATCTGCAGGATTCGGTGATGGAGATCCACCAGAAGCTCGGCAATACCGTGCTGATGATCACCCACGACGTCGACGAGGCCGTGCTGCTGTCGGACCGCATCGTGATGATGACCAACGGCCCGGCGGCGACGATCGGCGAAATCCTGGACGTACCGCTCGGCCGGCCGCGCCGCCGCCTCGACCTTGCGGCCGACCCGACCTATATCCGCTGCCGCTCGGCCGTGCTGGAATTCCTCTACGCCCGCCAGCGGGCGCCCAGCCTGGCCGCCTGATCGCCCTTCAGGGCAATTCGCCGCAGGCAGTACCCGCATCCCTTGTGCTATGAAATGGTCTTCATGGCACAAGGGGCTATCATGCGGGCGTCCCTTTTCGCTGCCGGCATGCTGCTGGCGGCCATCTGGCTCTCGGCCCTTCCGGCACAGGCGGCGCCGATCGTTGCCTGCATCATCGACGAGCCCCCGTGGGGACAAAAGTCCGGCAACGGCGGCATCTATCCGGAGGTTGCCGGTCGTCTGATGGCAGAGACCGGCCTCGAAATCCGGCAGGAGATCACGCCGCTGCCGCGTGTCCTGCATGACCTCCAGAACGACCATTGCCAGTTCACGATCACATCATGGACGGCATCCCGTGCCGATCGCGTGATCCCGGGCGCGGTATTTGCCGAACTGGACTATGGCCTGCTGGTCGGCAGCCGCGCGCGAATCGAGGGTCCGGCCGACCTCACCGGGAAAACCGTCGCGTGGACGCGCGGCCTGTTGATCGGCGAGCCGTTCGACAGCGACCTGAGTTTCCAGAAGTACCTCGTCGACGGCTACGACCAGGCCATCATGATGGCCGAGGCCGGCCGGGTCGATGCCGCGGTCGGATCGATGGTGACGTTGGAGGCACTGGTCCGCGCCCGCAATGCCGCCGCCGCATTCGGACAACGGGTTCTCCTGACCAAAACCTTGCTTGTCCTGCAATTTTCGCCGGCATTTTCATCGACCGCCGAAGCCGCGAAGTTGAATGACGCCGTACGGTCGCTGCACGACAGCGGAGTGGCCAACGATATCATTGCCCGGCATTTTGCGCGCATGGGGGGCGGCAGCTGACGGCACCTCAGGGCGCCATGGCCGCCAGCGTATAGCGCTTCAGCAATTCGGCGACCCAGCCGTCGCCGTTGAGGCGGGCCAGCGCGGCGTTGAAGTCGCCGATCAGCCGATTGGCCCCCGGCAGGTCGCGGGCGACGACGAAGTGCAGCGTGCCCTCCGTCGTCGGCAGGGCCAGCGTCGACAACGGCGCCTCGATGAAGGTGGTGGCCCGGGTGGCGGTGAAGACGAGCTGGTCCAGCGACATGACGTCGGCGCGGTTCGCGCCGATCATGCGCAGGCATTCGTCGATGTCGGCCGGCTCGATCAGCCGGGCCTGGCCGTCGCGCAGCAGGTCGTCGAAATAGCTGGAATAGCCGCCGGCCCGGCAGACCCGCGGCCTTGCTTGGGCCAGCCCCGGCAGTGTCCAGCCTGCGCCCTCGCGCACCACCGCGACGCTGCGGCCCGAAATCAGCGGGGCCGAATAGAGGATCTCGTCCGTCCGGTTATCCGACTGGCGGTAGGGAAAGCTGCCGACGAAATCATGGGTGAGCATGTCGCGATAACCGCGTTTCCACGGCAGGAACTCGATCTCGGCCTCCTTGCCCATCTCGGCGAAGACCTTGCGCACCAGGATCGCGAGCAGGCCGCCGCCGGGCAGCGACCGATCGGCATAGGGCCGGTAATTGTCGCCGGTGACAAGCGACACGGGCTCGGCCCGCACGCCGGGCGCCAGCGTCAGAAAGACCAGCACCAGCATCGTCAGCGTCAACCGACTCATCGCGTCCCTCCATCCGTTTTCCCATTATTGGAGGTATTGGGGTATCGAGGGGTCGGTTCTTGTAACGAGTTGTCAGGTCACAAAGTGGGATCGAGCCAGTCGGGGTCGGGAAGCGTCGTGAACACCTGGTTCAGCCCTTCGCCCCACAGGGTCCGGATGTTACGGAAATAGGTATCGCTGTCCCCGATACGGTATTTCCGCAGGTCCTTCGGCCGGTCGGCCGGGATGATCACCATGTCCAGCGGCGGGGCGACCGACAGGTTCGACTTGATCGTCGAGTCGAAGGATACCAGCGCGCATTTGGCGGCCTTGATCAGCGCGGTATCGTAGGTCAGCACCCGTTCGATGATCGGCTTGCCGTATTTGGTCTCGCCGATCTGGAAGAACGGCGTCTCCTCGGTCGCCTCGATGAAGTTGCCGGCGGAATAGAGATGGTAGAGCCGAACGCGCCGCCCGGCGATCTGGCCGCCGACGATGAACGAGGCGTTGAATTCCGAGCCGTGCTTCTGCAGATGCTCGCCGTCGCGGGCGTCGATCTCGCGCACCGCGTCGCCGACGATGCGCGCCACCTCGAACATCGAGGTGGCGGCATAGATGCTGACGGCGGCGTCCTGCGACGCCGCGCGATCTTCCAGGAGCGCGATGACGGCCTGCGTCACCGCCAGGTTGCCGGCGGTCAGCACCACGATGGCCCTGTCCTCGGCCTCGTCGAAGACGAAGCACTTGCGGAAGGTCGCAACCGAATCGACACCCGCATTGGTGCGGGAATCCGACACGAAAACGAGGCCGGCGGCGAGCCTCATGCCCAGACAATAGGTCATGGGGCCATGTTTTAGCTTTGAAGCTGCTGCACCTGCAAGCTGACCGATAGATCCTCGCCGGGGCCCCCCAGCCGCCGGCCGGTGATCGGGCTGCCCGACGCATAGTCGTAACCGACGGCAAGCCGGACATAGGCATCGGTCGCCGACCGCTTGTTGGCCGCATCGAACGACACCCAGCCCAGGCCGTCGACGAAGGCTTCCGCCCAGGCATGGCTGGCCGCGCCCGGATCGATGTCGACGATATAGCCCGAGACGTAGCGGCAGGGAATGCCGAGGACGCGGGCACAGGCGATGAACAGATGCGCATGGTCCTGGCAGACGCCGCGGCCCAGGGCCAGCGCCTCGGCCGCCGTCGTGTTCACGTCGGTATGGCCACGAGTGTATTCGACCTTGATTGCCAGCGCCGCCATCAGCCGGTGCAGCGCGGCGAGATCGCCGTCGGCCCCACGCTGGGCGTTCTCGTTGGCGAAGGCGACGATTTCGGGCGTCACTTTGGTCAGCGGCGTCTCGCGCAGGAACATGCGCGGCGGCAGGCCGTCATCGAGCGGCAGCACGCCATGGGTATCGATGGTGTCGACCACGCCGTCGACGACCACGACCACCTCGTCATGCGGCTCGTTGTTGCAGGCGAGATGGACGATGTTGCCGAAGCCGTCGCGCCAAGTGCTGAGATCGGGGAAACCCTCGACCGACCAGGAGACGACCGACTGGCAGCGATCGTGCCGCGGCGACAGCCGCAGGTACTGCACCGTGCGGCGCGCCTTCTCGGCCAGGCGATAACGGGTTTCGTGCCGGATCGCGATTCTCATGAAACCACCAGGAACGTGTTCTGGATCTGCGAGGCGATGCGGCCGACCTCGACGGTGAATTCGTCGAGGAAGCGCTTGATGCCGATGCGCATCAGGTCCGCCACCTGGATCGAGCGCAGACGCTGGCGCAGCGCGCGGACGGCTCCCAGCGGCTGGGCGGCCGGATCGAGGCGCCGCAGCAGATCCTCGATCTCGGTCAGCGAGGCCATCAGCGCGCGCGGCATGTCCTCGCGCAGGATGATCAGCTCGGCCAGCTTGGCGAAGTCGAGGTTGGAGGCATAGGTCTCGCGATAGCTCTTGTAGGCCGACAGCGCATTGAGCAGAACCGCGGTACGGTAATAGTCGGGCCGCGCCTTGACCCCGTGTGGCAGGTCGCGCTGGACCAGCGTGTCCCACTTCACCCGCAAAAGTCGCGCGGTGGAGTCGGCCCGCTCGACCGCGGTGCCGAGGCTCGCGAAGGAGAAACCTTCCGCCCGCCGCATCGAGCCGTAGAGCGCGCCGCGGAACATGTGCGAGCGGTCGCGCACCCATTCCAGCCGTTCCTGGATGCCGTCGCGGCGCAGCTGGTCGTAGTCGAGCTCGGCCACCGCCAGCCAGGTCTGGTTCAGCGTTTCCCACAGGTCGGACGACAACAGGTGCCGCGTCGCCCGCGCATTCTCGCGCGCCAGCAGCAGCGATGAGCGGATCGCCGACAGATTGTCGCGCTCCAGGATCATGTAGGCCAGCACCCGGCCCGGCGTGACGCTGTCGTAGCGGCGCATGAAATCGTCGGCCGTGCCCGTCATGTAGAGCGGGGTTTCCCACTCCGACAGCTGGCCCGACTGGCCCGACGCCTCGCCGCCCGGCAGCATGCCGATCTGGTGGCACGAGGCGAGCAGGCGGGCGACGTTCTCGGCCCGCTCGACATAGCGGGCCATCCAGAAGAAATTGTCAGCGGCGCGTGCCAGCATGGCCTTCCTCCACCACCCAGGTATCCTTCGTGCCGCCGCCCTGGCTCGAATTGACCACGAGCGATCCCTCGCGCAGCGCCACGCGGGTCAAGGCGCCGGGCACCACCTGGATGGTGCGGCCGCACAGCACATAGGGGCGCAGGTCGACATGGCGCGGGGCCACGCCGCTTTCGACATAGGTCGGGCAGGTCGACAGGGCCAGCGTCGGCTGGGCGATGAAACCCGACGGGTCAGCCTTGATCTTGGCGCGGAACGCCTCGACCTCGGCCTTGCTGGCGCTGGGGCCGACCAGCATGCCGTAGCCGCCCGAGCCGTGGACTTCCTTGACCACCAGTTCCTCGAGATTGTCGAGGACATAGGCCAGGTCGTCGGGCTTGCGCAGCTGGTAGGTCGGCACGTTCTTCAGGATCGGCTCGGCCCCCAGGTAGAAGCGGATGATGTCGGGCATGTAGGCATAGACGGCCTTGTCGTCGGCCACGCCGCCGCCGATGGCGTTGGCGATGGTGACGTTGCCCATGCGGTAGGCGGCAAGCAGGCCCGGCACGCCCAGCACCGAGGTCGGGTTGAAGGCCAGAGGATCGAGGAAGTCGTCGTCGATGCGGCGGTAGATCACGTCGACGCGGGCGCGGCCGCGGGTCGTGCGCATGTAGACGAAGCCGCCGTCGACGAACAGATCGGCGCCCTGCACCAGTTCGATGCCCATTTCCTGGGCAAGGAAGGCATGTTCGAAATAGGCCGAATTGTACTGTCCGGGCGTCAGCAGCACGGTGGTCGGATTGTCGCCCCCCCCCGGCGGCGCGGCCCCGCGCCGCGGGGCGAGCAGCCCCTCA
>JAEYTW010000012.1 GCA_023433835.1 Pseudomonadota bacterium | reverse complement strand
GCACGAGGTGGCGCCGGCCATGCAGCTTGCAATGGCGATCGGCGCCGGGCTCTGCCTCCTGCTCGGCCTGTTTCCGGCCGCCGTCATGGGCCTCGCCACCCCGGCGGTGGCCCAATTGCTGGGGCCCCAGGCCGCACCCGCCATCACCCTGCCCTTCGCCGTCCTGCCGGCCGGCGGCACGATCTATGTCGCGACCGGCCTGGTGCTCGCCGGCCTCGTCCTGACCGCGCTGGTCTTGCTGGCCGCCGGCCGGCTGTCGCCGCAGCCGGCCCGGCGGGCGCCGGCCTGGGATTGCGGCTTTCCCGATCCTCGCCCCGCCACGCAGTACACCGCCTCCAGCCTGACCCAGCCGTTGCGCCGGGTATTTGCCCGCACCGCCTTTGCGGCGCGCGAGACGGTGGCGATGCCCGAGCCCGGCGATACCACGCCGGCACGCCATGCGCTCGACGTCACTGACCGGCTGTGGGCGGGCCTCTACGCCCCGCTCGGCCGCTTCATCGAGCTGGTCGCCACGCAGGCGGCGCGGCTGCAGCGGCTGACCATCCGCGGCTATCTGATGCTGATGTTCGGCGCCCTGGTCGTGCTGCTGGCCGTGGTCGCGGTGGGCCGATGACGATCCTTGCCCAGATCCTGCATCTCGCGCTGCTGGCGGCGCTGGCGCCCGGCGTCACCGGGCTGGTGCGCTGGGTCAAGGCCCGGGCGCTCGGCCGCGCCGGCCCGCCGCCGTGGCAGCCGTACCGCGACCTGCGCCGGCTGATGCGGAAGACGCCGGTCGTCGTCGAGACGTCGGGCCCGCTCTATACCGCCGTGCCTTATGTCCAGCTCGCCGCGATCTGGCTGGCCGCCGCCATGGTACCGGCCTTCACCTATGCGCTGCCGCTGGCCCAGGCCGGCGACCTGATCGTGCTGCTCGGCATTCTCGGCCTGTCGCGCTTCCTGCTGACCTTGGCCGGTCTCGATGCCGGCACCGCCTTCGGCGGCATCGGGGCGAGCCGCGAACTGATGATCGGCGCGCTGGCCGAACCGGCGATGCTGCTGGTGGTCTTCACCGTCGCGGTGCTGGTCCATACGACGTCGCTGCCGGCGATCTCGGCCCATTTCATTGCCGAGCCGGTCGGCCTGCGCGTCAGCCTCGCCATGGCCCTGGTCGCGATCGTCATGGTGGCGATCGCCGAGAACGGGCGCGTGCCGATCGACAATCCGGCGACTCATCTGGAACTGACCATGGTGCACGAGGCCATGGTGCTCGATTATTCCGGACGCCATCTCGCGGCCATCGAACTGGCCCAGATGCTCAAGCTGGTCGTCTGGCTCAGCCTGATCCAGGCGCTGTTCGTGCCGTTCGGCATGGCCGGCGAGGATCTCACCCTCCCCGCCCTGCCGATATTCGTCGGCAAGCTGGTCGCCGGTGCCGTGGCGCTGGCGCTGTTCGAGGTGGGCATCGCGAAAATGCGGGTGTTCCGTTATCCCGAATTCCTGGGCGGCGCGGTGGTGCTCGGCATGCTTGCGACCATCTATCTCTATGTCAGCCGCGGGTTCTGACGATGATGGGCCTGGCCTACGACATCGCCCATCTGCTCGCCGGCACCACGCTGCTGCTTTCCTTCGCCCTGCTCTACCAGCGGCGGCTGACCGCGGTGGTCAAGGTCTTCGCCATCCAGGGCCTGGCGGTCGGACTCGCCGCCGCCTGGCAGGCCCATGTCCAGGGCGCCCCTCATCTCTACCTGACCGCGGCGATCGCCTTCGGGCTGAAGACCGTCGCCATTCCCGTGGCGCTGAACCGCATCATCAGGCGGCTCGGCATCCACCGCACGGTCGAGACCGCGCTCGGCATCGCGCCGACCATGCTGGCCGGCGTGGCGCTGGTGGCTTTGACCATCCTGCTGGTCCTGCCGATCGCGCAGGGCTCGGCGCTGCTGACGCGCGAGACCATCGCGATCGCGCTTGCCGTCGTGCTGCTCGGCCTGCTGATGATGATCACCCGGCGCAACGCGGTCACCCAGGTGATCGGGTTCATGAGCCTCGAGAACGGCCTGATCCTCGCCGCCGTCGGCGTGCAGGGCATGCCGCTGGTCGTCGAGATGAGCGTCGCCTTCTCCGTGCTCGTCGCCTTCCTGATCTTCGGCGTGTTCTTCTTCCAGATCCGCGAGCGCTTCGACAGCCTCGACCTGCAATATCTCGAAGATGCGCGGGACCGCGGGCCATGACGATCCTGGCGCTGCTCGGGATTCCCGTCGTCGCCGCGGCCCTGCTGGCGTTGCTGCCGGGTTATCGCGCCGGCGCGGCCGGCAATATCGCGGCCTCGGCCCTGACGCTTGCCGCGGCGGTCGCCGTGGCGCTGACCGAGCGCAGTGCGGGCGCGCTGTTCTTCGTCGACGACTTCAACGCCTTCCTTGTCGTCCTGACCGCCTTCGTCGGGTTCACCACGTCGCTCCATTCCGCCGGCTATCTCGGCCACGAATGGCGCACCCGGCCGCTGAAGCCCTGGCAGGTGCGCTTCTACCACGCGATGTTCCAGGCCTTCATGGCGACGATGCTGCTGGCGCTGACCGCCAACAACATCGGGCTGGTCTGGGTCGCGATCGAGGGGGCCACGCTGACCACGGCGCTGATGGTCTCGCTCTACCGCAGCAAGGCGGCGATCGAGGCGGCGTGGAAATACTTCATCCTCTGCGGCGTTGGCATCGCGCTGGCGCTGTTCGGGACCATCCTGATCTATCTCGCCGCCCAGACCGCCCAGTTCCACGGCCTCGAGGCGATGGCCTGGACCGAGCTGCAGCTGCGGGCCCGCCAGATCGATCCCGCCATCCTCGACATCGCCTTCGTCTTCCTCCTGATCGGCTACGGCACCAAGGTCGGGCTGGTCCCGCTGCACGCCTGGCTGCCCGATGCGCATGCCGAGGGGCCGACGCCGATCTCGGCGGTGCTGTCGGGCCTGCTGCTCAACGTCGCGCTCTATGCCGTCCTGCGCTTCAAGATGCTGCTGGGCGCCAACCCGATGGCCTTCGCGCCTGGCCCGCTGATGATCGCCATGGGGCTGTTGTCGCTCCTGGTCGCCGGTGCCGCGTTGTATCGCCGGCGCGACGTCAAGAAGCTGTTCTCCTATTCGTCGGTCGAACATATGGGCATCGTCGTCATGGCGTTCGGCATCGGCGGGCCGGTGGCGAATTTCGCCGGGCTCCTGCACATGGCGATGCATGCCTTGACCAAGTCGGCGATCTTCTTCGCCGTGGGCAGCCTGGCCCAGTCGCGCGGCACCCAGGAAATCGAGGCGCTGGCCGGCGCCACCGAAAGCCACCCGGCACTGGGCTGGGGGTTCGTCATCGCCGTGCTGGCGATCGCCGGCCTGCCGCCGTTCGGCATCTTCGCGGCCGAATTCATGCTGGTCACCACGGCGCTCGAGCGCATGCCGTGGCTCGCCGCCGCGATCGTCTTGGGCCTGCTGCTCGCCTTCGGCGGGCTGATCCGCCATCTGCAGACCATCGCCTTTGCGCCCGTGCCGGAAGGGGCAAAGGCCGCCCGCACCGCACCACCCCTGTCGCTCTATCTCCATCTGGCGCTGGTGCTGGCGGCGGGCCTCTATCTGCCGCCGCCGCTGGTCGGCTGGCTGCGCCAGATCGCCGGCATGCTGGGATGAACGCCATGGCGGAAGACCTGCTGACCTATCTCGCGCCCGCCACCATCGTCACCTGGCACCGGCCCTGCACGCGGTTCGAGCTCGACCAGCAGGGCTGGCGCCTGCTGATCGACCGCATGGGCCAGGCCGACTGGTCGCTCCTGGGCCTGTGGGCCGAGGCCGACTGGATCCACATGGCGCTGCGCGACGAGGTCGAAGGCGGCGTCGCGGTGGCCAGCGTCCCGGTGATCGAGGGCCGCTACCCCGCCGTCTCGCCCGTCCGGCCCGGCGCGATCCGGCTGGAACGCGCGATCCGCGACCTCTGGGGTCACGACGCCGAGGGGGCGGCCGACCGTCGCCCGTGGCTCGACCATGGCCGCTGGCCCGACCGGCGGCCGCTGTCGGGCCATCCCGTCGCCACGCCTCCCGACATCGAGGATTACGCCTTCCTGCCGGTCGAGGGCGAGGCGCTGCACCAGGTGCCGGTCGGGCCGATCCACGCCGGCATCATCGAACCCGGCCATTTCCGCTTCACCGCCAACGGCGAGACGGTGGTGCGTCTCGAAGCCCGGCTCGGCTGGGTGCACAAGGGTATCGAGGGGCTGATGCAGGGCCAGGCGCCGGCCGAGGCCGCCAGGCTTGCCTGCCGCATCTCCGGCGACAGCGCGGTGGCCCATGCGCTGGCCTTTGCCCGCGCCGCCGAAGCCGCGGCCGACATCCGCCCGCCGCCGCGCGCCGACTGGCTGCGCGCGGTGATGGCCGAGCTCGAGCGCATCGCCAATCATCTGGGCGACATCGGCGCGATCTGCAACGATGTCGCCTATGCCTTCATCCATGCCGAATGCGGCATGCTCAGGGAACGCTGCCTTCGCGCCGCCGCCGACTGTTTCGGCCATCGCCTGATGTTCGACCAGGTCGTCCCCGGCGGGGTCGCCGGCGACCTCGATGCCGACCGCGTCGGCATCCTGCGCCGGCTGGTGCACGGCATCCGCCCGCCATTCCGCAAGCTGGTCGACGTGTACGACGCCAAGGCAAGCCTCGCCGACCGCCTGGTCGGCACCGGCACGGTGCGGCCCGAACTGGTCCACCGCTACGCCGCCGGCGGCTATGTCGGCCGTGCCAGCTTGCGCGCCGTCGATGCCCGCAAGGCCGCGCCCTATCCGCCTTACGACAAGCTCGACTGGCCGATCCCGCTGTTCGGCGAGGGCGACGTCAATGCCCGGGTCTGGGTGCGCATCCGCGAGGTCGAGGCGAGCCTGGACCTGATCGACGCGCTGCTCGACGGTTTGCCGGCCGGGCCCACGGCCATGGCCATGCCCGCCCGTGGCGGGGAAGGACTTGCCCTGATCGAAGGCTTCCGCGGCGAGATCATGACCTGGGTGCGGCTGGACGAAGCGGGCCGCGTCGCCCGCTGCCACCCCCGCGATCCCAGCTGGTTCCAATGGCCGCTGCTGGAAGCCGCGATCGAGGGCAACATCATCGCCGACTTTCCCGTCTGCAATAAGAGCTTCAACTGCTCCTACGCCGGGGTCGATCTATGAGCCAGTGGCCGACCACCCTGCGCCGCCTGCTCTCGGGGCCGCTGTCCGAGGCGCCGCCGCCGGCCGACCCGGCCGGGCTCGATGCGCTGGCCGCGTCGGTCGACGCCGCGGCAAAAAGACGGCTGGGGCGCTCGCTGGCCCTGCGGGCCGTCGATGCCGGTTCCTGCAACGGCTGCGAGCTGGAGCTGCACGCTTTGGCCAATGCCTTCCACGACCTGGAGCGGTTCGGCCTGAAATTCGTCGCCTCGCCCCGCCATGCCGACGTGCTGCTGGTCACCGGCCCGGTATCGACCAACATGCGCGAGGCGCTGCACCGGGCGATCGAGGCGACGCCGGATCCGAAATGGGTGGTGGCGGTAGGCGCCTGCGCCGCCGGCCAGGGCCTGTTCGCCGGCGCCTACGGCGTGGCCGGGCCGCTCGAGGCCTTCACCCAGGTCGACCTCGTCATCCCGGGGTGTCCACCTACCCCACGCGAGCTTCTGAGCGGGTTGCGCTGCCTGCTGGAAGGATGAGGGCTAAATTTCCGATTGCATGAACGATCCTTCGGCGCAACCCTGCTTTCGGGGGATAACCGTGCGCGGAGAGGGTCCGGTCATGCAGTTCCTCGATAATCTCAGGATTGCCGTCAAAGGATTGCTTCCCGTCGTCCTGCTGGGTGTCGCGGCCGTCAGCCTGTGCGTGCTCGCCGCCACCCGCCTGGACGCCCTCGACGATCGGTATGGTGAACTGGTCGACCAGCGCGCGCCAGCCGCCCTCTGGACTTCGCGCACCACGACGCAGGTCATCGACGTCTTCCGTCTCTATCTGCAGGCGGTCGCCCAGACCGAGACCGCCGACATTACCCGTACCGTCAGCCAGATCCAGGAGGCGCTGCCGGTCGTCCGCCAACGCGCGAGCCGGGCGATGCCCAACCTCGACAAGGCGGATGCCCAGGCCCTCGCCGCCATCATCGAACGCTTCTACGCCGTGGCGCGGCCGGACGCCGAAGTCCTCAAGCTTGCCGTGACCAACACGCCGGAAAGCAATGCGCAGGCAGCAAAGCTGCTGGATACCGATGTCGGCCCCAAGCTGACCTCGGTACGCGAAGACCTGACCCGCCTCGTCGAAAAGGTCCAGGCCGACAACGCGCGGGTGTCCGAACAGATGAGCGCGGAGGCCAAGGCCGAAGTGCGCAACCTGTGGATCATCGTCGCCGTCACGCTGGCGGTCGTGCTGCCGCTGTCGTTCTTCATCATCCAGTTCGGCATCGCCCGGCCGCTCGGCCGGCTGGCCTTGCTGATGCGTGATCTCGCCGGCGGAAACTACGCCATTACCGTCGAGGGACAGACCCGCGGCGACGAAGTCGGGCTGATGGCCAAGAGCGTCGAGGTCTTCAAGCAGAACGGCCTGGAAGCCCAGCGTCTCGCCGGCGAGGCGGAGCGCAACCGCATCCGCGAGGAACAGCGCCAGCGCGACGAGGAGCAGCGCGAGCGTGCCGCCGCCGACGAGAGGCGCCAGCGCGACGAAGCCGCCGCCCGGGCGGAAGAACAGCGCCAGCGCGAGGCGGCCGAAGCCCGCCGCCAGGCCGAGGAGGAACGCCGCGCCGAACAGGAACGGGCCCGGGTCGAGGCCGAGGGCCAGCGGCGCGAGGCCATGCACAAGATGGCCGGCGATTTCGAACGCGCCGTCGGCGGCGTGGTCGACGCGGTGGCCGCCGCGGCGACCGAGATGCATGCCACCGCGGGCTCGATGTCGGGGATCGCCGACAAGACGTCGCAGCAGTCGCTGGCCGCCGCCTCGGCGACCGAGCAGGCAGCGGCCAACGTGCAGACCGTCGCCTCGGCCTCCGAACAGCTCGCCGCCTCGATCCGCGAGATCGCCAGCCAGGTCGCGCGCTCCAGCCGGATCGCGCATGGCGCGGTCGCCCAGGCCCAGCAGACCGACGAGATCGTGCAGGGCCTGGCCATCGCCGCCGACAAGATCGGCGAAGTGGTCAACCTGATCACCACGATCGCCGGCCAGACCAACCTGCTGGCCCTGAACGCCACGATCGAGGCGGCCCGTGCCGGCGAAGCCGGCAAGGGTTTCGCCGTCGTCGCCTCGGAAGTGAAGAACCTGGCCAACCAGACCTCGAAGGCGACCGAGGAGATCGGCCAGCAGATTTCCGAGGTGCAGGGTGCCACCCAGCGCGCGGTCGCCGCGATCAAGGGCATCGGCTCGACCATCGGCGAGATTTCCGAGATCGCCGGTTCGATCGCCTCGGCGGTCGAGCAGCAAGGCGCGGCGACGCAGGAGATCGCGCGCAACGTCGAGCAGGCGGCGACCGGCACCAAGGAGGCGTCGGCCAACGTCACCGAAGTCAACCGCTCGGCCGGCGAGGCGGGCCAGGCGGCGACCCAGGTGCTGAGCGCCTCGGGCGAACTGTCGACCCTGGCCGAAAAGCTGCGCGGCGAGGTCGACCGGTTCCTCGCCGAGGTCCGCGCCGGCTGATCCGAACGGGTATGTCGACAAGACCGGGCGGACATGCGAGTTGACGGGCTCCATTCAGCATCGGAGCCCGCCATGCTCGCCCGGTCAGCCGTCCTCGTCGCCCTGCTGCTTGCCGCCGCCCCGGTCCAGGCCTCGGATACCGTCGCCTGGACCTGCTATCGCAACGACCGGTTCACCGCGCTGGCAACCGACAACGTCGATTCGGTCGGCACCAGGTTCGTCACCCGCCGCAGCACCGGATCGATTGCCGCCGACTGCATGATCGAGACCCGCGCCGGCGACATCGTGCTGGGCGAGAACCGGCCCGGCAGCGATGACATGAACGCCTTCTACTATGCGATGCTGCGCGACAATTTCCTGGTGCTCGACGACGGCACCGGCACGTCGCGCGACCTCGTCATCATCGACCTGCGGACGGGTAAAAAAGCTTTCTCGGGCGGCTATTCGGTGGTTCAGGCGCCGACCGGCAACTGCGAGCCCAAAGCCCAATGCGGCCAGCCGGACGAATTCTCCTACGACGATACCGGGCTGATCTTCTGGCGCGTCACCAGGGAGGCGGCGACGGCCAAGACCTGCGCGAACCTCGCCAGGCTCAAGGCCGCCGGCAAGCCGGTCGGCATGGAGCCCGTGGTCGAGGAAAAGTCGTTCTTCACCTTCGCGACCTCGGCGGTATCGAGCCTGAATGCCAAGCGCTGCGTCCTGCGCGACTGACTGGACGGCCGCCGGCCCAGGCGGCAGACTGGCCGCCAAGCAAGGGAGGCGGCGATGGAACGGCTGTGGTCGACCGATCGGGTGTCGCCGGGCGAGCGCCTGGGCTATTGGGTCGAGGCGGTATGCGATGCCTTCCTCGAAATGAAGGTCGACAGCACGGCGGATGGGGAGTTCGCCGGCCACCTCGCCCAGCGGCCGCTGGGGCCGATCGATCTGAACCACGTCACGGCGAGCAGCCAGGAAGTCTGGCGCAACGCCCAGGTCATCGCCCGCAGCCGCCGCCAGAATTTCTACCTGCTGCACATCCATGCCGATCGCGTGCGGGTGCGCCAGCGCGGCCGCGAAGCCTTCGCCGGCGCGGGCGACCTGGTGCTGGTCGACAGCCGCGAACCCTACCAGTTCTCGTTCCCCGGCCGGGTCGACTGCCTGTCGGTGCAGATTCCGCCGGCCTTCCTGGACGGCTTCGCCGCGGATGCAACCGACGGGACCGCCCGCACGATCTGCGGCACGTCGGGTTTCGGCGCGGCGCTGGCCCGCTTTCTCGATGCGGTGCGCGCCACCCCTGATCCGGCGCTGGGCGACAGGACGCTGGCCGAACAGACCGCGACCTTGTTGTCGCTCGCCCTGGGCCCGGCCGAGGCCGCGGGCGATCTGACCCTGCATCAGCGCCGGCTGCTGGAACGGCTGCGGGCGCTGTTGGTGCACGGCATCGAGGATCCGGACTTCGATCCGGCCGCGCTGGCCAGGGCGGCGGGGCTGTCGCGACGCTACCTGCACCGGCTGTTCGCGCTGGCCGGCAGCTCGGTGATGGCCGAACTGACGGCGCTGCGTCTGAACCGGGCCGAGACGTTGCTGGGCGCGGGCGCGCTGAGCATCTCGGAGATTGCCTGGCGCTGCGGCTTCGCCGATCTCGGCCAGTTCGGCCGCGTCTTCCGCCGCCGCCACGGCGTCAGCGCCTCCGCCTGGCGCCGCATCCGGCGCGATTGAGCGCTGAACGCCCAACGATCGGACACTCTGGGCCGAGCGCCCGCGCGGCTATCGATGCGATCCTCCAAGGCAGAAACCACGCCCGAGGGAGGCACCGCATGTCACTCGATTTCGTTCTGGTCCACGGCTCCTGGCACGACAACAGCGCCTGGGCGCCGGTCATCGCCCGGCTGGAGCAACAGGGGCACAGAGCCTGGGCGCCGACCGTCGGCCGGGGCGCGCCCCGCGGCCA
>JAEYTW010000006.1 GCA_023433835.1 Pseudomonadota bacterium | reverse complement strand
CGATAACCGTTGTCGTCACGATTCTCCCAGCCGCGGCGCGCCGCCTCGGAATGGCCTTCCGAATCGCCGTACCAGCCGCTGCCGCTGTTGCCGCCACTGCGGCCGTAGCGGCGATCGTCATCATCGTCGTCGCGGCTGCGGCTCGAACTCGAGCCACGGCCCTGGCTGCTGCGACCGTAGCCGCGGTCATCGTCACCGGTAAAGCGGCCGCGATCGTCACGGCCCGAATAATTCCCTCGGCTCATGTCTTCCTCCGTTTCTTGACTACCAAAAGCGTGCTGGAAGGAGATCACCTGCGGCTGGGGCAGGTCGTCGGCCTGGGCCTGCATCTGCAGGGCCGACTTCCGTTCCCGGAGCCGCCGGGCCAGATCGGGATTGTTGATCCCGGCGGCCTGTGCCTTGGCAAATATGCCGTCGGCGGCCTCTTCTTCCTTCACATGCGTCCTGATCTGTTCGGACAGGACCTTCACCTTCGCGTCGAGATACTCATCGTCGTCCGCTGCCTCCAGCAGTTCGATGATCAGCATCTTGGCGCTGTCGTGCTCGACCTGCGCTTCGTCGAGCTTATCCTCCGCCTCGTCCGCATGATCGCGGCAGGCGGGATAGAAGATTTCCTCCTCCAGCATCGCATGAATGATCAGCTCGTTGCAGATCTGGCGCCGGATCGACGCCTTGTCGCCGGCACCGTTCTCGTACTGGGTGAACAGGGCGTCCACCTTGCGGTGGTCCTGCTTAAGCATCGAGATTCCGTCGCCCGTGGCACTGACGATCGCGGGCTGCGGCTGTTGCGGCCTGGTCGTCGCCGTGATCGCGGCCACGGCCTTGCCCATGCTGGCTTTCGACGCGCTCTTGGCTTGCGCGCCCTTTTGCTTGGCTGGCACCGTTACCTCCTTCCTCGGCATGCCCTGCATGCCGATGCGCTGGGTCCGGGGTGAACCTCACCGGGATGGCAACGTTCCAGGGCAGCCGCTCGAAAAGCGGCAAAAAATATCTAAGAAAATAATCCTTCTCTATTCATAACCTATGTCATTGCGTGGCGGATTTGACCGGACACGATCCGGCAATTATCATAGGTGAATGCCGGCGGCGCACACGCGCGTACGCTCGATCCCCATAAAGAATGAGCAGGCTGGGTCGGTGGCCATGACGATTCTGAATATCGAGACCCGGGACAGCCGGTTCC
Source organism: Pseudomonadota bacterium (assembly GCA_023433835.1). Lineage (GTDB taxonomy): Bacteria > Pseudomonadota > Alphaproteobacteria > Ferrovibrionales > Ferrovibrionaceae > JAFKFH01. The sequence continues at coordinate 19,795 of JAEYTW010000006.1, read as the reverse complement.
AGGTGGTGATCAGCGAAAAGCCGACCGGCGGCTATCTCGCAGAATATGTCGGGGTCAGACCGCGCGAGGCTTTGCCGATGGATCGGCACGCCCAGCCCGAGCCGGGCGGCATCATCGCCGAAGGTGCCGTCGAAGCCGCCAACCTGGCCGATCTCGCCGTGAAATACCGCGCCGTGGTCACCTTCCACGCCGGCACCATCCTGACGGAGCACATCGTGCCGGCCGGCCGCGCGTTCGGCTGATCAGCGAAACAGACCGCGCGCCACCAGCCGCGATGTACTACAGGACAAACCTATTGCGGGCGGCGACGCAACGCTTCGGCCCAGCAGCGCAGGGTAGCCGCCGCCAGGAACGCGGTGCCCACCGAGCCATAGGTTTCGGGATGCAGGATGAGGTTGCGAGCCAACGCCTCCAGACTGTCCGGATCGTCGCGGCCGCCGCGGGCTGACGCAAATCGGGCGACCTGGACATCCATCACCAGCCGCTCGGCCGCCGGGAGACGGCTGAGCAGGGCTTCGTCGCTGTCGGATCTGCTGATACCCATGGCGGTGAAGACCTTATCGAGGGGTAGGAGAACCCACCCCGCGCGCCACCTGCCCAGGGCGCGAACGGGGTGGGCGCGCTGCCGGCCCACACAAGCCGGCGGCGGACGAATCAGGATTCGACGACGACCGGCTTGGTCTTGCCCGCCCCGGGGCCTGCCCCCAGATCGGCACCGGTCACCGGATCGATATCGGTCCGCGACATGCCGCGGGCCTTGAAGGCGTCGAGCGCGGCCTCTTGCTCCGAGCCCAGCGTCACGCTGGCGGTCCCGTCACCGCCATCGACCGCCGATTGCTGCTCGCGGTCGTCGACCAGTTCCCATTGCGTACCCTTGTTCCAGGGGCCGCGCGGCGTCGGCTCGTCGCCCTGCGACATGTCGTAGAACTTGTCGGTGAATTCGGGCATGCCCGGCAGCTTGCCCGGCGGGAAATTCGGCTCGATCGAATAGAGCGCCTTCTCGAACGCCTTCTGATGCGCCACCTCGCGCGTCATCAGGAAGCCCAGCGCCTCCTTGACGCCGGGATCGTCGGTCGTGTTGATCAGCCGCTCGTAGACGATCTTGGCGCGCGCCTCCGCCGCGATATTCGACCGCAGGTCGGCCGTGGGCTCGCCGATGGAATCGACATAAGCGGCCGTCCAGGGCACGCCGGCCGAATTGGTGAGGGCGGGTCCCCCACCGTAGAGCAGCGCCGTCGTGTGGCTGTCCCCGCCCTGGTTCAGGCTCATGAACAGCTCGCCTTCTTCCCGCATGCCTTCGGCAAGCCTGCCTTTCACGCCCTTGTTCAGCATGCAGACGATGGAGCCGATGATCTCGAGATGGCTCAACTCCTCCGTCGCGATATCGTAGAGCATGTCCTTGCGGCCGGGATCCAGCTCGGCCACCGCCTGGGTGAAGTAGCGCATCGCCGCCGCCAGCTCGCCCTGCGGCCCGCCGAACTGCTCCAGCATGAAATTGGCCAGCACAGGATTGGGCTCGGCGACCCGGACAGTGTACATCAGGCGTTTGTTGTGCATGAACATCGGGGTCGCTCCTGCCATGGATGATGGGTGGGATTGATGGGTACCGGCCGCAGCCGATTGCCCCTGAACGTCCCGCGATATTGCTTGTTCCGATTACCGGCCCGTTTTGCACCGGAGGATTATGTGCCTATGCGCGAGCACTTGACCGGGAACGATGCCGCGTGCCCGCGCATGACGCCATAGCGTATGTTAACGACGGAAGAATTTGCGGAATCGCGCGGGCCGGCCGGAACGAGTCCGGCGGCGCTTCGTTAGGCCCGACGTCGTGCCCGTGAGCAATGACGGCCTTTCCCGTCGTGCCCAGCCGCCGTCACCGCCGGAACGGCGGACGATAGTCGGCGATCGCCGCCATCAGTTCGGGTTCGAGCAACCGGGCCTCGCCGGTGCGCAACTCAATCAAGCCGTCGCGTCGCAGCTGCTGTAACGTGCGATTGACGTGGACAATGCTGAGGCCGGTGGCATCGGCCAGGGTTTCCTGCGTCAGCGGCATGGCGAAGGCGCCGTCCTGCACCCGCCCTATGTCGGCCAGGCGGGATCGCAGTTCCAGCAACAGATGGCACATCCGCTCATAGGCCGTGCGCCGACCCAGCCGCACCACCTGATCGATCAGCAAATGTTCCATCACTCGTGCGGCGGCGTGGATTGCCGCCTTGACGCCGGCCAGACTTGTATCGGTGCGCAGCGCGGCTTCCAGCGCGGCGCAGCCGGAGATGCGCACGGGGGTCAGTGCCGTCAGGGCGGTCGTCTCCGCGAGCGGCGGGCCGAAGCTGAAACCGAAGACATCTCCGGGCAGATAGAAATTGAGGATCTGGCGCCGCCCGTCCGGCAAATGCCAGACCCGGGCGGCCCAACCTTCCAGCAGGATCATCGGCCGCGCCCGCCGCCCATCCTGCATCAGCTCGACTCCGGCCGGATATTCTTCGGCCGGCATGCAGGCATTGCGCAGCGCCGCGACCCCTGCCTCATCGTCCTCGCCCAGGCCCGCCGCGCGAAAACGCCGGAGCACCGGGTCGATCGGGTCGACCGGCGCCGCAGGCAGGGTATTGCGACTGGTCTTCATTCCACCTCCGCCGCACCGGCGATGATCAGGCCGCTGGTCATCGGCAATTCGATCGTGCAGCGCACGCCGTCCGGCGTGATGTCGAGCGAGGTGGCGGCGCCGAGGTCGTAGGGCAGCCCCTGCTCGATCAGGGTGCTGCCGAAACCGCGGCGGCGCTGGCGCTGGCGCATCGGTCGCGGGTTCTTTTCCAGCCATTCCAGCGTCAGGCGCGGCCCGCCGCTGGTTTCGAAAATACGCCAGGTCACCGAGATGTCGCCCGGCGGGTTGGCCAAGGCACCGTATTTCACCGCGTTGGTGACCAGTTCGTGCAGCGCCAGGCCGAACAGTTCGGCGGCCTTCTGCCGCAGGCTGATCTGCGGCCCGGCAATATGCATATGCTCATTGTCCGGCACGGCCTGGGCGAGCAGTTCGTCGCGCACCACCTCCTCCAGATCGACCCCGCCGCCCGGGAGGCGCGCCAGTACGCCATGGGTACGGCCCAGCGCGCTGAGGCGCCCTTCGAAGTGGCTGCGGAAATCGTCGAGCGAGCGGCTGGTCTCCAGGCTGCGCGCCGCCAGCGAGCGGACGACGGCCAGGGTGTTGCGCACGCGATGCTGCAGGTCGGCCAGCATCGGCGCGCTGCGCCGCTCGGCCTGCTTTTGGTCGGAAATATCGCGGGTGACGCCGACCAGGCGCAGCGGCTGGCCGGAGGCGACCCGCGCCTCGACCTGGCCGATCGCCGTCAGCCAGCGCTCGCCCCGCACCGGGTGGCGGATGCGGTATTCGATGTTGAGGTCGCCCTCGCCGGCATAGGCCGCGGCGATCGCCTGCTCGAACCAATCACGCTCATCCTCGTCGACGAAAGCAACCTGAGCGTCCGTCGGCGGGGCATCGGCCGGCGACAGCCCGTGCAGGTCAAACATCGTCGGCGACCACCACTGCGCCTCGGTGCCGGCGTCCCGCGTCCAGGATCCGATATGGCCGGCGGCCTGGGCCAGGGCCAGGCGCTGCTCGCTCTTGCGCAACGCGTCCTCAGCCCGCACCGCGGGAGTGATGTCCAGGAAGGCCAGCACGGCGCCGGCGATGAAATTGTCGATGCTGCGATAAGGCAGCACACGAACCAGATAACGCGATCCGCCGCGCGGGTCGCCGACCTCGCGCTCGACCGTGCCCAGCGTGCGCAGGACCTTGCGCACATCATCCTCCAGCCCGTCATAGCTGATGCGCGAGGCGATATGGGTGATCGGCCGGCCGGAATCGTTCTCGTTCAGGTGGAAGATGTCGGTGACACTGGGGGTGAAGGTTTTCACCCGCAGGTCGTTGTCGAGGAAGATCGTCGGGACCTGGGTGCTTTCCAACAGGCTCTTCAGGTCGGAATTGGTCTTGGCCAGTTCGTTGACGCGATAGCTCAGCTCGCCGTTGACGGTCTGCAACTCCTCGTTGGCCGACTGCAGTTCCTCGTTGGTTCTCTCCAGTTCCTCGATCGTGGCCTGCAGCCGCTCCTTGGTCAGGCGCAGTTCGCTTTCCAGGCGCTGGACATGCTCGTCGCGCAGATAGCCGAGGCTGTGCTCGGCATCGCCGAAGCTGGCAACGCCGATTTCCTGGAACAGCACCAGGAAGCTCGCCGGCCCTTCGGCCGCGTGGACGATGGGCTGGACCACCAGGTTGATCATCTGGCGTTCGTTCTCGCTGTCGATCTGCAGCCGCTCGACCTTCACCGCCTGGTACGTGCCCTCCGCCTTGTGCAGGGCGGCACGCAGGTCGAGGCGCAGGTCACGATGGACGAGCTTGAGCAGGTTGAGGTTAGCCGCCCCCGCCGTGGGTTCCAGATAGCGGCCGGTCCTGCCCGAGAAATGGAGTATCTCGGCATGCTCGTCGACCACGACATAAGCCGGGGCATAGCGTTCGGCCAGCCGCTCGGCGCGTTTTCCAAGGCCGGTGTCGCCGGTCCGCTGGCGCTGCTGGCCGCGCTCCTCCGGCGTGCCGCCATGCCCGGCGACCAGCGGGAATTCCGGCAGCAGGCGCGTTGCCGCATCCTGGCGGCGGAAGATGCGGTGCTTGCGGTCGATCGGCACGAACAGCTTGGCGTGGCGGGTGACGTTCTCGGACGGGCCGAGGAACAGGAAGCCGCCCGGCTTCAGCGAGAAATGGAACAGCGGGATGATGCGGTCCTGCAGATTCGTATTGAGGTCGACCAGCAGGTTGCGGCAGGAAACCAGGTCGATGCGCGAGAACGGCGCGTCCTTGATCAGGTCATGGGCCGAGAACACGCACATCTCGCGCAGTTCCTTGACCACGCAATAGGTATTGGCCTCGCGCACGAACCAGCGGGCCAGGCGCTCGGGTGAGATGTCGCGGGCGATCGAGGCGGGGAACCGGCCGGTGCGGGCCGTGGCCAGCGCGCGGGCATCGATGTCGGTGGCAAAGATCTGGATATTCGGCACCACGTCGAGATGGGCCATATGCTCGCGCAGCAGGATGGCGATCGAATAGGCTTCCTCGCCGGTGGCGCAGCCCAGCACCCAGACGCGCAGATGATCGCCTGCCGTCTTGCCGGTGAACAGCCAAGGCACGACCTCGCGCTCGAGCAGCGCGAATTCCGGCCCGTCGCGGAAGAACTGGGTGACACCGATCAGCAGGTCCTGGAACAGGTGCTGAACCTCGTCGGCATCGGATTTCAGGAACTCGATATAGGCCTCGACCTCGTTGATCTGCACCACCTGCATGCGCCGGCGGATGCGGCGGAAGAAGGTGTTCTGCTTGCAGCCATGGAAATCGTGGCCGGTCTTGGCCCGCAGGATGGTGGCGATGCGCGCCAGGAACGGCTGGGGCCCCTCGGCCACGGTGGGCGCCGGCAGATCGACCGACTGGCTCAGATGGTCGACATAGGCCACAATATGGCGCGCGATGCGGTCGGGCGGCATCACGAAGTCGACGATGCCTTCGGCGGTCGTCGGTTGGCCGCGGGCCGCGGGCGGCGCATCCTCGAATGCTTCGGCAAGCGTCAGACCGCCATTGACCTTGACCGAGGCCACGCCCAGCGTGCCGTCGCTGCCGAGGCCGGCCAGGGTGATGGCGATCGCATGCTTGCGGTGCTGTTCGGCCAATGACAGCAGGAAAGTGTCGAGCAGGCCGCGCTCGCCGTTCGCCGCGGCGCGCAACCGGTCGCCGTCGAGCGTCAGAATGGTGTCCGCCGGCGCCAGGTAGATGCGGTCCGCCGCGATCTGGGTGCCGTCGGCGCCGATCTCGACGGGCAGGCGCGCCTGGCGAGTCAGCAACGCCAGCAGCCGCAATACGTCGGCCGGCTGATTGTCCTGAAGCACCACGATGAACGCGATGCCGGGGCTGGGCGGCAGCGCCGACAGCAGGCGCTCGACCGACGGGATCGAGGCCACCACGGCACCTATGCCGGCCACGATCAGGCTGGACGCCGGAAGCTGACCGTCGAGGGGTTCGCGCTCGATATTCTCGGACATGGCGCGGAGACTATACCAGGTTGGGGCGCGGGCAAACCGGCCCGGACATCTATTCCAGGCTCGCCAGCCCGGCATGCCTGATCGTGGTGGCGTAACGCCTGTATTCCTCGGCCCGGCGCTCGTCGAGCTCGGCTACCGCGCCCGTTCCGTGCGGCCGAGCCGCAACCCCGCGACGACAGGATCAGGTGGTGGTCGGGCCGAACCACGTAGACATGGCCGGGCTGGATCGCCATGCCATCGGACGCCTGCTCCAGCGGAAGGGTGCTGGCCGCGGCGAGCACCTCCGCCTGATGCTCGCTGTGCACCGGCGCCCAGCAGGAACCGGGCGGGCGCCATCGCCCCAGCCGAACCGCCGATGACGATGATGTCGTGATGCGGCATGGGCGTCTCCCCGAGATTCGTCGGATTTGGCGGCCAACGTATCGTAGGGGCGTTTGTTCCGGCTTAACCTGTGTGAATGCCGATGGGCGGCTTATCACGCAGCATCGGGGATGCTCTTTGCGCCCGGCCGGCTTGCGCCGGCCTCCTTTGGCGTGTCATGCTGGCATGATACAGGATTTTAATCCTTAGTTTCGACCCTTCTGGAACAGTGCCGACGGGCCGACGTTCTCCCGCGGCTTGCGATACCCACCCAGGAGGAATGCATGGCCGACCAGTATCGGCGGATGGGCGAGCGCTACGATCGCCCCTCCCGCGATTTTCCCGTCGACGACACGCGCTACGAACCCGGCCGCGTCGACTGGCATCCAGACCAGGACCGCGACGCGGGAACCAGCCGCTATGCCGAGACCCGCGCACAGGCCGATAGCCCGGCGCGCCGCTGGTCACGCGACCGCACGGCGGAACGCAACTACCGCGCCTTCGGCCCGCCGTTCGCCGAGGATGACGGCCGGCAGGATCAATATCGCGGCAGCGGCGGCAACCGCCGCGGGCTGCTCGACCGGGCCGGCGACGAGGTCGCCTCCTGGTTCGGCGACGAGGAAGCCGAGCGCCGGCGGCGGGCCGACAAGCATCGCGGCCATGGGCCGAAAGGCTATACCCGGTCTTCCGGCCGCATCCGCGAGGATGTCTGCGACCGGCTGACCGACGACCCGCTGGTCGACGCGCGCAAGATCGAGGTCGAGGTCGAGGACGCCGAGGTGACCCTGTCCGGCATCGTCGCCTCGCGGGTCGAGCGCCGGCGGGCCGAGACGATTGCCGAAAGCGTTTCGGGCGTCACCCATGTCCAGAACAACACCCGGGTCGAAGAGGACGCAAACCCGATGGCGGCCGGGGCCGGCATGGCACCCGCCGCGACCAAGGTCCGCGCCACGGGCGCCCAGCGCTAGAGGCGAGCGCAAGCCAGGCTGGATCAAGGTCCAATTGCTGCCGGCAAATAGCTGAGGCCCCTTATCGTAAGTAAATGTCGGGGGCGGCGCCGGATGCGACGGTGGTTCGATTGTTGGAGAATGCCATGAAGCAACTGGTCGAACACGCCGTCTTCGAGACTGCAGCCCACTGGCTGCATGTGATGATCTACGACACCGACCGCGCCCAACGCTATTTCGGCAGCTATGTCGTGACCCGGCTGGCCGCCCGCGCCGCGCCAGGCAAGGGTGGCCGGGGGATTCCCGTCGCCTACGGCACGGTCGAGGCGGCGACCATCCCAGACCTCGACCGCGCCTGCCGCGACATCCTGCGCAAGACGGGCGGACAGATCCTGCGCGAACGCGGCCAGCCGGTGGGGCGTACCGCGCCCGCGGTCATGGAAGCCAGCCCATAACCTTTGTTAATCGTCTTAAGAAAAAATTCTTATTAACCTGGAGATTCAAAAGGATCCCCCATCCGCCATTTCGTTGTCCTGTCGATCGAGACTGGAGTGCAGCGACGCTTGGATGGCACACCGCCCTCTCCGATCGATCAGCCGGGAGGGATCCAGTCGCGGCCAGGGTCCCTCCCGGCGCATTTCCAGGCGATGAAAGTGCTCGATCGATGCAGTTTCCGGCAAAGGGTCCGCAAACTCGGCAATCCGCCTGTCGGCTAGCCGGGTCGAGGTTCAAGCCGGCAGTCGCCTGCGCATATCCTTGAGGAGATGGCCATGGCCGAGCGCTCGAAGCCCGCCAACAGCGACATCCTGCGCCACGACATCGACAGCGGCCGCACCGGCGCCAAGGTCGCTTTCGGCGACCCCGCGGCGGCCCCGCTGGGTACCGACGAGGAGGCGGCGGGCGCCCCGCCCTCGGGCAAAGAGATCGAGGCGGCCCGCCAGCAGGAGCGTTTCGACCATCCGTCGGATTTCACTCGGCCGCGCGATCGTTCCGGCGCGGTGATCGGCCACGGCGTCGTCTGGCTGCTGCTGGTCGTCCTGCTCGTCGGCGGGGTGCTGGCGGCCCAGGGGCTCTTCTGACGTCAGCCCACCCGGCGGCCGATCGCCGCGAGCAACACCAGGGCCAACACCCCGGCGCAGGCCAGCAGGATATCCCTCGGGCCGTCGGAACAGTCTCATGCCGCCGACGTTCGTCGGCCGCCGGCGATATGCCGGTGCCAGCCCCGGGGGGAGGAATCGCCATGCCAGCAGCGACCTTCGCCTTCACGAAGTCGCCCACCGCCGCGGGCGGGCGCAGGCTCGGAGGCGAAATGCGGGCGGGGCGGCAATGGCCGAAGGCCTGAGTTTCGGTCCGCTGCCGCCGACGACGCGCCATCTGTGCATCGACATGCAGCGGCTGTTCGCGCCCGACGGCCCCTGGCCGACGCCCTGGATGGACCGGGTGCTGCCGGTGGTCGCCGGCATGATCGGCCACGATCCGGCGCGGACGATCTTCACCCGGTTCATCCCACCCGAAAAGCCCGAGGACATGGCCGGCAGCTGGCGGCGCTATTATACCCGCTGGCAGGACAAGACCCGCGCCTGGCTGGACCCAGCCTGTCTCGAGCTGCTGCCGGCCCTGGCCGGATACGTGCCGCCGGCGGTGGTCTTCGACAAGCCGGTCTATTCCGCCCTCGCCGGCCGGCGGCTGCCCGAACATCTGGCGGCGCAGGCGATCGACACGCTGGTCGTCACCGGCTCGTAGACCGACGTCTGCGTGCTGGCGACGGTGCTGTCGGCCGTCGACCACGGCTATCGCGTGGTGATCGTGTCGGACGCGATCTGCAGTTCGTCCGATCCGGGCCATGACGCGCTGCTGGGCATGTACCGCCAGCGCTTCAGCCAGCAGATCGAGATCGCCACGTCCGGGCAGATCCTGCAGGCCTGGCCTCGATAATGGGCTTATAATCTTATTATGGCGAAGTCTCTTCCGCTGCCGCGGCCAGCGCATTGAAGCGGCCGACATCGAGAATCAGCAGGACCCTGGAGGTTTCACCGTCGATCCGGCAATCGATGCCGGCGACGATCAGGTGGTCGCCATCGCGCTCCGGCACCTCGGTCAGGATATCCCGGCTGGCTCCGCCCACGATCTCGGGCAGCGACATCGGCAGGCTCAGGCCGATCCGGTTGGCGATGGTGCCGACCAGGGCGTTGAGCACGATGTTGCCGATCTCGGCCATCGCCTCGCATTCGAGTTCGGCGACATCCTCGAGCGCCGGCGCGCCGCCGAGGGCGAGCCGGACCAGCACCAGGCTCGCCGTGTCCGGAAAGATCAGCAATGCCCGGCCGGGAAAGGCGCCCTCGAATTCCTGGCGGACGCCGACGGTCGCCGTCGCGCCGACCAGGCCCAAGGCGGCGGATATCTCGGACCGGCGCACGACCTCGGGCATCGACGGCACGAAGGCAACGGGAATGCCGACCAGGTCGCGCAACGCCGCCACCGCGCGGTCGACGCCGATACCGGCGAGCCTCGTCAGTGCCGCCGCGCCGGAAACCCGGTCTTCCCCCAATGCCCCGCACCCCAATAATCGATCCGGCCCAGCAAAGGGGGCGCGCCCTGCGGGGGCAACAACATATGATCGGTTCGAGACAATAGTTACACGGAACAGCGGTTGCGCCCGCCACGGCGCCACCTAGAATCGCCGCAGCATATACTTTCGAGAAGGAAACGAACGATGTCGGATGGCCAGCGGACGCTGTTTGCGCGCGGCAACGTCGCCGTCGTCACCGGGGCAGCCAGCGGCATCGGCCGCGCCGCGGCCGAACGCTTCGCCGGGTTCGGCATGCGGCTGGTGCTGTTCGACCGGGACGAAGCCGGGCTTGCCGGGATGGCGGAAAAGCTCCAGGCGGATGTCCGCTACCTTGCCGGCGATGTGGCGACGATGGCCGATGTCGAGCATTTGCGCCGGATTGCCTACGACGCCTTCGGATCGGTTTCCGTGCTGATGAACAATGCGGCGATCGGCGGGCAGGGCAGCGACAACTGGACCGGCATCGATGCCTGGCGGCGCGTCCTCGACGTCAACCTCTGGGGCGTGATCAACGGCGTGCATGCCTTCAGCCCCGCGATGATCGACCAGGGCACGCCGGGGGCGATCGTCAATACCGGCTCCAAGCAAGGCATCACCAACCCGCCGGGCTATCCCGCCTATGCCGTCGCCAAGGCGGGGGTGAAGACCCTGACCGAGCAGCTTGCCCACGGCCTGCGGGAGGCCGGCGGCGCGGTAACGGCGCATCTGCTGGTACCGGGCTGGACCTTCACCGGCCTCACCGACACGAAAGACGGCAAGAAGCCGGCCGGCGCCTGGACCGCCGACCAGGTGGTCGACCGCATGGTCGGCGGGGTCGAGGCCGGCGACTTCTACATCATCTGCCCCGACAATGCCGTATCGCCCGAGCTCGACGCCGCCCGCATCCGCTGGAGCGCCGAGGACATGACCCAGAACCGCCCCGCCCTGTCGCGCTGGCATCGCGACTGGAAGGATCGTTTCGATGCCTTCGCGCGCAGGGAACTGGACGGCTGAAACTGGACGGCTGAAGCGGGGCTACCGGCCCGGCGCGCTCACGCGGATCGGCCGTCCGCCACGCGATACCAGCTGCCCATGGCGCGCGACCGCGTCGACGGCCTGGCGGACTGCTGCGGCGAGATGGTCGATGGGCGCCGCTTCCGGGCGCGCCCGCGCGATGTCGATCCGCATGGCCCCGAATGCGAGACAGCCGATGACGCCAAGCGCCGCGGCGAAACAAAGGCCGAGCGCGGTCTGATCCAGACTCATCACGTACGAGGTCACGTCGCTCATCTCTGCCCCCAAGGCTTGGTGATGACCGTTTCATCATCGGTCAATCGTGGGCATTCCGACATTCAGGAGTTTCCCTTATGCCGTCCCGCCGGGCGCGAGCGGAAACGAATGGAGCGATCGCCCGGCCCCTGTTGATCAGGATCAAGGCGGTGGCGCGGCGCCCGTGAAATCATTCCCGCCAGGCAGAGACACGCGGCTTGGGCCGTAGAAATCGGCCAACTCATCGTCACCTGCGGCTCGGATCTGAGGCAGGTCCATGCCGAATGGCTGCAAGAAACCACCACGCTTGCCGCCAGCCCTGCGCCGTAGCTTTCCTCCATTTTCCGGTAGATGAACGCGATGATCATTCCCCTTGAGATCACCTTCCACAATCTCGATTCCTCGCCGGCTGTCGAAGACGAGGTGCGCCGGCGCGCCGCCAGGCTTGAGCGCTTTGCCGCTGACATCTCGGCCTGTCGCGTCGTCGTCGACGCCGCGCATCGAAGCCGGCACAAGGGCAAGGTTTTCAATCTGCGCATTCATCTGACGCTGCATGGCGGGGAGCTTTCCGCCGACCGGACCATGCCCGCCGAACACAGCCATGCCGACATCCGTGTCGCCATCCACGATGCCTTCGACGCGGTGCTTCGCCAGCTTGAGAATTGGAAGCACAGGCAGCGTGGCGAGATAAAAACCCATGAGGGATCGTTACGCGGCCGTATCGCGGCAACGGCCTGACGGACAGGGGCACGAACGGGTCATCAAGCTGCAGCATGCCACGGGAGAATGTCATGTCGAAGGACAAGGAACTGCGCGATACCATCGAGGAAGCCCTCGATTGGGAGCCGGGTATCGATTCCGCTCATATCGGGATCGCCGTCACGAACGGGATCGTGACGCTGTCGGGTCATGTGGCGAGCTATACCGAGAAGCTTGCGGTCGAACGCGCGGTCGCGCGCCTGCGCGGCGTGAAGGGCATTGCCGAGGAACTGGTGGTCCGCCTGCCCCACGAGACGAAAAGAAGCGACGACGAGATCGCCGAGCGCGCCCGCAAGATTCTCGCCTGGGATACGACCGTCCCCGACGACAAGATCGGGATCAAGGTCGAGCATGGCCGCGTCACGTTGAACGGGCAGGTCGATCACTTCTTCCAGCGCGCCGCGGCCGAGCGCGACGTCCAGAAGCTGGGCGGCGTCACCGGCGTCGTCAATCTCATTGCCGTTCGGCCCCCGGTGCGATCGCCCGTCGTTCGCGAGCAGATCACGAGCGCCTTGATGCGCGACGCGGTTCTCGACGCCGCCGGCATCACCGTGAGCACGCAGGGCGATCGTGTCGTCCTGGATGGCCAGGTCGGCAGCTGGCGGGAGCGGCTGGTCGCCGAACAGGCAGCCTGGGCGACGGCCGGCGTGGCCGAGGTGGAAAACCGCCTGGTCGTCGCCTGACCGAAGGGTGCCGATGCTGCCCGACCGCCACGGATTCCCCGCACCGCTGCCGGCGATGACCAACCGGCAAATGGCCGCGGTCGACAGCCGGGGTGCCGATCGGCGGTGAAGCGCCACCAGGAGAAGCCCGATGTATAGGACCATCCTCGTCCCCTTGAGCGGCACCGACGGTGATCCGGCGCTCCTTGCCGCGGCCGAGGCAATCGGGCGGGCGTTCGATGCGCATCTGATATTCCTGCACGTCGGCTACGACTGGGTCTCGCTTGCCGCGACGATGGCTGGCCTGGGTACGGGTCTGCCGGCGGACAGCGACCTGGTGACCAAGGTTCAGGAGAACGCTGCCGAGCGATCGCAGGCGGCGCGGGCGGCATTCCAGGATTTCTGCCGGTCGAAAAACATTCCGATCGTCGAGACGCCGATCGCCCTGCCGACGATTTCCGCCGAGTACCGCTACGAATGCGGCAACGAGGCCGATATCGTCGCCGCGTATGGACGCACGGCCGACCTCGTCCTCATGCCGCGGGAGAAAAGCGGGATGGCCGTGCCGGTGGTGGCGGAGAACACGCTGTTCGACTGCGGCCGGCCGCTGCTGATCCTGGGCGGCCGGCCCCTGCCGCGGCCATTGCATACGGTGGCGATCGCCTGGAAGGCGACCCGCGAGGCGGCGCGCGCCGTGGCGGCGGCCATGCCGTTCATCGAACGGGCCGAGCGTGCGCTGATCATCGAGGTCGGTGAAACGGCGCCCTACGAGGCCGACGACAGTGCCCGGCTGACCGCCGCGCTGCAGTGGCACCGTTCCAACGTCACCGCGCGCTTTCTCCCGGCGGGGCCCGAAGGGGTCGCCCCCACCATCATGGATGCCGCCCGCGAAGGCGGCGCGGATCTGCTGGTGATGGGCGGCTACGGTCACGGCCGTTTCCGCCAGTTCATTTTCGGCGGCGTCACCGATGCCGTGATGATCCATGCGGCATTGCCGATCTTGATCGCCCATTGACGCCGACCGCCTTAGTCGCGTTCGGCCAGGCCGCGGATGACGTCGGCTTGCAGGAAGACGACTTCGGCCGCCGACGGCAGCGCGACGATGCCTTCCCGCTTCATCCGGTTCAGCGTTCGGCTGACCGTTTCGAGGGTAAGCCCCAGATAGTCGCCGACATCGGCGCGCGTCATCTCGAGGCGCACCCTGTCGGAAGGCTGGCCCCAGCGCTCGCCCCGGCGCGCGAGATCGAGCAGGAAGGTCGCCACCTTTTCACGCGGCGATTTGCGTCCGAGCAGCATGATCTGGTCATGGGCCGCATCGAGCTCGTCGCGGGCACGGGCGAACAGTTCATGCTCCAGATGGGGCATCCGTTCCGCAATCTGCCGCAATGCTGCGGCGTTGAAACGGCAAAGGCGGCTCGGCACCACGGCTTCGGCGCTGTAGGGGTGAACCGCACGGCTGGACAAGCCGATGAAATCCCCCGGCAACATGAAACCCATGATCTGGCGGCGACCATCCGCAAGCATCCTGCTCAGGCGGACCGTGCCGGCGGTAACGTTGTAGACCGACCCGGCCTCGTCGCCCTGTTCGAACAGCGTTCGACCCGGGTCCAGCCGCATCGTCGTCGAGATCCGCTGCAGTTCGACGAGTTCGTCCGCGGTGAGGGCCCTGCAGATCGTCAGGCATCGGCACGGGCAGTCCGCGCATGCAGCATGAGAAGAACCGGGCTTGTCGCAGCAAGGCCGGCCGCCTTTTGCCGGCTTGGGTAAATGACTTTCGTGAAGACGCGCCGACGGAAACGTGTTCATCACACCCCCACCCGTCTTTCAATTGCGTAAACTTAGGTTACTACCCTGCAACACGGAATGCGTCGCCTTGACGCACCCGCGCGGCTTTTGTCCAATTTTTCCTAATAAATTTCGATATTAGCCAAGTAAAATTCGATACTTAGAAAACAAAATGGCACCGAGCCGGAAATGGTTCTATCAAAGCCCATTGTCCGGTCCGTCGGTAGCAATTTACCTCCAACTTACCGCTATGTCGATCCTCCACTTTCGAAGCTGCAAGTCATTCCTGTTATCCTTTCTCGACATGGGCGCGGCACTGCCTGCGCAGGCTGATCGTCGCACGGGTGCCACGTACGGGCGGGGCGTGGTCAGGCCATGTATTGGCCGCCGTTGATCGACAGCGTGGCCCCGGTGACGAACGAGGCGTCGTCCGACACCAGAAAGCGCACGGCGGCCGCGATCTCCGTGGCCTGCCCCAACCGGCCGACGGGAATCTTTGCGACGATCTTCTCGAGGATGTCAGGTGGAACCGCCGCCACCATGTCGGTCGCCGTATAGCCGGGGGCGACGACGTTCACGGTGATGCCCTTCCCCGCCCCCTCCAGCGCCAGGGCCTTGGTGAAGCCGATGATGCCGGCCTTGGCCGCGGCATAGTTGGTTTGGCCGAACTGGCCGGCCAGGCCGTTGATCGAGCCGATATTGACGATCCGGCCGAAGCCGCGGGTCCGCATGCCGTCGATCACCGCGTGACACATGTTGAAACAGCCGCCGAGATTGGTGTCGATCACCTCGCGCCACTGCTGCGGCGTCATCTTGTGCAGGGTGGTGTCGCGGGTGATGCCGGCATTGTTGACCAGGATGTCGATCGGGCCGTGAGTCCCGGTCACCTGCGCGACACCGTCCCGACAGGCCGCGAAATCGCCGACATCCCAGCCGTAGACCGGGATGCCGGTCTCGCGATGGAAAGCCGCAGCCTTCACGTTGTTGCCCGCATGGGTCGCGACGACGGCGTAGCCTGCATCGGCCAGCGTCGTCGATATCGCCGCGCCGATGCCGCGCGTGCCGCCGGTAACGAGAGCCAGTCGCCTGGTCATGTCGGTTTCCTCCTGAAATCCATCGCCCGCCGCTGGCGTCTCCATGCAGCGAAAGCTGCGCCACCTTGTGGTCACTGGTTCCCGGCTGCCTTGACCTGGATCAAGGCGCGTCCATCCGCCACGGCGCACAAATACCAGGCCACTTCGGACAGGAGGGCCACGTGGCCGACAAGGAATTACAGGAGCTGGTGCAGGCCGCCCTGGACTGGGAGCCCGGCGTCGACGCCGCCCATATCGGGGTCGCCGTGGACAACGGCGTCGTGACCTTGTCGGGCCATGTCACGAGCTATGCCGAGAAGCTCGCCGCCGAGCACGCGGCCGGCCGCATCCGGGGCGTCCGCGGCCTGGCCGAGGCCCTGGCGGTGCGCGTGCCGGTTGCCGACGACTATGCCGACGACCTGATCGCGGACCGGGCGCGCCGGATACTCGACTGGAGCGTCGCCGTCCCGGCCGGCGCGGTCTCGATCACCGTCGAGCGAGGTCACCTCACGCTCGACGGCACGGTCGAAAGCTATGCGCAAAAGCGCGCCGCCGAACGCGCCCTGCGCAGGCTTGGCGGCCTGGCCGGCATTCGGAATCGGCTGAGGATTCGACCGCCGGCCTGGCCGGACAGCATTCATGACGGGGTCGACGCCGCGCTCAAGCGCGATGCCGCCCTCGGCAGACGCGAGATTGCCGTCAAGGTGGATGGCGGCCGGGTCGTGCTGAGCGGCGAGGTCGGCAGTTGGCGCGAGCGGGAGCTTGCCGCCGAGACGGCCTATGCAACCGCCGGCGTCACAGCCGTCGAGAACCTGATCACCGTCCGCTGAGCGGCGGGTTTGATTCAGGTCAAAGGCATCGCCGGACGCAAGGCTTAGACAGGCTTCGACTGAGGCCCATGCAGGAAAGAGACGAGCCATGTTCAAGAACATCCTTGTTGCGGCGAGCGGTACCGATGCGGATGCGGCGACGTTCGCCGCCGCGGCGACCATCGGGGAGCCCTTCGGCGCCCATCTCGTTTTCCTGCACGTCGGCTATGACTGGGTCTCGTTCGCCGCGACCATGAGCGGCGCCGGCATGGGCCTGCCGGTCGACAGCGAGGTCATCAACCGCATCCAGGAGGAAGCCACCGAACGGGCGGCCGCCGCCCGCGCCAACTTCGAGCATTTCTGCCGCACGATGGGCATTGCCCCGGTCGAAACGCCCGCTGCGCTGTCGACGATGTCGGCGGAATACCGTGTCGAAGCAGGCGGCGAGGCGGATCTCATCACCGATCATGGGCGAACCGCCGACCTGATCCTGATCGCACGCGACAAGGACGGTGCGGCCCCGGCCGTCGTGACCGAGAACGCCCTGTTCGAAAGTGGCCGGCCGCTGCTCATCCTCGGGACGGAGCCGTTGCCGAAGGCGTTCCGGACCGTGGCCATCGCCTGGAAGGGAACGCGCGAGGCCGCCCACGCCGTCGCCGCGGCCATGCCCTTCGTCGAGCGCGCGGAGCGGGTCGTCGTCCTCGAGATCGGCGAGCAGGAACCGTTCGAGGTCGATGACGCGGCCCGGCTGGCCGCCGCCCTGCAATGGCACCGCCCGAACGTGACGTCACGCTTTGTGCCGGCGGGCGAGAACGGGACGGGGCCGGCCCTGCTGGCCGCCGCACGGGAGAGCGACGCCGACCTTCTGGTGATGGGCGGTTACGGACACAGCCGTTTCCGCCAGTTCATTTTCGGCGGCGTCACCGACACCGTCACCAGGCATGCGCCGCTGCCGGTCCTGATCGCCCATTGATTCCGATCAAAGCCCGCCGGGCCAGCCCCGGCTACCGTGAAATCCAGTCAGGCAACAAAAGGAGTATCCCGATGACCAACAAGGATCTCGTTCCGGCCCACCCGCTGGAAAACCTGCACAAGGAAGTCGACCGCCTGTTCGGTGGCCTGTTCGACGACCTCGCCTTCCCGCGCTGGCGCCTCGTCAATGCCGGCAACATGCCGCGGGTGGATTTCAAGCAGACCGAAGCCGGCTATGAACTCGATGCCGAGCTGCCCGGGGTCGCCGCCGCGGACGTCAGGCTCGATCTGGCCAACGGCGTCCTCACGCTGAAGGGCGAGAAGAAATCGTCGCACGAGGAAAAGGCCAAGGACTTCATCCGGGTCGAGCGCAGCTACGGCAGCTTTTCGCGGTCGTTCACGCTGCCCGACGATGCCGACGGCGACAAGATCACCGCCACCGCCAAGGACGGCATCGTCACCATCGCGATCCCGCGCAAGGCCGGCGCCGCCCTGCCGGCGCGTAGCATCGAGATCAAGACCGCCGCATGACGGGCGGCCGGGCCGGCAGCCGCCAGGCGGCCGGCCCCGACGCCGCATGACCAATCAACAGGGCGCCGTGATGCCGGATATCCGTTCGATCCTCGTCCATGTCGACGAGACCGCCTTCTGTCCCGCCCGGCTGCGTCTGGCGGGCAGGCTGGCGGACCGCTTCGACGCAACGCTGACCGCGGTCTATGCGGCACCGGCGGCCGTCATCGGCCCGCCGGCCCCCGGCGAGTCCCCGGCGGGCTGGGCTTCCCTGGTCGATATCCGCACGCAGGACGCCCGCCAGCGTGCCCACGAGAATTTTTCGACCTTCCGCCACAATCACCGCCACGCGACATGGCAGGAGCACGCCGCCGATGCCGTCCGCGCGGCAGGCGGCCCCGCGGCGATCATCGCCAGGCAGGCGCAGGGCGTCGACCTTGTCGTCGTCGGGCAAAGCGGCCAGGGCGAAGAGCGGTCGGGCGCACCGGGCGTCCTGCCGCAGGATCTGGTGACGATGGCCGGCCGGCCCGTGCTGGTGGTGCCGCACATCCTGGCATTTCCCGACAGCGGCAGGCGGATCGTCATCGCCTGGAACGACAGCCGGGAAGCCGCCCGCGCCCTGACCGACGCGTTGCCGTTCCTGCGCGGCGCGGAGCGGGTGTGCGTGATGACCGCCAGCGACGCCGCCACGCCCCGCATCTCGGCGCTGGACCTGCCGCTGGGCTATCTCGCCCTGCATGGCATCACGGCGGACGGCGAGATCCTGCAGGCCGCCCAAGGCGACCAGACAAGCGTGCTGCTGGCGCATGCCGCCCTGATCGAGGCGGACATGCTGGTGATGGGCGGATATGGCCATGGCCGGCTGCGCGAACTGCTGCTGGGCGGCATGACACGCGAGATGCTTGCCCGGCTGCCCCTGCCGGTACTGATGAGCCATTGAACCCAACCAGTCGGGAGCGAAGACGATGACCAAGGGAATGAAGGCGGCGGTTGTCCGCGAACTGGGCAAGCCGCTGGTCATCACGGAGGTGCCGGTGCCCGAGCCCGGGCACGGCCAGGTCCTGGTGCGGATCGCCGCGACCGGCGTGTGCCATACCGACCTGCATGCCGCCCAGGGCGACTGGCCGGTCAAGCCCCAGCCGCCGTTCATTCCCGGCCACGAAGGCGTGGGCATGGTCGCAGCCCTCGGCCCCGGGGTGACCCGGCTGCGCGAGGGCGACCGGGTCGGCATTCCCTGGCTGCATGCCGCCTGCGGCCACTGTCCGCATTGCCTGACCGGCTGGGAGACGCTGTGCGGCACGCAGCAGAATACCGGCTATTCGGTCAACGGCAGCTTCGCCGAATACGCGCTGGCCGAAGCCGACTTCGTCGGCATCCTGCCGCCGGGCCTCGACTGGGGCCCCGCCGCGCCGATCCTGTGCGCCGGGGTCACGGTCTACAAGGGCCTGAAGGAGACCGAGGTCAGGCCCGGTGAATGGGTGGCGATTTCCGGCATCGGCGGCCTGGGCCACATGGCCGTGCAATACGCCGTCGCCATGGGCATGCGGGTGGCCGCCGTCGACATCCACGACGACAAGCTCGACCTCGCCCGCCAGCTCGGCGCCGAGATCGCCATCAATGGCAAGTCGGGCGACCCCGTCGGCGACATCCAGCGCCAGCTTGGCGGCACCCATGGCGCCCTGGTCACGGCGGTGTCGCCGGCGGCGTTCGCGCAGGCCTTCGGCATGCTGCGCCCGCACGGCACGATGGCGCTGGTCGGCTTGCCGCCGGGCAGCTTCGCGCTGCCGATCTTCGACACCGTCCTGAAACGCATCACCGTGCGCGGCTCAATCGTCGGGACCCGCCAGGACCTCGACGAGGCGCTGGCCTTCGCCGCCGCCGGCAAGGTCGCGGCGCATTTCTCCTGGGACCGCCTGGAGAACATCAATGCCATCTTCGATCGCATGCTGCAGGGGGGCATAGACGGCCGCGTCGTCCTCGACATGCTGGCCGACTGAGCCGGCTCAGCGCTGCAGCACGTAGT
>JAEYTW010000743.1 GCA_023433835.1 Pseudomonadota bacterium | reverse complement strand
ATACCCACCCCCCCCGCCCGCCCCCCCCGGCCCGGGTCAGGGGCCTGATCCTGGCGACCGCGGTGCTGACGACGCTGTTTGCCTGGGGCTATTCCGCTTTCTGGCTGCAGGCCGAGCGCGAGCGGATGATCGAGGCCGCGCATCTGTCGGTCTCGCGCCAGGTCGCGTCGATGCGCGAATATACCCACCGGCTGCTTGCCACCGCCGACCTGATGCTGACCCTGACGGACCGCTATCTCGACGGCATCGGCAGCGCCGATCCGCTGGCCGACCCGACCCTGAACCGGATCGTCAGCGATTTCCTGCAGTTCGGCCTGGGCGAGATCGGCATCCGCCTCGTCGATCGGCAGGCCAATGTCTTCGTGCTGCCGGCTGGCCGCACCCCGATACCGCTGGCCCAGATCGCGGATCGCGAATATTACCAGACGGCGATGCGCCTGCCGGCCGGCACGCCGGTCATCGGTACCATCGTCCGCAGCCGACTGACCAAACGCTGGGCTTTCAGCCTCAGCCATCGCCTGCCCCAGCCGGCGGGGCCGATGGTGATGACCATCGCCTCGATCGAGGTCGAGCCGATCGTGCGCGTGCTGGACAGCGTGCGCCTCCAGCCCGGCGGCGCGGTCGCCCTGGTCCGGCGCGACGGCCGCGTCCTGGCCCGCGCGCCGTTCATCGACGATCTGGTCGAACGCTCGCTGTCCTCGACCCGGCTGTTCAGCCACTACCTGCCCAAAGCCTCGTCGGGCTCCTACGAGATGGGCGAAGACAACCTGATGAACATGGCCAACCGGGTGGTGGCCTATGGCGCGCTCGATGCCTATCCGGTCGTCGTCGTCGCCTCGGCCCCGTTCGACAGCGTGCTGGAGCCCTGGTACAAGCAGCTCTACGCCATCGTCGCCCTGCTGCTCGCCTATACCGTGATGGTCGGCTTCGCCACCTTCTTCACGCTGAAGCTGGTACGCACCCTGCAGCGGCGCACCGCCGAGCTCGACGGCGTGCGCGGCGCGCTGGAGCAGCGGGTGTCCGACCGCACCTCGGCGCTGCTCGACGCCTGGCGGGCGGCCGAGGCTTCGGCGCGCGCCAAATCCGACTTCCTCGCCAACATGAGCCACGAGCTGCGCACGCCGCTCAACGCCATCCTCGGCTTCAGCGGCATGATGAAGGCGCAGATGTTCGGCGCGCTGGGCCATGCCAAATACGCCGAATATGTCGAGGATATCCACTCCTCGGGCGAACACCTGCTCGGCATCATCAACGACATCCTGGATGTCGCCGCGATCGAGGCGGGCAAGGTGTCGCTGCAGGAAGACACCGTGGTGCTGTCGGAAGCCTGCGGCGCCTGCCTGCGGCTGGTCCGCCCGCGGGCCCACCGGGGCCATGTCCGGCTGACCGAAACGATCCCCGACGACCTGCCGCCGATCCGGGCCGACGAACGGCGGCTGCGCCAGATCCTGCTGAACCTGTTGTCGAACGCCATCAAGTTCACCCCGCCGCGCGGCACGGTGCATCTGTTCCTGCGCATCGATCCCGACGGCGGCCTGGTGATCGGCATCTCGGATTCCGGCATCGGCATGTCGCCGGACGACATCGCCAAGGCGCTGACGCCGTTCGGCCAGGTCGAAAGCGGGCTGGCCCGCAACCATGAAGGCACCGGGCTGGGCCTGCCGCTGACCCAAGGGCTGGTGGCGCTGCACGGCGGCAGGCTCGACATCACCTCCGAGCCCGGCCAGGGCACGACGGTGCTGGTCTGCCTGCCGGCCAGCCGTATCCTCAGCGCCGACGCCAGCGCTGCAAGCGCTCGGCTACCAGATGGTTCAGCCCGGCCGTGATCAGCCGGACCACGATGGCACAATAGACGATCACCATCGCCATGGCGGCGGCCGGCGCCACGCTGCCCGCATCGTCCATCGCGATGACCGCGACCGAGGCGACCTTGGTCTCCGGGCCGTAGAGGAAGATCAGCGCCGAGGCGGTGGTCAGCGCATTGGCGAACATGTAGCCGAAGATCGAGATCAGCGTCGGCAGGCACAGCGGCACGGTGACGCGCAGCATGGTGCGATATTGCGGCACGCGCAGCGAGGCGGAGACCGCCTCGAACTCGCCGTCGATCTGCTTCAGCGCCGTCTGCGCCGTCAGATGGCCGACGGTATAGAAATGCGCGACCGTATTGATGATCAGGATCGCCATGCCGCCGATCAGCCCGTTCAGCGGATTGGCCGGATGGTTGAAGAAGAAGACATAGGCGATGCCGAGCACCAGCCCCGGCACCGCCATCGGCAGCAGCGCGATTACCCGGATCGCTTCGCGCAGCATCCGCGGCCCCTGCCCCTTCTCGACCAGATAGGCGACGAGGAAGACCAGGAGCGTGCCGCAGGCCGCCGCGCCGGCGCCGAGGATCAGGCTGTTCCAGACCGACGACCAGCCGTCGGCGTCATGCTCGGCGAAATCATAGGCGCCGAGGGACAGGCTGAGATCGTAGGGCCACAGCTTGACCAGCGAGGCATAGGCCGACATGCCCAGCATGACCGCCAGCACCACCGCGATCAGGCCGCAGGCGGCCAGGAAGATCGCGTCGCGCCAGGCCGCCGCCTGCGGGCTGAACAGGACGGCGCGCGCGGTCAGCGCCGCGCGCTGCCGCCCCTCGGCCGCGCGCGTCACCGCAAACGACAGGATCGCCGGCACCAGCAGCACCAGCCCGACCACCGCGCCCATCGAAAAATTGTTCTGGCCGACGACCTGCTTGTAGACGTCGGTCGCCAGCACGTTGAAACGGCCGCCCACCACCTTGGCCACGCCGAAATCGGTGATGGCGAGCGTGAAGGTCACCGCCGCCGCCCCGATCAGGCCGAAGCGGATGCCCGGCAGGGTCACCGTACGGAAGACGCGCCAGGGCCGCGTGCCCAGGGCCTCGGCCGCCTCGTAGAGGCGCTGGTCGGCCAGGGTCAGGGCAGTGATCAGGATCATCAGCGCGTGCGGAAAGCAATAATAGACCAGGCCCGCGATCAATCCGATCGGCCCATAGATCGACTGGCCCATCAGCCAGTCCTTGATGACGCCCTGATTGCCGAACAGATAGACCAGCGAGATCGCCGGCAGCATCGACGGCGTCAGCAGCGGCGAGATGGCGACGAGTTGCAGCAGCGTCTTGCCGCGCATCCGCGTCCGGGTCAGGCCGTAGGCGAAGACGAAGGCCAGCCCGACCGTGATGACCGTGGCGAGGCCCGCGACCCAGACGCTGTTCCAGATCGAACGGAACAGGGCCGGGTTGCCGAAATAGGCGGTGAAGTTGGCCAGGCCCGCAAAGCTGCCGTCGCGGCCCTGGAACGCCTTGACGAAGACGGCCACCAGCGGCAGCGCGATGATGACGACGAGGACCAGCGCGCCGGCGATAGTGGCCAGCGTATGGATCAGCCGCTCGGCATCGACCTCGCGCCGCGGCCGGTCGGCCGTGGCCAGCCGGCCCATCGGAATCTCGGTCATGGACGGCCGGCCCCGGCATAGAGGCGCAACCGGTCGCCCGGCAGATGCAGCCGGCATTCCATGCCGGGGCCGAGCGCCAGGCCCTGTGCCCGGTCGGGCGCCAGGTCGATCACGATCGGCGCGTCGCGCAGGGATGGCGCCGCCGCGTGCAGACGCAGGAAGCTGCCGCAGAATTCGAGGCCGGCAATGGTCGCCGCCACGCCGGCCACGCCATTGGCGGTCAGCCCGATATCCTCGGGCCGGATGCAGACGGTGACGTCGGCACGCTCGCCCAGGCCATCCGGCACCTCGGCGGCGACAAGCGTCTCGGCGCCGACGCGGGCGCAGCCGTCGGCCCAGACGCCGGACAGCACGTTCATCTGGCCGATGAAGGCGGCGGTGAACGGCGTGGCCGGGCGGCTGTAGACCTCGCGCGGGCTGCCGACCTGCTCGATCCGCCCGTCGTTCATCAGGACGATGCGGTCGGCCATGGTCAGCGCCTCCTCCTGGTCGTGCGTCACCATGATGGTGGTGACCCCGAGACGCCGCTGGATGGCGCGGATCTCGGCGCGCAGATGGCCGCGCACCTGGGCATCGAGGGCCGACAGCGGCTCATCGAGCAGCAGCAGCCCGGGCGACAGCGCCAGGGCGCGGGCGAGCGCCACCCGCTGCTGCTGGCCGCCCGACAGCTGGGCCGGGTATTTGGCGATATGGGCTTCCAGATGGGTCAGCCGGGCCAGTTCCCCGACCCGGGCCTTGATGTCGGGCTTGGGCAGCCGCCGGTTGACCAGGCCGTAGGCGATGTTCTCGAAGACGGTCAGGTTGGGGAACAGGGCATAGGATTGGAAGACGATGCCGAAATCGCGGGCCGAAGGCGGCAGGGTCGAAATTTCCCGGCCCGCCTGCCACAGCCGCCCCGACGTCTGGCGGTCGAGCCCGGCGATGGCCCGCAGCAGCGTGGTCTTGCCGCAGCCCGACGGCCCCAGGAAGCAGACGAACTCGCCCGCGCCGATCTCCAGATCGATCCCCTTCAGGACTTCGATCGCGCCGAATGCCTTGCGAATTCCGGCCAGCACCAGATAGGGCTGCGTCATCACTTGGTCTCCCGTTTACTCGAAGCCTTGGTCGTCGGTTACGGCCGGGGCCCAGTGCCCCCCGCGGGACCGCAACCGGTTCACCCGCCCGGGTAGGCGGTT
>JAEYTW010000741.1 GCA_023433835.1 Pseudomonadota bacterium | reverse complement strand
CCCCGGCCGGGCCCCGGCCGGTCTCCCGGGCTCCCGGGTGACCTCGGTGATCGCCCGGCCGGACAGCAGGCAGGCTTCACGGGCGATCGCGGCCTCGCGACTGCGGTCGACTCGCTGTCGACGGCGAGGCAGACCGAAGCGGTCCCCGAGCGGCCATTGGCCAATTCAGGTCACGCGGTTGATCCTGTGGGCGATACTCGAGGGTCAGGGTCGATCTCGGTGCTCGACCGCGCTGGTCTGCGGGTCGATCGCCATCAGGTGCTCGGCGCCGATGGGCCGTTCGAGGCGTGGCATGTGCGAGGCAATACCTATGCCCACCGGGAAGCGCTTCGCGCCCTGGGAGGCCGCTGGCAGCGGCCCCTGCAGGCCTGGGCGTTCGACGCGGACCCGACATCAGGCATCCAAGCGGCTATCGGGCCGAAGCTTGCCGATCAGGGTCACGGACGCCAAGAGCAGGCTGCGATCGGGGCGTCGCGCGATCTCGAACTGGAGGCGCTGCAGCGTCGGATTGCTGAGCTCGAAATGCGACTGGCCGAGCTCGTACCAGATCATCGGCGTTTGGTGGCAGCGCAAGCGATCTTCGCCGATATAGGCGAAAAACTTGTCGATCAAAACTACAATTACGATAGTACGCGGACGGCGGCCGCGCTCGAAGCTGCTGGCGAACTGGACCTGAGAGGGAAAGCCATGAAGGAAATGATCGAACTGCCCGGGTTCACGGTGGCCGAGGCGCGAGCCTCAAAAGAAGCGCGCGCCGCGGCGGCACCGGAATTCGACGGGCTCTCCTACAACCATGGCTGGCGGGTCGATCGCGACCACCCAAACGCTGTGAACCTTGAGGCTCGGTACGGGGCCCAGTCCGAGCGAGGAAAGGCAGCGGAAGCCGCCGCAGCCCTTGAGAAGGCTGGTCGATTCTACCTGCACGTTCCGATCTCGCTGAAGGATGAGGCAAAAGCCGAACTTCCTGGCGTGAAATTCGACGCGGGCGCCGGCCAGTGGTTTTTGCCGCCCGGCGCGCCGGACCAGGTCCGGGCCCAGGCCGGCCGTTGGCTCACACCCGATATGAAAGATCAGGCCGCGCAGGAAGCGGCCGCCTATGCGACGGAAAAAGCTGCGCGGCTTGCGCAAGGCATTGCCTCGAATGTCATGTCCGATGCCCGCCAAACTGATCCGAAAGTTTTGACCGAGGGCGTCGCTTTGCCGGCCGCAGATGCGTCAAGGCAACACAAAGCCGAGCAGTCAGCGGCCAGGCCGGCCCCGACGATCGACAACCAGCCTGACATCGAGGATGAGCGCCAGCAGGGCCTGCTGGCCACCGCAGCGAAGATTGAAGAAGCAATCGCCGGCGGCAAGCTCACGGTGACGCAGCGAGAGGTGCAAGATCCCTACGCGCCGGCGGGAGAAACCCGGATGCGCCGCGAGTTCGTCATCGCCGGCGAGACCAGGTCTTTCACGGCCGAGCTACGCGAGATGGGGGCAAAGTTCGACACCCGGGCCAAAGTTTGGGCGATGACGACAAACCCCAATGCGCTGACGGAGACCGCTGAGCTGGCGAGCCTGGATTCCACCCGGCGCTTCAGCATCGACGGCCCCGACAACAAGCAGGCGTATCGCATTTTCGACCAGTCCGTTCTCGACGATAAGGGGAAACCTACGCTGGTCGCTTTCGTCAACCAGGCCGCCGGACGGGAGGGACAGTGGCAGCTGGGGGCCGTTGGGCTCACGGACGGGAAGTTGAGCCGGGGGCATGGGCCGCTCGCCGCCATCAACAATGCGATCATCGACCCGCGCGAACCTATAGCGGTCGAGTTGGCCGCCAAGGCTCTCGACAGGGTCGGCCAGCGCGCCGTGGCAAACGAATTGCGTCAGGAACGGTTCGTCGCCCAAGAGATGCGCGGCAAGCCGGGGCACTATGCGGTGGTCGACCGCAATACCCTCGCGCAGATCGAGACCAGCGACGGCAAGAAGAAGATGGCGCCGGCGACCGTTGCCTATCTCGACCCCGACTCCAAGGGGGGCGACAAGCACTACATGCACATTCCGGCAAGCCTCGGCGCAAGTCCGCTGCAGGCGCTCGAGAACCGTCCGTTCGACATGGCGGACGGTCCCTCCGGATTCCGCCGGCAGCTGATTGCCGCCCAGGCAACCAGTGCCGGCCGTGCGGCATCACCCCGAGCCCCGGAGATCGCCGTCGGCCCGACCAAAGAAAGCCACGAGCAGGCCAACCAGGCGCCGCCCGCGAGCACCGATCGCTTCCGAGTCCTGCCGCATCGCGAAAAGGCGGGCAACTACTTCGTCTACGACACCAGCGAGCGCGACGGTTCGGGAAAGAGCAAGTGGGTTGGGAACGTTGTTCCCGCTCGTGAAGGTCGGGGCCTCGTCGTCTTTGCCGTCCGCGAAGACCGGCGGCCGATCGGGCCGTTGGCGGTGATCGACGCCAAGCCGCTACCGCTGACGCAAGATCGCCTGCCCACCTCGGCCGACGTGGCAAGAGTCATTTCAGCCCAGGTCGAGATCTCGAAGGCAGCCGAGAAAATGCCGATCGGCGCACTGAGCATCACCGACGACGAAAAGCTCAAAACAAGCCAGGCCCTATCTCAGCGGTCGGATCGCGACATCCAAACGATGTACGCCGAGACGCTGCAGGCGATGGTCGATCAGCGCGATTCTAACCCCGATGCTGCCCAGAGAATTTGGAACGGTCTCGAGGTGCTGGAAGAGCAGCGCAAGCAGCGCGGCATGATCCAGGATCCGGCCGGCAAGGGCCGGGACAAGGGTTCCGACTTCTCTCGTTGATAGGTCCAGAAAATGGCCGATCGTATACCAACCTTGGTCCTTTTCGAGAAGCCGGACGCCGGCGAGATCGGGGCGATCGGCCTTGGCGTGCCCGCGATGCGCGCAAGGTCCGAGCGGCGGCAGGGATCGATATCTTGTCCCGCCGGCCTGGTCGTGACCTGGGCATACGGCCACATGCTCGAACTGCCACCGCCAGCCACCTACCTGGCGGACGTGCCAGCGGCCAAAACAGTCGCCGCAGACCGGGCTGCATTGGAATATCTGCACTGGCGAAGCGCTGACGCGTTGGCTCAATTTACCGACGCGGTCTTTGGCAGGCGCCTCGTGGCCAAACCTCGTACCGAAGCGAATGCCAGGCGGCAGTTCGGCGTGCTCAAGGACCTCGTGAAGCGCGCCGACAGCATCATCATCGCCACCGATGATGACGACGAGGGCGAGGCGATCGGCTGGGACCTCGTTGAACACCTTCAGTTCAAAGGACCGGTCCAGAGGGCCGTCTTCGTCGCCGTCGATCCGAAGTCTATCGCGACAGCAGTCCGCAATCCGGTTGCCGGGGACAAGACGAGGCCGCGGGCGCTTGCTGCTCGAGCGCGCGCGGAGGCGGATTGGAAGATCGGCATGTTGCTGTCTGCCGCCGCGCAGCAGACGTTCGTTCCGTCCGCCATGCGGGGCATCACGTTTCGCGTCGGTCGCGTCAAATGTGTCGTGCAATGGCTGGTTGCCCGTCGACATCGGGAAATCAGAGATTTCCGACCGCAAAAATTCTTCACGGTTCAGATGGTGATTGCGGCCGGCGGCGCCACCTCGGGAGCCATCCTCGTTGAGCACGCGCCGAGCGGTGACTTGAGAATTTTCAATGCTGAACTCGCCGAGAAGGTGAGACATGCGGCTGCAAACTGGGAAGGGCATGCCCGCATATCGAGGACGGAAAAAAGAAGACCTCCACCCAAGCTGTTCTCGGGATCAGCACTTGTCGCGGCGATCACACGCCGCTCTCGGGTGTCGCTGGCTCAAGCAGAGACTGCCAGGAACAATTGCTATAGCCCGCTCGGGATCCTCACCTATCCCCGAAGCTCAGGCACCTGCCTGGCTGAAAGTGCGATCGAGCATGTACCGCAGGTCCTTGCAGCTCTGAAGGATGTTGAAGGGCTAGCTCGGCTCGTGCCATCTGGTCTGCCGGTCATTCGCCGTGGCAAGGGACAAACATTCAGCGACGCGGATCTGGCCAAAGCATCCCATGACGCAATCGTGCCGAACCCGAAGTCGGCCGGCAATTACGCCGAACGCCTGCGCGAGGCAGGGCCGCTTGAGCGGGACGTGTTTAGAGAAGCAGCGGAGCGCTACCTGCTGCAGTTCTGGCCCGACCAAGTCTACGACGAGATCCTGATCGAGGTGCCGATCATCGTCGACGGGATCGAACGGGTTTTCCGTGCGCGGACTGAACTGATCAAGGATGCCGGCTGGACTGCCGCAGCGTCATCGCTTGTCGGCGATGACGACCAGGTGGAGCAAGACGTTGGAGATCGGCAGGCTCAACTCGCGGGCTTCGCCGCCGCCGGCGGACGCGCGCACACGACTTCTGCCACCATCAAGGAAGGCAAGACTGAACCCCCGAAGCCGTATACCGCAGCAACGCTGATCGAGGCGATGAGCAGCGTGCACCGCGAGCTACAGGCCACCGATCAACGCTCAGCCAGGGTGCTGGCCGAAGTCGGCGGCATAGGCACCCAGGCATCACAGCCCGGGCTTGTGACCGAACTGATCGAAACCCACATGATTAGTTCCGACAAAAAAGGGCGGATCGACATCACCACGATCGGACTGACGCAAGTCGAAGCGTTCGAGCAGCATGCACCGGAGCTGGTAGACCCGGTTCTGTCAGCTGTGATCGAGCTCGAGGCGCGAGCGGTGCGGACAGGGAAACAGACGATCGACGGC
Organism: Pseudomonadota bacterium; assembly: GCA_023433835.1. GTDB lineage: Bacteria > Pseudomonadota > Alphaproteobacteria > Ferrovibrionales > Ferrovibrionaceae > JAFKFH01. The sequence goes on along the minus strand of JAEYTW010000741.1, from coordinate 53,171 downwards.
TACGTCGGTAAAGTCGAATCCTGGATCAACAAAATCAGGACGAGGTTCGCAGCGGCGCCGATGCTAGATCCATCTGCATTTGGCCCGGAGGCTGCCGCGGCTGCGGCGACCGCCGGCCAGGTGACTGTCGACCAGCGAAAGACAGCCGAATCGGTCTCGCGAGCGATAGGATTGCCCATACCGGATACGGCGCTGGCGTCTCGTGCCGACCTCGGGGCCTGGATCGACGAGCATATGTCCCGAGCCCGCGAAATCTGGGCAGCCGCTGCACCAAGCGAAAAGCAAATCGCCTATGCCAAATCCCTCGCCGCGGCCGCCGGCGTGACGCTGCCTGACGAGGCGTTGACGTCGGCGCAGGTGCTCTCGGCGGAAATCGCGAAGTTGGCCCCGAAGGCATCCGGCTCGGGGGCGAAACGCAGCGGGCCGTCTTCTGGGAGGGGCCGTCGACGTGGCTGATCTGGACGGCCAGTCCGAGCTATTCAGACTGCGCCGTGCTGGGCTGCAGCGCCGCCGCGATGCATATGCGGCAAAGGATGCGGAGCACCTCGCAGGGCTGAAGGGGGCGCTGCAGGCCGCCGCAACTGTGCTGGATCAACTCCACGACGCCGCGGCTGATCAGCAGGTTCTGGGCCCCTTGCTGCTGCCTCCAGACACCCCTGCAGAGCTTCTTGCACCCCTGGCCGCTATCCTGACGGCCTTTGCGGCCGATGACGCCGAGATCGTGGCCCTTGTCGAACGCACCCGTGTCCGCCGCCGAGAAGCGGCGGATGTCGCACGCTCAAAAGCCGTAGCACCTGGCGCGCGATCAGCTGCGGCGGCTGCCGACAGCGTCGTGAAGCAGGCAGATGCAGCCCTGCAATTCCTGGCTGACAGCTTCTGCCGGCCGTCCTGGGCGAGCCAAGGCGGTCGGGAACCAGACGATAGGGCGAGGGCACGGGCGGACCTGGCCGGGATGTTGGCCGACCTCTACGCCGGCCCTAAGCAAGCCGCCACGCGTTTGGTCTGGTTGGCAACCGACCGCGGCGTTGCTGATGCGCTCGATATCCTCGGCCGGGCGCCGAGGCAAGTCGGCCGACTGCGCCTTGGATCAGATGCACCCGATCGATCGGCGCTCGATCTAATCCGGCAGGCTCTTGAGGCTTGCCTCGGATGAGCCTATTCGGCCGCCTCGGCCGGGAGGCTCATCGAGCTCGATTCCGCCGCGCGTATGATCTGGAAATGGTCATGACCGCTCTCTGAATCTGCAACCGCGGCAGCGAGGTGGACGATACGGTCGCGCAGGTCCTGGCTCCCGACGCGGCGAAAGGCTCGGACCAATGTCAGCGCCTCGCGGTGCTCGAACAGATTGTCTTCATCGAATTGCTGCAGCACGGCCGCGGCGGTGCCGTCAGCATCATAACCTTCGAAAAACCACTGCGGCGGAACTGCGAGCGCGGCCGCCACCATGACCAGCCGCGCCGCGTCCATACGGTTCGAACCGTTCTCATATTTCTGAACCTGCTGGAAAGTAACGCCGATGGCGTCCGCCAGCTGGCGCTGGGATAATCCCATGACACGCCGTCGCTCCTGAACTTTACGCGCCACGTGCACATTGAATGCGTGCTGCTTCCGGGACATCTCTACCTCCTGCTGCTCGATATGAAAGGGATGGCGACAACGGCGCCTGCGGGGACGGTTTGTTCCGCCGTCGGGTTCAGCGCCACGATGCGATCGACGTTCGTCCCGGCCCACCCGGCCAAGTCCTCTAGCGACACCGCTTTGTCGAGCATGATGAGGCGCGCTATTCGGTCCGGCCGAATATCCGCGCCTACCAGCGACGAGATTTCGGCCAGCTGCCCTCCCAGCATGAGAAGGCGAGCTTCATCGGCAGTTCCCTCGCCATTATGGCGACCCGCGGCGCTATTGAACGCCCCCGGCTCGCTCCACAGCAAGGATAGGCCTGTTGTCCGCCAGTCGTCGATCGGGGCCTGGGCGGCATCGCCACGCACGGACAGCATGCCTAGCGTATAGACAGCGAGGGCCAGGCCCAGCATGAACAGGCTCCCGCCGACACGACCAGGCGCCGAGGCAGACATCTGGCCGTAGAAGATCCAGGCGAGAAATAGGGCAGCAGGACCCGCACTTGACACCGCGGATCCAAAGACACCGGCCAAAGCAGCAATGCATACGAACAGCATCAACCACGCCTGGCGCGCCTCGGTTGACCGCGGGATTAGACGAGATACGCCGGCGATGGGGCGTGCTGGGACGCCGGCCTCCTCCCGTAGGGCAGTTTCGTCATTTGCAATTCTGAGTCGCGCGACCTCGGCCGCAGCGGTCGCTTCCGCTTCGGGAGCATTCCCACGGGCGGCGGTGGATTCCGGCGGTTGTCGAAATTGCTGGAGTGCCATGTCGAGCGCAACACGCTCGGCCGGGGTGACCAGGTACTCGGCCCGCTCAATCCCTGCTGCGCGCTGGATGGCACGCTTTTCACGCATCCGCTTTGTCGAGGGCGCGACGTTGTCGGCCGCAGCACCCCGCTTTGTGCTCCGCGCACCATCCGTCCCTGCGGAATCATTGCCGGGCTGCTGGCCCCGGCGCCGGCGCCGCCCCGGCTCGTCAACATCACCGGTGGTCACCGGTGAACCACCCATCCCCTCACTCATGCCCCGTATCTCTTGCCGACTTGGTACTCGGACGTTAGTCTGGCCGTCGATCGATAGCAAAAAGTATCTCGATCACGCGATCACGAGGGGGATATCCATGACGGGCATGACGACGTCGCCACCCGGCGGAACCGGGAAGCTCCGGCGCAGCACCGGCGCGGCCGGACCCTATTGGATGTGGACCGGAACCAGGCGGACGGCTCGCATTTTTGCGGCCGAAATCCGGCTGGTGATGGTCCGCGACCCTCGACCGATCATCTGCGGTTTTGCGGCGATCGCGATGTCCTGCGTTTTGTGGTCTGGCGGCCTACCGTCGCCAGTGGCACCCGCCACGGCCGCCCCCTCGCCCGTGGCGGGTGCCTATCCAGATATCAGCCTGCAGGTTGCCGACCAGCTGCGCCGCTTGTGGCAGTTGGTCGACGCGTCGACCGGCCGCATCGCACTTCTCGAAACCCGAATGGCGAAGTTTGAGGCCCGGTCCAACGCCATCGTGTCGAATGCGCCTGATGCGTTGGCGACGTCGGCATCGCAACCGGTTCCCATCGTCTCCGCCGGCGCATTGCCGCCACCGACGCCGATCGGCGCCGCGGTCAGTGCCGTAATCCCCCCGGCGTCGCAAAGCCAAGCCACGAGTTTGGTTTCCTTCGCGCAGCCATCTTCTCCTGTACAGACCGCGGCGGCCGCACCGAGCCCTATCGGTGTCACCGTCGCCGCCTTGGCACCGCCGGCAGCGTCGACGCCGCGCAATCTGGTGCCCCCGACTGAGTCGACCTCGGTATTTGCGCCGGCGCCCGCACCCACACCGGCAGCGCCGGCGGCGCTGACCAAACCGATCAGCGCGCAACCGATTCCGCCGGCACCGGACGCGGGCAAGGCTCCGTCAGCCGGTGCGCGGCAGGTGCTGCGCGCTGTTGCAGGCAACAGGGCCTGGATTTCCAAAGGGCCCGACGGCGACCTTCGTCAAGTCGCCGTCGGCGACACGATCCCAGGCTACGGCCGGGTCAAAGCGATCCAAATGCGGGGCGCCAGCTACGTCGTCGCCTGCGATCGCGGCGAGATCGTGAGCTAGGGAAACGATCATGGGAAACGTCACCTGGAAACAGGTCGCCGTCATCACGGCGATTATCGCGTTACTCGGTCTGCTCGGTTCAGGCCGGGAACGGGATCTCGACCCGATCGACAGCTGGTACATGCCGAAACCGAAACTTTTTGGTGCGACCAATGTCCGCTAAAGCCGTCGCATTCGGCATTGTTCTGTCCGTTGCTCTGCATCAGCCGGCAGCACGCTCGGCCAACCAAGCTGCAACGGATGGGCCGGTTGCGGGCTTCGCCTCTGGTGTCCCGCTCGAGCTGGCCGTCTACCAGATCGTACCCCCCGCAGTAGCGGTCGAGATCAGCGCGGTGGTTGACCGCAAATTGAAGGTCTCGTGGCGCGGTGGCCCGAGCTGGCGGCGAAGCCTGGCCGCAATGCTCTCGCCCGCTGGCTTGGCCGCGGTCGAAGGCGCCGCCGGCATGCTGTGGATCGGGCCAGCCGATCAAGCCCCTGCCGGCTCTGTTCCAGCTGTCCCCAACCAGCCACTGGTCGCAGCGGTCGCGTCTGCCGCTGTCCAACCGCCCCCGGCTTCGGCGGCGGCCGAGCCCGCGTCGGCCGACAATCGTATGACGCTGTGCGCCCGACCTGGCGAGGAAGATCCTCGGCCGATCGGCCGCTGGCGGGTGTGGAGCGCGCGTCAAGGATCTGACCTGCATTCGTCACTGGCGTCGTGGGTGGATGCCATCAAGCAGGATCTCGGCGATCCCGAGCTCTTTGACCTCGCTTGGCACGCTCGAGGACTGCGCTATCCCCTGAAGGCGACCATTCGCTGCGAAGGCTATTTCACCGACGCGGTGCCATACCTGCTGTCGGGCTGGGCCGATGTCCCGGCTCGCCCGATCGGGACGCTTTATACCAACACATTGGCGATCAGCGCCGTCGGAGGATCTGATGTCCCGGTCGATGAATAATCGCGCGCGCCTCAGGGCCGCGGTTGCCGCCGTCGCAGCCCTGGGCCTGGTCTCCTGCGAAACCTACAAATCCAATCAGGAAGCCTTGCCAGGCGACATGAAGAAGGCCGACGCAGCCGTTCAGGCCGCGAAGAACATCGACCGGGCGGTGAACCCGGTCATGCGCCGGGTGGACCGCCCGTATGGCGGCGGCGTTGTTATTCGCGAGACGATCCGGCCGAAGCTCCCGGAGAAGGTCGAGACCCAGAAGGGATACCAGATCGGGGAAACGTCCCCGTTCTCGCTGCAGCAGCTCGCGAGCCGCTTCACGGCAGAAACTGGAATCGCGATGCGGCTTGTCGACGGGTGCGGTTCTCCGCCGGCGGCACGGCGCGGCCTGGCCGCAACGACTACGGCCGCCGCGACGCCGGGGACAGCGGCGGCACCGCTGGGGCCCGTCGCAGCAGGTCTGCCGCAGGCCTTTGGTGCCTATGCCGGGAACCCGCTCGCGCCACCTGGTGCTGGCCCCGCCTTACCAGGCGCGCCGGTAACCTCATATGGCCAGGCCAATGCCATCGTGCCGTCTTACGTCGGTCCGGCGTCAGGATATGCCGATTACCTCGCCGCGGCATTTGGGTGCAGCTGGGAATTCAATCGGGGTGCAATTCGGCTGTCTCGGTATGTGACCCGGAGTTGGACCTTCCCCGCCCAGTCTGTCGAGGCGACTACGCTCATCGGCACGACCGGCGGGGGCTCGATGGCGGGCGGGTCGTCAGGCGGGTCCGGTTCAAGTAATTCCGGTTCTTCATCATCCGGAGGGTCTGGTAGCTCGGGTAGCGGTTCCCGCAGCAGCTCAAGCGGCGGGTCGTCTCTGCAGCAGATGACGGCAGAGGCCTCGACGAAGATGTGGGCTGATCTGCAGAAGGCCCTCGAGAGCATGGTGCCGGAAGGCGACTTTGCGCTCATGCCCTCAACTGGCGACGTGATCATCACCGCGCCGCGCGATGTGATGGATCGAGTTGAACCGATCGTCTCGAAGCTTCGCGCCGTCGCCAGCCGCCAGGTGACGGTCAACTTGGCGATCGTCTCCTATGAATCCGATCAGCAGGATGCATATGCGCTCGACCTGGCGGCGACTTTCCAGGACGCCGGATTTCAGGTGGCGTTCACCGGGCCGTCGGCACTCTCAAATGTGACCGGGACTGGCTCCTACAGCACAGGCTTCATCTCACCGCCGCCCTCGAACGCATCGTCCGCAGCCCAGAAATGGGCCGGCACGAAAGCGGCGCTGCAGGCCCTCAGTGCGAACAACCGATTGTCGGTAGAATACTCGACCGCTGTGACGACCTTGTCGAACACACCGGTGTCCCTGACCAACGCCCGAAGCCAGGGCTATCTCGGAAGCGTCACGGGCGCAACGAGCACTGGCACCGCCACATTGTCCGGCGGCGCCAGCCTGTCTTTCGCGCTGAGCGGCTACACCATGATCGCGATCCCGCGCGTCCTGGATGACGGGCGGATTTCGCTGGCCCTGGGCTATTCGAATGCCAGCGACGCTACCTTCGTCCCCGTGACTTCCGGGCAGGGCGCCGGCAGCATCACGCTGCAGAGCCCGGATCAGACGAATCAGGCCACCGGGCAGTTTCCGGTTGTGCGGTCGGGTGACACCTTCGTGATCACGGGCTTCGCACAAGATCGCCGGGTGCTCAACGAGTCAGGCGTCGGTTGGTTCTGGAACTGGATCCTCGGCGGTGGCGAGAACGCCATGCGCAAGCGCCAACGGTTCGCCCTGCTCGTTACACCGCTACAGGTCGACGACGAGCCGGCGAGTGGTTCGGCCGCGAGGGTTGCAACGGACGCGACGGCCCAAGGAGGCGGCGGCTGACATGCTGGCCAAGGCCCTCCGGCCAGCGATAGAGCCCAACGCCGACCTCCCAGCCCTCACCATCGTCCGGTTAAAGGCCAGGAAGCCGATCGAGGTCGTGTTCGGGCTGCGCTGGGCCAGCGAGAGCGCGGCCGGCAAAGCGCGCCGTGAAGCGGCTGCGGCCGCGCGCAGCACGCGAGCGTCGGCGATGGCCTGGTACCGGGCCGGTGCCGTGGGCGGCTATGGCGTGGCCAAGGTCGATGGGCCCAGGTCTACGCCACCCGGTAGCCAGTGGCTGGCGGGCGCTGCGATGCTCGCCCGTGAGATGGCATATTCATTTGCCGGGATATGGCCGCTCCCGGACGATCAGCCTCGAGTTGCAGGGATGGCCGACGCCGCAGTGTTGCCAGGGCGCGCGGTTTTGATTGTCGTGGGTGGCGGCATCGTCATTGAAGACGTGGTGCTCCGCCGCACGGCCGACATGACTGACGCGGCCTGGCTCGAATTCCTGAAATTGAAGTTCGACGAAGCCTTCCTATCCGTCGGCGCTCAGGCAAAACGGCTTTGTGCATGGGACTGGCCTGGCTTCACCCGGGTCGATCTGCTACCGCTCCTCACGGAGATCGACAGCCGCGATCCCATCACAGAGCGCGCCGCACGGCTCGTTCTCGGCCGCGGCGCCGTGGTGTCTCCAGCCCTCCCCGCGAAGCGCCTGGTCGCCGCCGTGAGCATCGCGGCGCTGGTGGTCGGGGCCGTCATCACGACACCGGTCGTTCTTAAGACGTTCCGGCTATTCCAGCCGAAGCCCGTGGAAGTGGTGGCTGTCGAGCCGCCGCCGCCGCCCAAGCCGGTTCCCGTCGGCGGCGCCCGCTGGCCAGCGCCAGGCTGGGTTATCGACCGTTGCAGGTCTGCTTGGGCGCCTTGGCTCGACATCGCCGTGCCAGGATCCGCGACGATGGCCGCAGGGTGGCAATGGCAGAGAGCCACGTGTCAGGTCATACCTCGGGCGGATTTCGACGACCTTGAGGACGGCTTCGAATGGTCGATCGAGTGGCAGGCGCAAGCCACAACCGACGGCCGGATCTTTCCAGAGGTGCTCGCCCGGGCCATCGCCTCCGTTGCGGACGCTACGCCGCCGGCGGCTCGCCCCAGGGATGTGATTGGCGCTGACCGCTTCGTGTCGTGGAGCCCAGACGGGCGGTCGGCGTCGATAGGTGCTCGATCACGACTCCCGCGGGCAACTTCGTCCGCTGCCGCCGACGATCGGCTTGCCGATCTCGCGCCTGTCGTTGCCCGCAGGCAGCGGATACTCCAGGACGGCCTCCGCGCAGCAATTCCGGTCGGAGGCGGCACATCCGCTGCCATTCCAGCAGCTGTTCTCCCGGGGGCCACGCCAGCAGCTCAGGGGCCCGCAGAGCAATCAATGGATTTCAGCATCGATAATTCGCCGATCGGTCCCGAGGCATGGCGGGCACGCCTGCTGGCTGTGCCTGGCACCGCCATCACGGACCTGACCATGGATCGTCGAGGCCAGGATGTCGCCTGGGGCATTAAGGGCTCCGTCAATGACCGCTAAAGCCCTTCTCGTCGGTGCGACGATCATCATGACCGTGTCTCCGGCGCTCGCGGGCGACATGCCGTCTTTTGGCCCGACGAGCTCGGCGGGGGAACCCCGTTCGCTTCTGCCACCTCCCATGCTCGGAATTCCGGTATCGCCAACTGGCGCAAATGCACCGCCGATAGGCGCGTCGTTCGCGCCGCCGCCGGCAACGCCGGCGGTTGCGCCGCAGACAGCGGCAGCACCACCCCCACCGCCGGACATCTGGCCCTTGTCACCATCGGCGGCTCCACCTAGCCAGCCAATCGAACAGAAACTGCCCCAGGAGACAATCGGGACCGAAAGGCCGGCGGCGAACGCCGAAAACACCGCGCCGCAGCCAGTGCCGCCGCCGCCGGCCGACCTGATGTTACCGCCGGCCGGATCGATGCTCGTCAGGCTCGAGCAGTGGGCGGATCGGCGCTACGCAGCGAAGTTGTCATCGGTGCGGATCACGGCAGGCATTGCCACGCCGAAGGACCAGGTCAAATCCGCCCCCACGGCGCCGGCTGCACCCCCAGCAGAACCGATCGTGATCGCCTTGGGCTACTCCGGGGCACCGGAGGTACGCGGGCTCCGTGCGAGGCTCTACGTGGATGCTCGGGAAGCCCTCTTCGCAATCGGTGAGGTCCTGCCTGGCGGTCGTCGCGTGTCCGCGATCGACCGAGCAGGCGTCACTGTCACGCAACCGGGAAAAGTAACGAAGCTGGTTCGCTGGGGAGACCGCTTGTGAATCAGTTCGCGACCTCGAGCATTCTGCCTGAAGGGGACCTGCTGACGGCCGCGGGCGGAAGCATTTCGCTGTCGGCGGACGAACGCACGCATTTTGCAGTCATTAGGCCGGCCGAAGCCGGCTCGCCCGGCACACTGAACGTCATCATCGTCCAGTCGAGCTCGGCACCGCCGTCCCTCCTGACATCGATCCGCTCGAAGGTCTCCAACGCGGGGCTTATATCCAGTGCTCTCATCAAGGTCGACCCCAACCAGGTCGCGGCACTCTACGGTGGTGCACTCGATCGCGTGAGCCGGCAGAGCACCGAGCTCGAGCAATTGATCAACCTGTTCGTCACCGCTGTCACGAGCGACGCCGAGGAGATCATTCTCGTTCTCACGAGAAACGGGCAGGATGCCGCCTATCAGTTCTGCATTGCAGATGAACTGACCGATCCGAAGCCGCTCGACCGACGAACCGCAAGCACGTGGCGCAATCTGTTATGGAATGCAATTTGCGATCAGAAATTCGGATCGCTCGACGAAATCAGCAATCCGACGGCCACCGCCAGCCATAGCCAGCTGATGAAGCACGCCCATGGCGACCAGACCCGGGCGGCCTTCAAGAAGCTCGAAGCCATCAGGTGCCAGTTCTTCAGCGAAGCCGACGCTTTGAGCGTCGTGATACGGCTGGTTCGCTCGGACTGGGCTCATAGCATCGATAAGCTGGGCCTTCACCCCGACCACCTGGCGATCTGGCTTGAGGCCATCCACTGGCGTTCGGCGGTCATATGGCTCACGGGCCAGACGGGTAGCGGCAAAACCGTCACGCTGGCCGCGGTCATGCGCGCGATCCAGGAACACTACGGCTGGCGCAAGCACCAGTACATGGTGGAAGATCCCCCGGAAATACCGATCAAGGGCGCTCGCCGCCTGGTCGCCAACGAGGATGCAGACCCCGCGTTGCGCCTTGGGTTCGCAGAGCGTCTTCGCGAAGTTCTGCGCGGCCGGCCGCACAAGGTCATGGTGGGTGAAACCCGCAATCAGTCGACCGGGTCGATGGTCTACCGGACGGGTGTGTCCGGCATCTGGGTTGTGGGCTCGATCCATAGCGACGAACCACTTCAGATTCCCCGTCGGCTAACGAACGATCTCGGTGTCGATCCCGGCCTGGTCTACGACCGTCGCCTCACTCGCCTGTTGGGGGGCCAGGCGTTGCTGCCGCGGCTCTGTCCGGACTGCCGCGTCCCATTGGTCGATATCCGCCGGCGAAACCACCGGGATGTTGCTCGCATCGAGAGGGCGATCGAAGCCTATGGGCCCGCGATCGCGGCCGAGCTCGACCGCAACAAGATCTTCGTTCGCGGGGCCCACGGGACTGTCGAGCAAAATAGTTCGGAACCGTGCACGACCTGCGGCGGTACCGGAACGGTCCGCCGGGAACTCGTCGCCGAGATGGTCCTGACGGACGCGCGAGTCCTCGAGCTGATCGCCGCCGGCCCGAGCCAGGCCCAAGAGCTATACCAATATGTCGAAAGCCGATCGGACGTACCCGCCAGCAAGATGCGGCTGCTCGACCACGCGTGGGAGAAGGCGAACGCCGGCATGATCGACCCGCTGGACGCGGCATCGATTGCACCTGTCCCCTTCTGGCGGACGCCACGGGCGCCGTTCATCGCAACCGCGAAGGTGGGCTGAGATGACAACGCGAGCGGATATCGAACTCCTGAGGCCCCGGCGGAGCCTGCTGGCCGCGGCCTCCAAAGCCTCATTTGGCCGCCTCGGCCGGTCCACCAGATACATGGTCTACAATGAGCTGGCGTCGGCCCTTCTGGCCGGCGCCGACCCGGCGACGACGGCTCGCCACCTGGCAACGGCCGCCCAGAGTGGACCGTGGATCCTCCGGCAGTCGCACCTGGCATCGGTCGCGGATCTTATCGCGAAAAGGCTTGAGGATGGCTCGTTCCTGGCACGCATGGACGCGGGCGGGCGGCCGCCAGCACTTGCCGGCTTGATACCGAAGTCAGAACTGGGCTCAATCAGCCTTGCGGAATCTCGAGGCACTGCCACTCTCGCCACCGTGCTCCGCACGATAGCGAAAGACGGCCGTGAACGCGCGAGGGCACTCTCCGAGGGCATCAAGCCCCTCGGAAAGACCGTCTTCTACTCGCTGATGATGCTCGGCTCGACAGTGTACACGGCGGGCAAGGTGGTTCCGACCTATACGAAGCCGAGCCTCTATGCGCGCATCGAAGGGTCAGCAGCTGCGCGCGGATACATCAGCAGCCTGCAATTCGTGCAGGATCATTGGCTGCTGGTGCTGCTGGCGCCGCTCCTGTTGCTCGGATTGCTATGGCTCGTCATCCAGGTCTGGAATGGCCGATCACGCGTGCTCGTCGATTTCTGGCTTCCGCCATTCTCGATCCAGCGCGCTTTGGGCGAGATCACATTCCTACGCGGCTGGGCGATGCTAGCAGGACTTGGCGTGAACAATGTTGACGCCCTGCGCGCTGTGGCCGACACGGCCGGCCGGTACACAAGAATCAGGCTCAAGGCATATGCTGACCAGGTCGACGGCGCCGGCGTCAGAGAGGGGCTCGAACATACCAACATCTATTTGCTCTCTCCGACATCGGCGATGCCGATCGGGTTGGCAGCCGACCGCGGCGGTGACGCCTTCGTGGAAACCTTGCACTCCATCGCCGATGACAAAGCGAAGCAGGCGCTGGCCGACATTGAACGCGGCGCCACGCGCGTCGCGCTCTTCGCCGAGGCACTGATGATGCTCATGTTCATCCTGCAGGTGATCGGCAGCGTCGCAGTCGTAATGGCCGCAAACAATTCAATCCGGTAAAGGAAAATTGACATGCTCATGAACAAGAGCCTCCGCCGTACGCTCGCCAATGAGGCCGGTGTTACCGTCATGGAGATGCTGGGTGTCCTAATCGTCGTCGGCATCCTGGGCACGATGGGCGCCTACGGTTTTTCCAAGCTCACCGAATGGCTCGACGAGACGCGCTATATGGATGACGTCAAGTACATCATCTCGGGCGTCAAATCGCAGTATCGGTCGCAGCCGGCAAATACACGATATGGCACTGCCGTTATCAGCTCGTCGTCCCTCATCAACGCAAAAGCGGCGCCGGACGGGGCGATCAGCGGAACGTCGCTCGTCAACCCATTCTCCGGCCAGTACGTCGTTACTGGCGCCAACAGCACTTTCTACGTCGACGGAGATAATATTCCCAAGGAATCTTGCATCGCCATTCTGACGAAACTGAGCTCCGGATCGTTCACGAGTGCGGTCCAGGTAGCCGCGACGCAAGCTTCGGTGGCCAGTGCGACTTCGACTGCGGTACCAGTCAGCCTGACGACCGCCGACGGCGCGTGCGCCACGGCTCTCAATGCAATTCGTCTCACCGCGAAATGAACCATGCGGCTGGCAGACAGTGAGCTGACATCGCTCACTCTTCCTCTTGATCTCGTTGGGGGCGCCTGGCGATTATCCGATCGCTGGGCGCCCACTGCGCGAGATTCCTCGGGAGGTCGGTTTCGCGATCGGGAGCTGCCAGCTGCAGCTTTGCCGGATCTAGCCAAGCTCGTCGCGGCCTTGCCCCCACAGTCGGACCTGCGCCGGGAATATGCTGTTGGTCACGATGGCCAGCGATATCGCATCACGCTGTTCGAGAACATCGACGGTCACGCGTTGTACCTGCGGCGTTCGCGGCAGCCAGCATTGCGGCTCGACCAAATCGGCGTTCCGCCGGTTTGGCAGACCTGGCTGGCTGGCCTGGCCCAACCATCGCCGGACGGCGCGGCCAGTACCGGCCTCGTCCTTGTTCTGGGTGACATGGGTAGCGGGAAGACCACCCTTGCAGGGGCAATGCTGATGTCTTGGGTCGGCATGTCTGGACTTGCAGCTCAGACCTTGGAAGCGCCCGTCGAAAATGTCCTGGATCTATCGGCCGGCCATGAAGCGAGACCGAGCTGGGGGACCTTCGGTGGTAAGGTCGCTATGGCCGACGATGCTCGGCGGAAAGCGACGAGCGAAGCTCGCATCCTCCAATGTGACCTTTCCGACGAGGATGAATTCCCGGGGCAGATCCAGCGGGTCATGCGGTCTGGCGTCCGACATGTCCTGATCGGTGAATACCGCACGCCGGCGACAGCGAACGCTACGCTGACTTGCGGTGCAAATGGCCCCCTTGTGTTGGCCACAGGCCACGGACTTGACCTGACCGCTGGTCTTTCGAAGGTCGCACGGCTTGCCGGCGAGCATCGTGGGCACGCGGCGCTTGATCTACTGGCGATATCGTTGCGAGCGGCGGTCATGACGCGGCTGGCGCCTCAGGGAGCTGGTGAAAGCCTGGCGATCGAAATCGTTGAGGCCATCGAATGCAGCTTGACTCCCGACTGCCCCATCAGGTCGACGATCCGGTCGGGCCGGCTGGAACTGCTTCCGGCGATGGTCCAGAAATGGACGTCGTCGCTGCGCAACGGCACCAAGCTGATGGTGAGGTGAGGATATGTACTTAATCGGTCTGGTGCTGGCCTATTTCCTGAACATGACGGGCGTCCCTCAAGAGACGACGATGGCGTGGTCGCCTCGGGCCGAGATCGGCTCCCTGGCCGTGAACATGTTGCTCTATCACCAGGGCGTGCTCGCCTTCGCCCAGTCATCAGGCCAGGCCTCGTTTTCCGGGACCGCGACCGATGCGGAGGCCGCGGCTGGGATGGTGGCGCCTTACGCAGCATCCTTCGTCAAGATGGGGCCGTGGATTTCGATCGTATCCGGGTCGTCCGGGCCTGGCCGGGCGGTCGTCACCTATGTGGGCGGCGCCCTACCCGGTGGAGCCGGATCGGGCTGGCTGGGATCGGCGATCTATGAGGCCGGCGGCGCTGACATGGCATTTGGCATCGCCAGAGCAGGCACGGTGATGCCCATTCGGGCCGCTGCAGGAACAACCCCTATCGTCCTTCCAATCGTAGTGCCGGATGGCGTTGCCGTCCTGCTCTCCTACACGGGTGCGTGATGAAACAAGGTCCTGATCAAACTCGTCGCCCTCTCCACAAGCGAGCACGCCGCGTAGCGGAAGCCGGGCTAACCGTTATGGAGATGCTCGGGATGCTGCTGGTCATCGCCATCCTCGCAACGAGCGGGATCAGCAGCACCGACCGCAGCGATCGCGTGTCCGAAGCGCGTGTTCTGGGCGAGCAGGCATCGATTGTGGCGGACGCAACGGCCGAGTATGTGAAGAACTATTTCTCCGTGATCGAAGCGGCGATCGCCAGCGCCGGCGGATCTCCGGCCGTCATCACGCCGGCCATGCTGCAGACCGTCAGCCTCCTCGGAGCCTCCGACCCGGTCACCGGCATCAATGGAGGCTCGATCGTTTCCGTGGTTCGTCGCCCGGCTGCCGGCCAGTTGGAATGGGTGACGACGGTTGTCGGGGGCCTGGCACTGCCAGAGGCCGATCTTGGTGAGTTCGTGAAGCGGGTTGGCGCGCGCGGCGGCTATACCCCAGCCAGCAGCTCGGCCGTCGCGACCATCGTAGGAGGCCAGGGCCTTCAGACCGCGAACTTCGCCGGCGCCGGCGTCACTTGGGCGACGCGGCAGCCGGTCGTCTATGGCAGCCTCACACAGGGGCAAACCATGTCGAACTACCTCTACCGCACGCCAGGCATGCCTGCCACCGCGTACACCATGCAGCACGACCTGTCCCTGGGCGGAAACAGCATCGCTGACATCAACCAGGTGACGACCACGGGAAAGATTCTGAGCGGCGGCAATGTGACCACCGCGGGGTACCTAAGATCAACGGCGGTCAAGGCGGCTGGCGACAGTTGCGTCGCCGCGACCGACGTCGGCGGCCTGGTCCAGGACGCCGACGGTAAACCGCTTTATTGCGACTCAGGGTCTGCCACATTCAAGGCGATCGCCGGCGGCGGTTATACCCGTCGAACCATGTGCACCGCCGAAGGAAACGCGATGGGAATCGTATTCGATAATATGTGTACGCCGCCCGCGTGCGACGCCACGGAAACGCAGCGCGGTCCGCAGAAATGTTCGTGGGCCTGGCGATATGACACCTGCGGTTCCGGCTGCTGGACGTATGTCGCTACCTGTGAACGCTGGTGCAGCGGCTAAGCTTTATCCGCACCATATTGTGCACTGATAGGACGAATAGGTGGGATAATAGTTGCCAGGGGTATTCATAATCGAAACACCTTGGCAGGTTTTCGGCGCCCTTTGGGTTGTTCCGGTCGGGCAAGCCGGCGGATTGCAGGTAGTGAAGCCCCATGAGCTATAGAACCCGTCGGGGCCAGCCGTGGCAATCGCCGGATCCGAATATGCAGGTAAGAACTGCAAGAAGCCTGACGGGAAAGCCTCATGGCAAGTATGGGGGAACGTTCCGCCACCTCCTGCCACCTGCTGGAAGGTTGAACTTCCTGAATCGCAATAAAGCGGTTTACCGAAAATGGTATAATGAAACCGAAATCTCGAGAATTGGATTCATTGGCTAATTAACGTACTTCCAGCACCACCGTGTATAGTGAATAAGCCACCCTGTCGCGGGATCGTATATTACTTCCGAAATATATGAAGGGGTCGCCTCGAAACTATCTACTGGGCAGGCTGGTGCCTGACTTGTCCAGCCGTTCTGTGCCCATGTTTTTACCGCAAAACTGATCGTTGCTCGACTAGCCATAGTCGAGAATGTGCTTGATGCTCTATCGCAATAAAGCGGTTTATCTCTGATCCTGCCTCCTGGAATAGCGGCGCACCGCGGGCCAGCCCCCTGGCGCCCGAGGACGGGCGTTATCGGCCTGCGATCGGGGGGCAAGGCCGAGCCGGACCCTGTTTAGGGTGGTCTATGCCGCGAATTCGGCGTACATGACCGCGATTATGTAATTACAAGTCGGTTCATCGGTGACCGCTGAAAGTGAACATAAGCAGGTTGCCAAAGACCCGGCCGAGGTGTTGCGCCGATTGCTGAACATCGCCGCTGGCGGCGATCAGGAGCTCTGCGCCCGATACGCGCAATACCTTGTGGCGTCGCGCGGTGTCGCCGCGGGCAACACACTGGCCGCGTGGATCACCGGATTAAAACGATGGATCTCGTTCGCTGCCACGAGGCAGGCGCCGGCGGTGCCGGCGCGCTGGGAGGTTGTGGTCGACTACATCGACCACCTGGCCACCCAGCACCGCTTTACGACGATCCAGACGCGAGTGTGGGCGATCGCCCGGCTCCACCTGGCCGCAAAATTGCCGTCGCCGACTTCAATTGCCGACGTCGGCCTGGCAATGAAGCGAGTTGCCCGCGCGCTGGGCAAACGAAAGCGGCATGCACGGGGCGCCTGGCTCAACCACATCACCTTGATGCACGGGACAACTGACACGTCCCTGCGAGGCCTTCGCGATCGGGCAATGACGCTACTCGCCTACGACCTATCCGCTCGGCAATCAGAGCTGATGGCGCTCGACATCGATGACATTTCGCCGGCAGCGAACGGCAACGGAAGCGCGTTGATTGCGCAGAGCAAGACTGACCAGTTCGGACGAAGAGAGCGCGTTTTCATCGCGCGAGACACCATGGTCGCGATCGACGCCTGGTGCCAAGCAGCGAAGCTGGTCGACGGTGCTCTGTTCCGGTCGATCGACCGGTGGGGGAATGTCGGGCCACGGCTAAGCTCGCGCGGGCTTTCCTACACGGCCAAGCGCCTGGCCGCGGCCGCCGAGTTGGGGGACGGCTATAGCGGCCATTCGTTTCGGGTGGGCGCTGCGCAAGAGATGGTCGCCAACAACATGAACCTTGCCGGCGTGCTGCAGGCGCAGAGGCGCAAGCACGCCGATTCTCTCCATCCCTATCTCGAGGACATCGAGATCGAACGGTCGGCAATGGCCGACCTGGCCCGGCTGCAGGGCCGCGCCTAGTCGTCCCGGTCGTCGATCGATGAAGCCTGACCTCGGGGAGTGGTCAACGGCATTCCGATGACACCCGGCGTCTGGACGAACCGAATTCCCTGGCTGATCAGGAAATCCTCGATCGCCTCGATGCTGGAACGCCGCGGGTCTCCCGTGCCGTTCTCGATGTCTCGCACCGTCGACACCGACACGTCGGCGCGTGCAGCCAGGTCCTGCTGGCTCATACCCAGCAACTCCCTCGCCGCCCTGACCTGTGGTCCCCGCATCGGGCGGCTTTAGCGACCGAAGTTCGTTCAAGCAACGGCCGATTTCTCCAGCAAGATCATGCCATTAGCGATTTTGAAGCTCTTAAGATCGAATATGAATGCTACCGGCTATATAATCGCTGTCATGAGACCTAAAAAGAATATTTCAGTTGGCTCACCCTGTGACGCGCCCGCCCCGATTCCAATCGCAGATAGCTGGCGCGGCCTGACATCGCAAACGCAAGAGGCCGTCGGCCGCGCGGCGATCGCACTGTGCCTGGCCCAGATGGCCATCAACGAGGGCGACAGCCCTGCAGAGCACTACCAGGCCGCCTACACCGCCGCCCTCGACGAGCTCGAGGTGCTGATCCGTAAGCATGTCCTGCCGACACCCACCGCTGCGCCTGGCCCGATCGATCGCCAAGCTCTGGCCCGGTAGGCCGCCGGCAATGGTCAGCGCCGGCGATCGCCCGGCCGTTCCAAAAGCACCTGGCGCGCCGGCCTATCGTCCCGCAAACCGCGGAACGATGCATGTCGCAGCTCACCGCCGAGCCACCCCCGCGTCGCCACCTCTGCCACTGTCACCGTCTCGAGGTACTGGACGCCGCGATCCCGCGGCAGCTCACGGAACGGGTTCCGGCTGGTCTTCCGATTTTCCAGGCGCCGGCGTAGATCTCTCGCTGCTTCCGGTGTCCTCCCCGTGCCCACGCTGCCGACGCGGCGCAGCATGCCGACATCGTCGTAAGCGGCGAGTATAAGCGATCCGACCGCACTCGGGTCGTTCGCAGCCAGGAAATAGCCAACGACGATGAAATCCAGGGCTTCTTGGCACCGCACCTTGCACCAGGACTTCTGCCGACCTGACCGATAGGGCGAGGCCTCGTTCTTGACCATGATGCCTTCGAGACCCATTTCGCAGGCTTTCGCGAACATCTCGGCCGAGGTGTTCGTCTCGAGCGCGTGGCTGAAGCGGATGCGCGGCCGGTCGGGTCCGATAAGCCGCTGCAACGCCGTTCGCCGCTCGACCAGGGGCTTGGGCCGAAGATCTTCCCCGTTAAGCCATAACAGGTCGAAACACTGGCCGATGATCTGCGTCGGATCGGGCTCTTGGAGCGCCTCCTTCAGCAACGACATCCTGCTGATGCCTTGTGTCCATAGCCGGCGTCGTGGCATCGGCCTTGATCTTCTTTCTCATGTCGTAGGCCTCCGCAAAAGCGGCGATTCAACTGGTATTTCGACTGACGGTTCCCAGCTCCTAAAGCGTGTTCCTATCCGCTGGTGGTCGGTCCGACGGACCTCTACTCGAGCAAAATTCGAAGAGACAAATTGAAATTCACCAATAGGATGAAAATCCTATCATTGGTCTGATTTTAGTTGGAGGTGGATTCTCCGTTGGATAGAATCAAGGATCTGACGATGTCGGAGCGATCAATGACCATGAATTCGAACGAGACTGCCTCTCAGGTCAATCCGTTCAAGGCGGAAGCCGAGAAACTCCTTGCCGAAATCAAGGCGCGCAAAACCAATCCGGCGGCGACCCCCGGTAGGCATTCGCCTGAATTCGACGCTGCGGTGGCTCGGCATCGTGCCCGCCAGGGCAGGTCATACTTCCAGGCCTGGTGAGCCACACCGTCAGCCTGCGAACGAGCCGACGGCAAGGTTCTATCCTGCTCCCCTGCAACTTGAGCAAAGGTCGTCGGCAACCCAATGACATTGGACGTCGCAACCGCACTGGTCGGTACAGCCGCATTCACGGCAGGCACGAACCCCCAGCACACCAAGATCCGGTAGCCGTGCAGCCCCTTCGACGAAGGCGCTAGGCGCAGCCTCGGCCAGCGCGTCCGCGGCGAGCTGAAGCCCTTCGACCTCGGCAGCAAAAAATCCCTGACGCGGCGCCATCTGCTGCATGGTGCCGAGCAACCCCAAGACCAACGCGATACACGCGGTCCCGATCTTCTCTTTCTGATCCTCTGTCAGCTCCCGCCAGGTAACTATCGGGTCGACTGTTTTCCGCTCTGACATGATGATGGGTCCTGCAGGCATCAATAGGGCCTCGAGACTTCGCGGCGAGCTTTCCAATTCGCCGTGAACTGCGCTGTGAGTCTGTCATCCCCCTTGATCAGGATGATGTTCTCATTGTTGCGGCGCTGTGCCGAGGCCGAGAAGTTGTACGACCCGGTCAGCACGGCATTGTCGAGAACCATCACCTTGGAATGGGCATGACCATTGGAGGTGCCGTCGTCGACCAGAATTGGGATGTTCGCTTTCCGCAACGTGCTGGCCTGGGAATAGCGGTCCGTCCGCTGACCGTCATCGAGCAGCACCGCAACGTCTAGGCCCCGCTGCTTCGCGCTCACAAGCGCGGCGGCGATGCGGCGCGACGTAAAGCTATAGGCCTGCACGAGGATCTGTTGCTGCGCTGCGCCGATGGCGCCAACGATCATGCTTTCGCAATCGTCCTGCGGGGTAAAACATGTCTGGTAGGTTGCCCCCGGCTGAAATGCTGCCTGGGCCAGGACGTGCTCGCAGTGCCACATGAACCATCCCCAGGCTGTCGCTGCTGCAAGGGCGAAGCATGCCATCGACTTCTTCATCATCTTCCTCATGTGCCAACAAGCTGAGTTATGGACCTGGCCGTAGCTGGCGCCAGCGAAAGCCGCCGCAGCGGACGGCGTAGGCGTCCTGGTCCTCGAGCTCGGCGCCGGCGAGCATAACGGACCTCATCGGCGACCCTCCCCAGCAGCTTCAGCGCGGCCGGCCTGGTCTGATCGCAAAAGCGCGATGATTTCCGGCGTGATCACCGCATAGGGCTTGAGCGGTTCGACGAGGTGTTCCGGGGCTGGAATCTCGCCCGGCCGGGTTCCCAAGCGAACGATCAGTCGATCGTCACTCCCGCCCGAGAAGTCGACCCTGGCGCGGAGCACCTGGGCGAAGAACGTCCCGAGAGACGCATCCCAGCCTACCGCGACCGTCATGCTTGGCAGCTTGGTCGCAACCATGTGCAGACGGTCCATCACCTACCCAGAAATACCGTTGACGCCCCGGCGATCATCTATACCCTCTTGGATGATCATTAATGATTGCCAGGATATCAGTTCTGAATTAGTCTGCAACGTCGAATGATGGATGGACGATCACATATGCGGGGTAGGCAATCGGCAGTGGCGCCGCGCCAGTCATTCGGGCACAGTGCGCGCATGCTCACTGGACTGCATATCCGCATGGGGTTGGTTGCCCTCGGTTGGACCCACCAGCAGCTCGCCGAAGCGTGCGGGCTGGGGGAGGCAACCGTCACGCGCGCTGCGCGTGCCGACGGCGTACCGCGGCTGCGGGCGACCAATTTGGCAGCAATCCAGGAGACGATGGAGCGCGAAGGGCTGCAGTTCTTGGTTGACGACCATGCCGGCGGCGTTGGTGTCCGCTTGGCACGCTCGAAAGCCAAACGCAAAGACCCCTAAGCGATCCCAAGCCCTCCCTGGAAGGACGAACGACCGCAATTTTTTGCGGCAGTACGACTTTACCATTGTACAATCCAGCGCCGTAAGGGAAGGGGCGAGCATGATCAGCGTTTTGGAGTTGTCACCGGCTTGGCGAGCCGGGCGCATTTTCGCCGACGGCAGGCTCGAACCGCGGCGGCATGAACACGACCTGGCTCGGCCGCCTGCCGACCAGGTGGGCAGCCGGCGACACAGTCGCTGAGCTGGGGCGGCGGGGCTACTGGCACACTGGCCAGGCTCGTTGCCCTCGACAGCCACAGGCACCCCCGCAAGACCAACCAGAACCTTTCAAACACATGCGTAGAAAGAGGACCGTTATGCAGTTTTCCTTATCATCAGGCTGGCGCGACCGTGGGGGAGCGCTCCTGGCAAGCCTCGCGACCGCGGCCGCCTTCGCCGCATCGCCGGTCAGTGCCGAAACGGTCATCTTGGGGAGCCCGTCGGCGCTTTACAGCTTCGACACGTCGACAGGCGCGACTACCGCATTCGGGGCGGCCGTTCGAGGCAATGTCACAGGTTGGGCCGCGCCGCGCCCGATCCGCCAGATTCCTGACGGATCGCTGGTCTGCACCGCCGACAGTGCAGGCGCGTATTGCATCAACGCGAGCACGAAGGCGCTTGTTGGAGCAGTCTCGACCGCCTTGAGCATGCCCTATGGCTGGGACGTCAGCCAGGACGGCAAGCGGCTCGTGTCGAGCTCGCTGGTGACCCTCAATGGCTCCAATGTCCAGGGGGCTAAGATCGTCAACCTGCAGACCGGCGCGGATATCGCATCGCTCGGTCTCGAAACGTACGCTGTAGCCGTGTCGCCCTCGTCGGCGACGGCCAGCCTGCTCGCCATGGACGTGTCGGACACCTCCGCGATTTTCCAGGGAAAGATCCCCTACTTGATCGCGACGGTCGACCTTTCCAACGGCGCCATAACGAAGTCGGTGCCGCTCAAAGCGGCTGATGGCACCCGCCTATACGGGCCTTGGGCGCTGCACGGAATCGCCGACACAGGCTCCGCCGGCGCCGCTAATTATGTCATCTGGAACAAGGGCGGGACCGTGATGGTCGTCTCCGCCGACGGCATCGTGACGAAAAGCGTTGCCGCCCCTGGCGTGAATACCCTTTCGCTCAGCCAGGACGGCACTGTCGCCTTCGCCGCGACCGGCACCAAAGCGCAGAGGATCTCGCTGGCCAGCGGCACCGTGACCAACGACTACGTCGACGGCCAGGTGACCAGTGCCAGTGTGTCCGCTGCCGGGGACGTCCTCTACACTGCCGGACCGATCGGTGGTCTACCGGCATCTACCGTCGGCACCTGGTCGCTCGCGAGCGGAACGCTCTCGTCCCGGCAGGCGACATCGGATGCGGCTATCACGACGGTCGCCGCTGTGCCTGCTGTTCGGCGATTGGCAACCCCTGAAGTCGGGTGGTGGTGGGAACCCGCCAACGGCGGAACGGGCTTCTCGATCGAATGCAGCAGCTCAAACGGCCGCTGCTTCATCGGCGACTTCACCTACAATACCGCTGGCCAGGCCATCTGGTACGTGACGAGCTGCGCGCTGACCACCTCGAACACGTGCACGGGACCGATCGACGAGTATCGAAACGGGATCTCGCTCGGCGGCGCCTATCAAGCGCCGACGGCCACGCCGGGCGCCGGCGGCACGATGAGCGTCGCCTTCACGTCGTCCACAACCGCGACGGTCACGGTGACGGGTCGGCCGAGCTTCTCAATCCAGCGGTATGCCATCAATGGCACGTCGATTTCAGCTCCCCCCGCCTTTGCCCCGCAGGCGGGCTGGTGGTGGTCTGCCGACGAAGGCGGCCGCGGCTGGTTCGTGGAAACGCAGAACTCGGTCGTCCAGTCGGGCACAACCTATGGCCAGGCGTTCGTCGCCGGCTACATGTACGAGACCACCGGCCGGCCTGTCTGGTACATCGCGCAAGGCCTGTACACGAGCGTCGGGACTTTCGGCGGGAGCATCCCTCTGTTCGAAGCCACCCTGACCGAGTTCAGCGGCGGCCCGCCGCTGTCGGGCGGCGCCGGTACTGGGCTGGTCGTCGCCGGCGGGCGCGGGATGGCGACCATCCAGTTCACCTCGGCTACCACGGGCAGCATCAGGTTGCCCAACGGCCGCAGCGTCGCGATCACACGGTTCGCTGTGCCCTGAGGCAGCCGCTGACCAGCGTGCATAGGGGGGCGCCTTCGGGCGCCCCTCGCTTTTTGAACTTGTGAGGAATAGTTACAAGTTGGCCTTCCAGACGGCCTGGCAGATCCGATGGAGCATGGATAAGGCTGCATGCGGCCGGACCCGCTGCCAACGGCGAATTTGATTGGCGGCCCTGTCACCGAGGCTGGAATCATCACAGCCATTGAGCGATGATCATGACGATTTCCTCTGCACTGGGATTGCAACGTGACCGAGACCGAGAAGCAAGCCCTCGAGCGCCTGATCGCCCATGCGATGTCTGATACCGACCAATCCCGGCGTGCTGCAGATTTCCTGCTGGCCTGGTGGAATGCTGCCCAGTGCGGTGGTTTCGAACTGACAACGCTTTGGGGGGTCGACGACGCGATCGCCGAGGACATGGTGACCGTGTTCGCCTGGCTGTCGCGCAACAAGATCTACCCCGACACGCTCGGCTACGAGGCGGCATTCAATGCGATCGTCGCGCTGTGGCGGCCCGAGCTGATTGACGAAGTGATCCCGCCTGGGCGCGCTCGCGCCGGCGGCGCGCGGTAACTGCCAACTACACCTTGACCACCTTCTTGCCCACAACCTGATAGGCACCGCGCAGGATGTGCTCGCCGGTGATTTGCGGCAGCGGGTGTAATCCCTGGAAATGATGCCGGAGGGTTTCTAGGGGCGAGCCGCCTCCGGCGGGCTCATCGAACAAGCCGGCCACCCAGCGATCCGTTGCCCCCAGGATCTTGAAGGCGCAGAAGACCGGCCTGCCACTCGGCTCGCCCTTGTAGAAAGTGCCGCCGATATAGTCGACGCCGTCGTGCGGCAGCGCTGGAAGTTCAGCCATCAGACGGCTCCTTCAAGATGCGCCTGTCGCTGCCGTGCGCGCCTGACCGCCGAATGCCGTGCCGAAGGCCTCGGCCTGGTCGCGCTTGCGAAAGCGGAACTCGGCGGCGATGCCGCCTGCCCCGCGCTCGACGTCGATGATGTCGTAGTCGACCGAGGGCACCTGGTCGCCAAGATGGTTAGCGATCGCCGCGGCGACGGCCTCGTCGAAGTCAGAAAGCATGACCGCCCAGCGCAGCACCTGGGCGGCTTGATCGTTGCTGATCAAGCTCATCTGCGGTTCTCCGTTCAGCTGGTGGATGGGGCGGTCTGTTCGTCGTCGACAAGAGCCGGCCGCATCGCTTAGAACAAAATAAGAACATCAAATCGGCGGGAGAGTCCAGCATGTGCCGCGTCGTTCTGATCACCGACCCGCTCGAAGACCTGCCGGCGCTACCCTGCTACAGCGCCGTCGTCGCCTGCGGGTTTCCGTCGCCGGCGGCCGAGTACGAGGAAGTGCCGCTCGACCTGTCGGAGCACCTGGTGCGGCGCCCCGCTGCGACGTTCTATGTACGCTTTGCCGGCTCATCCATGGTGGGGGCTGGCATCCACGAGGGAGATCTTGGCGTCGTTGACCGGTCGATGCGCCCGGGAAATGGTGACGTCGTTGTAGCGATCCTTGACGGCGACCTGGTCTGCAAACGCCTGGTTCGCCGCGGGCCCCAGATCCTGCTGCAGTCCGATCCGCCGGCCGGCAAGCCGATCGCGCTGACCGAGGGGGCCGAGTTGACGATCTGGGGTGTCGTCGTCCACGTCATCCATTCGCTGCGCCAGGCCGGATGATGGGCGCGCCGGTCTTCGCCCTCTGCGACGGCAACAACTTCTATGTTTCGTGCGAACGAGTATTTCAGCCTCGCCTGGAAGGCCGACCGGTCATCGTCTTGAGCAACAACGATGGCTGCGCGGTCGCGCGCTCGGCCGAGGCCAAGGCATTGGGCATCCAGATGGGGGCGCCGCTATTCCAGATTCGTGACCTCTGCCGCGCCCACAAGGTAGTGGTGATGTCGTCGAACTATGAGCTCTACGGCGACCTGAGCCGCCGGGTGCTGGCGGTGCTGCGCGACATGGCGCCGGCGGTCGAGGAGTATTCGATCGATGAGAGCTTTCTAGACTTCACCGACGTCCCCGGCGACCTGGTAGCCCGGGCCCGCGAGATACGGGCCCAGGTGCGGCAGTGGGTGGGCATACCGACCTGCATTGGCATCGGGCCGACCAAGGTGCTGAGCAAGGTCGCCAACCGCGTTGCGAAACGGCGGCCGGAGCTCGCCGGCGTCTGCGATCTGCGCGATCCGGCAGCCCGGGCAGAGATCTTGCCCACGATCGACGTCGGTGACGTCTGGGGTGTCGGGCCGGCCTACGCGGCCCAGCTCCAGCTGCTGGGCGTGCGCACCGCGGCCGACCTGGCCGGCCTGGACATCAACCGCGCCCGGCAGGTCCTGACAATCGTCGGCGCGAGGATCGCTATGGAGCTTCGCGGCCAGTCCTGCCTGGCCCTCGAGCACGTCGCGCCGACGCGCCAGGGGACCGCGGTGACCAGGTCGTTCGGCCGGCCCGTTACCGACTGGCCAACGATGCGCGAGGCGCTGGCCAGCTACGCCATGCGCGCGGCCGAACGGATGCGTCGTCATGGGGTCGTCGGTGCGGCGATGACCGTTTTCATGCACACTTCGCGATTCCGCCCGTACGATGCGCCCTATTCCGCGAGCAGGACCATGACCCTGCCGGAAGCCTGCGCCGACAGTCGCGATCTGGTCGCCGCGGCCGTCGCCGCCGGCGCCAGCTGCTGGCGCGACGGACATCGATATTCCAAGGCGGGTGTCATGATGACCGACTTGGTGCCGGCCGGGCGTGAACAGCGTTCGCTGCTGGTCGACCGCGATCGACCACGATCGGCAGCTCTGATGTCAGCGATCGACCGCATCAACCGGGACTGGGGGAGAGAGACGATCAGGATCGCTTCGACCGGGCTGCGTCGGACCTGGCAGCAGCAGGCCGAACGGCGATCGCCGCGCTGGACGACGAGGTTTGACGAGCTGCCGGTCATCAAGGCCACCTAAAATCTGGTGGCTCTCAACCCTTCCTGCTTACCCCTGCCTTCGCCCGGCCGCGCGAACCGAGGCCCAGGCCGGACTTCTTGGCCCAGTCCGATCGCGACTGCGCATAAGCAGGCGCCACCATCGGGTAATCGGCTGGCAGGCCCCACTTTTCGCGGTATTGGTCCGGCGTCAGGTTGAAATTGGTGCGCAGATAGCGCTTCAGCATCTTCAGGCGCCGCCCGTCCTCGAGGCAGACGATGTACTCGGGCGTGATCGACTTGCGGACGGGCACAGCGGGCTCCAGCTTCGCCGGCGGCGCGGCGACGGCGAGCCCCGTCCCGCCCTCGCCGGCGAGCGCCGCATGCACGGTGGCAATCAACCCGGGCAGCTGGTCGGCTGGCACGGTGTGGGTGCTGACATAGGCCGTGACAATGGCGGCGGAAAGAGACGTCAGGTTCATGGGCCAGAGGTTCCGATTTTGAAAAATGAACAGTAGCAGAATTAGTTCAGTTTCATCTGCCTATTGATCTGCCGGGATGACCGGATGCCTGACTACTAGGCTCTAATCTCAAAAGCGGCGCCATCCTCGCCGCAAACCAAGTTTAGGCCCGGCTTACCCCATACATTGGTGCCGCAGCTCAAGCAGCTGTACTTGATCTTCCGCTTCGGGTCGACGGGGGCCGCTTCATCACCATCATCCTTGGTGCCCTGCCCCCCTGCCCCGGCTGCCGCGCCGCCGGCGGCTGAAGCCGAAGGCCGCGACCTCCAGTCGACCACCGGGCCCGTCGCCAGAAACTCGGCTGCAGCCTTCTCGAACGGCCCACCTGCGATCGGATAGTCCGAGATCTTCTGA
Source organism: Pseudomonadota bacterium (assembly GCA_023433835.1). Taxonomy (GTDB): domain Bacteria; phylum Pseudomonadota; class Alphaproteobacteria; order Ferrovibrionales; family Ferrovibrionaceae; genus JAFKFH01. The sequence continues at coordinate 26,751 of JAEYTW010000741.1, read as the reverse complement.
CCGGTCTTCGCGCCACCAGGCTTGCCCGTGCTGCTCGGCATAAGCCCAACCGCTTCCATCTTCGCGGCCCACTCCTTGTTGTGATAGGTGCGCTGGGAAGGATTTCCCAGGACATGCTGCCAGAGGTGCACCATCTCGTGCACCAGGGTCTGCATGACCTCGATGTCGCTGCTGAAGTGATCAGGATTGAGCGCGATCTCGTGGGTGCTGGTCTCCGGCCTATGCCGGTGCGAAAAGCGGTTCGCCGAGAAGTACCCGGTGAACGAGCGGCCGCGCTGCCAGGTCATCAGGCACGGCGGCAGCTCGCCGGCGAACAGGGTGTCGTTCATGTCGTCGTAGGCGGCCTGCAGTCGCGTATAGGCGGCCTGGGTCAGTCGATCGTTGTGGGTGGGCATTGCCATCCGGTCCCGGCTGAAAATTATATCGTACGATATAATCCATCTTCGGGCCCGCCACCAGCGACAAGATCACGGGATAAGAAAATATCGGCTAGTCACACAGTATCAGGCAACGAGACAGGGCATGCTGCTATCGCGGCTTGCCTTGCTTCGACCGGCGCGTCTTCGAGCGCGATAAACCGAAAGCAGCCTTTTGCTTTTGCGCTTTCCTGATTCGGCCACGGCCCCGGCGCAAGACCTCCGCCATAGGGGCCCGGGCTGGTAAGATCATACCAATACCAGCCACCCTCGCCCTGGTAGACGAGCACATCGGCCCGGCCGAGGCGATAGCCCAGAGAAACCCCATCGTGATCACGCCAAGTGATGCCCGCGCCCTCAGCCAGGACGCCGGCGAACGAGGAGAAATCTCCAAGGCCCGCCGGCGCCGGTTCGGCGACCCGAACAGTTGCCTGGTTCCAAGTCAGCCCCCTGTTCTGGTCGCACCAGGCCAGGGCGTCCGCACAAGCATCGAGCAACCTGTCGAGTACGTCGGTTCGGCATGCCCCGCCAGGCAATCGCGCCAGCACATCGAGAAATGCTACGATGCTCATCCGCAGATCTTCCGCTTCATTCTCGAACTCAAATCGCGTCGCGCGCGGTGGCGTCATAGCGCCGTTGCCAGCTGATGCCCTCATCATCCGCCCCCTTTAGCCGGCGCTCGCGAGCGCGGCGCGGATCTCAGAGAACCTGGCCAGCGTGGCCCTGACGTAGGCGGTGACCAGTTCGATCTCAGCGCCGCTGGCCTTCGTCACATGGCCGTCCGCACCGTGCTCGAGCGCGCTGATGCGGTCGGACGTGTCGCCGTATGCCGACAGGACGATGACGGGCATCAACATGCCCAACGGTCCGACAGCCATCCGAAGGTGCTGAATCAGCTCGTAGCCTCCGACCGGCCCATCTTCGGCATCTCCGGGCTTGCGAGGCATGCGGATGTCCGTGACCACCGCGGCCGGCTCGTGCGCCTTCGCCATGCGCAAGCCCTCGTCGGCCGACGACGCCTGCAGGACTTCAAAGCCTTCCAGTCGCAGGTTGAGCGCAAGCTCTTCGCGGAGCACGTCCTCGTCCTCGACCAGCAAGATCTTCAAGCTATCGTTCATGGTGATCTTCCTTACCTGCTTTCGCCTGCAGCCAGATTGTCATCGTGGTCCCCTCGCCCGCCTTGCTGGCAACCTCGATCGACGCGCCGATCAAGCGCGCAAATTCGGCAACCAGTGCCAAGCCGACGCCAAGGCCGGAGATCCCGGCCGCCTTCGCCTTCTCCGATCGCCAGTGCCGCTCCCAGATGCGGCCGGTCTCGGCCTCGTCTAGGCCGATACCGCGGTCAACGACGAGGACCCCGATATGCGAGCCGTTGTCGACGGTGACCAGGTCGATGTCGTCCTGGCTGTACTTGATCGCGTTTGACAGCAGATTGGCCACGATATGCCGGAGCAAGTCGCGATCGCTGACGACGCATAGCCCAGGTTCGCCGCCGATGAGAATTCGCCGGCCGGGCGAGATCAGGAGCTGCTCCTGCCGGCATTCGTCGAGCAACTCGTCGAGCTCGACGGCGACTGCCTTCGCGGTGATGCTCTGCGCTTCCGCCTGCAGGCCCATTGCCGTCGTTGCCATCAGACGCTCGAGCCTTACCACCATCGCCAGCAGATTTTCGCCGCGGCTCCGAATGTCCGCCGGCGTCAACCGGTCCCCATGCCGTTCGAGGGTCCTGCCGATCATCGCGATGCTCGCCAGCGGGTTCTTCAGCTCATGGGCCACAATCGCGAGGAAATCAGTGGCCTTTCGCGTAATCAGACGCTCGCCCTCGAGCAATTGCTGAAGCTGTTCATTCGCCGCCCGGGCCTGCAGCGTCGCCGCGGCCACTTCAGCCTCTAGGCGCTGCCTGACGGCTCGGCGCTCAGATTCCAGCGCCAGGTCGGCCGACAGGTCGCGAAGGACGACCGTGGCCTGCGTGCCGTCCCCATGGACGAGCGCCGTCACGGTCAGCGGACGCGGCGGCACGCCGGCGACCGCTCGGCCCGCCACAGCCTCGCCAGGCTTCCATGACTGGGCCAGATAGGCCAGGCCCTGGGGCGTGCCCAGCACCTCGAGCAGATTGGTGCCGACGATCTCGTCGGGTCCGCCGAACATCTCGAAGGCCGGGGCATTCCCCATGCTCACGACCAGGTCTCCCGGCTCGACCGTCAGGACGGCTTCACCGATGTGATCGACGACGTCGCGGTATCGCTGTTCGGACACCTTCAGGCGCTGCTGCGCGGATGCCAGGTCACTTACGTCAACCGCCACGAGCAAACGAGACGGGCCAGCGAGGATGATCGCGGAATCATCAGCCGGCATCCAGCGCGCCAATCCTGTGTCCAATGGAAAGACCTGCAACATCCAGCTGGTCTCGACAGTACGGCCGGCGATCGCCCGTCTGGACGTCACCATCGGCCGCATCGAACCGTCGGCGGGAAAGAGCGCGGCCGCGGCCGGGTCAGCCGCGGCCGCCGCCAACTCAGGCAGGCTGCGACCCGCGACTTCATGCACCGCCCGCCCTACCAGGTCCGCCAAGCGCCTGTTGGCGAGAACGACACGGCCAAGATCGTCGATCGCCACGACGACGGCCGGCATGGCGTCGATGACAGTGAGGAGCGTATCGCGGTGTGCCCGCATCTGCTGCCGCGATCGCGTCAGCGTCGTTTCGTCCAGGTAGAGATCTATGAGGTCATGGGGACCGCGGCTCGGATCAATCGCAGGTACGAGGGCCGTTACATGGCGCATCAGCAAGCCGGCAGGAAACCACGGCACCGGATGCGGCGCACCGTGCTCGAGCCGGCGGCCTTCCCTGGGGCCAAGAGCCGATCGCGCCTTTGCAATCGCCGCGTCGCTCTCGTCGACCAGCCTGCGGTCCGCCGGCTTCAGATGCAGATCCTGCGCCATATCGTCGAACGTCAAGCCCGTGATCCCTGCAGGATCTGCCGCACCAGGCCGCACGGCACCAAGTGCGGTCAGGAATTCGTGGTTTGCAAAGACGATCCTGCCGTCACCATCGCGATAGACGACGGCCGCCGGTAGTGCGTCGACCAGTGCCTGCAGCTCGGCGCCGCGGCGCTCGGCCCGCCGTGCCGTGCGGGCAAGCCGGCCGGCCTGGCGCATCAGCATCCACGCGATAAGCGAGGCCGCGCTGACCAGCAGCACTGCCTCCTGCACCCAGCCGGATCCCCAGTCTCGAAACCCGATCGCCGTTGCAATCGTCATCGCCCCAGCATGGTCGACGGCGACCAGCGGGCCGAACAGTTCCGCCAGAACCCCTACGCCAGCACTCTCGGCCCAGCTGGCGACGAGATCCGGCCGCGGCACAACCTGGCCTATGAACGGGGTCACAGGGTTCCACGCCGCGCTGTTGCCGCCCAGGGCCAGAAGCACAGCATCACTCCGCGCACCGGCGGCCCGCGCCGTAACAGAGGTGATCATCGTCTCGTCCACGGTCGGCAGGAGCGACGATGTTTCCGCCAATCCGAGAACGTAGCCGTCAATTCCATCAGGGCCCGGGATCGGGCGGCCGAATGGAAGGTAGTGGACAGCGCCGCCCGTGGTCTGCAAAGGCGGACCGAAAATGGCGTCCTCGCCGGCCTGGGCCATCATCGCCCGGCCGAAAGGATCGGCTAGAAGATTCGCCGGCAGCTGGCGAGGTCCTGCTGCAGCGAGCGATTGCACCTTCAGGCTGCCGGACTTGTCGTAGATGCCAATCGCAGCGGCGGCCGGCACCGCGGCACGCCTCGTGGCCAAGCCCTCGATCAAACTGGCCTCGGATGGGCGGCGGCGCACGAGGTCGCTGGCGCGGCCGGTCAGCGCAATCAGCTCGGATTGGGTCCCAAGAACGCGGGCCGCGATGAGCGCGGTCGTTCGCCGAACGGTCGCCTGCCCCTCCGACCGGCTCCTCTGCAGGCTGGCCGCCTCGGCGATGAGCACCAGAGCCAAGGCGCCAAGCGGCACCCATCGGACAAGCCGGCCGGCCCGCGCCATGCGCCGCCCAGGGCGCATTGACTATGGCTGGCCAGCGAGCAGGCGCTGAGCATCGACGCCAGCCGCGGTAGCCGGCGCCAGCAGCACCACCAATTGCCAGTCCGCGCGCGCCCCTGCCCGATCCCCTGCCAGGGCCCTAATCCGCCCCCGCTCGAGGAGGGCCGGCGGATCGTTCGGCCGGACAGACAGCGCACCTTCTGCTTCGGTCAGCGCCGTACCGGCATCACCGATACGCCGATAGACCATCGCGCGGCCGAGCCGCACGTCGTAGGCAGCCAGGTCGCCGGGCTCGATCATCGACGCTGCCTGGTTCAGGGCATCGACCGCGCCGATGTAATTGCCAGCGGCCAACATGGCGAGGCCCCGGTCGACGTGGATATCGACATCCTGGGCTGCCAGGCGTGTGGCCAGGGCGAAAGCACGCGCCGACCTGGTCGGGTCGCCCGCGAGCAACCAAAGCCTGCCCGCCGCGCGCGCGGCGCCGGCGGCGAGCGATGGCTCGGTCGGTGCTGCCGCGATGGAGATCTCGTCGTAGCCGGAGGCCGCCGGCGCCCACTCCTGTTTGGCGGCCCGCGCACGGGCAATGCACGCCCGGGCCAGCAGGGGGGCGCGATCGAGGCCAAGCGTCGCGGTCTCCGTAACCCAGGCTTGGCCAGCCCTCACAGCGGCGTCTGGATCGCGCGCGATCGTCGCCACGCAGCCCCGGTAGCGTTCGTCGATGGCCTGCCCGGCCGGCCTTGCCGGGGGAGGCCTTGGCGACGGGACGGTTGCCCCTGAGGCTTGGGGCGACGGTAGCGCTGGTGCCTGGCCGTCGGCTGCAGGCTGTGATTGCGCGCTGGAAGTGCCAGGTCCAGCGAAGAACACCGACGCGCACAGGGCCAATGCCGCCAACCGAGGGGCGGTTCGAGCTGACGCATGGCGCATCGGTGCTTCCTCTACCTGCCGGCCGTGATCAAGCGGCCTGATCTCGGACGCTGATCGCGGCGGGATCGGTCGCCTGCAGGGAATAGAAGATGCGCTTCTCCCCGTCGTCGCTCCCGGATGCCCGACGCGCGTTGATTTCACCCTGTACGGCCACAAGTGCACCACGCGGCAACGCTGCCAGCGCCTGGCGGACAGGCTCATCGAGCGCGCTGACCTCATAGTCGTCGTAGAGCGGGCGCTCGCCGTCGCCCTTAGGATTCGGCTTGTAGACGCGCAGGCGCGCGATGCCGAGGACATAGCTCGTACCGGGTTTCGACCTTGAGGGACGCTCATCCTCCTCGTAACTGGCAAGGATACCCACGACTTCATGCGCCGCGCCCATCACCGCCATCTGTTCGGGGGTGGGGTCCTTAGGCGCGGCCGCCTCCATCTGCTCGGCCGTCGGCACCGGCAGCTTCGCCGGATCGCTGCTGAAGGTCCAGGCCTCGCGCTTCGCCACCCATTCGCCGCCCATGGCGCGCAGCTGGCGCGCCGCCGGCTTCGTCTGGCCGGTGACCCACCATTTTCCGTCCTGTTCGGTCACGAACAACCCGAGTTCCTGCCAGGGCTTCGGCTGGGCAGCCTGACCGGTCCTGCCGTCACGCCCTCCACCAGATCGCCCAGAACCACCATTCCGGCCCTTTGGCTGCTTCGCAAATCCCATGTCGTGTTCTCCTCTGATCAACGACGGTCTGACATCGACGCCAAGCTGAACTGCACTGTCGATTTCCGGGTGACGTAGATGACCGTGAGGGGGACGTAATCGCCGAAGCGCATCAGCTCCCGAGCTTTCTTGTTCGCCTGGTCGATCGCGAGCTCCGGCCTGCGGGCCGTTCCCTCCTGGATGTCTTCCTCCCGGGTCGATTCCAGATAGCCGACCAGCACCCAGCGGCCGTGGGCTGCTAAGCGCGGGTCGGTCAGAACTTTGTTCAAGGTCGCGGGTGGCGCGTTGGGATTGTGGCCGAGCCGGAACAGCACATTCACATTTTCAGCGATGTTCATTGCCGCAACGCACATCCAGTCGCCGTCCGCTTCCCGCGGCAGACGATACTTATTGACCACCTCGAGCACCGTGGTCGGCTTGAGGCTCGACACCTCGAGCACGTCGGTACTCGCCACCCCCTGATCGAGGTGGTACCCGACCACGATAATTCGATGCACCATCCTAGCCCCCTCGCTAATACGGCCGCGGCATGCTTCTCGCCGCGTTGCTATCTGTCTGAAAAATGCGCGGCGGCCACCACCGCCGGCACGCTGACTGTTCTAGTCATTACCGCTCTCGATCCCGCTGCCCCGCGTCTCTCTCGCGCGGGTTATCGACGATGCGCTGATTTCCGCCGGCCGCGGGCAGGCCGGCGACTGGAGCAGCGCGCTGCCCCTGCATCGCAGATTCCAAGAATCGCTGTTTGACGGACCGGACGCCGCCCGCCAGCTCGACGTATTCGTCGTCGGCTTCGTTTGCCACCCGGGTTGCTACCCGTTCAAGTTCAACGGCCGTCCGGTCGACCAGTGCCTCGCGGCGCCGATCGAGGCCGATGCGACGTACCTGGGCGGTGATCCGGTCCCGGTCGGCCGGGCTCAGGATCACCGCATCGTCGGTTTCGGTCATTGTCTCCGACCAGACCAGGCGACGCGGTCGCCGGCCGGCACGCTCCGGCACAATTTCGGCGGGGTCCCCAACCGGCCGGCCAAAGACCTTCGGCCGATTTCTCATCAACCAGAGCGCTAGCTCGTCGTCGGCTTCGGACGCCAGCTCGACAATTCGTGCTCGCGCGGCAGGTGCCTCATCGCCGTATAAAGCGCGCACCAGATCATCGCCGCCAAGAAGTCTGTTGGGCGGATTACTGGGCGCCACAGTTTGCTTTTTTGGGTTGCCAATATCTGGGCCATCGACCCGCGTTCGATATTCGCGGAGCAACATCTCGTCGGCATATTTCGCTGCATATTTCGGCGCGCGTTTAACGATCAATCGGTCCAGACCGGGCGCGACCACCCCCGCGGAATCACGCTGCCTGCCCTTTTTTACCCGCTCGGAAGATTCGAGTTCCGCCACGCGGCCGTCGATTAAATCGCGCCGCCATTCAGGTCTGTCGCACTTCCGGGTCGCGATGACGTCGACGCCCATAGAGACGAGACGTGTCGTAATTTCCTGACGCAGAAATTCGAGGTCATCCGGCCCAAGCCGAAGAGACCGAGCCCGACCACCGTTCGCGAAGCCAGGCAGTTGCGACGTGCCGACCACCAGATGCGCGTGAGGTCGCGCACCGTGGTCGTCGTGCAAGGCCCAGAAAACGGGAAAACCGGCGAAGCGGCCTTCTGTCGAAGCGAATTCCGAGGCGACGCACTCACCCACGGCAATTTCCAACCGCCCAAAATCCTCGGGACTGGTCGCTTTGATGGAAACTGCCAGGTGTGCCGCCTGCCGACGCGCGAGCCGGTCCTTTTCCGGTAGCGCTCGCAGCTCTGCCGGCGATTTATCCCGATGCCGCTTCGCGATATTGTCCTTGTCATCCAGGAGCTGATATTCCTGATCGACAAGGGACAAAGCCCGGCTGCACGAGAATGAGCGCCCAAGGGCATCGCGAAGCATTACAGGCCTCGTCCCCGCTTCGCGGTCGCTGTCGCGCTCGCGGGCGAGATAACGCAGCAGCTGCCGCGCGCCGCGGCGAGATTTCGTCCAGCTCAGGGCCTTGACGACAGTTTCCCGGCTTCCCCCTGGCCTTGAGCTTGACGACTGCTGGGCTGGAGAGGATATCGGCCTATTGCCGCCGCGAGCGTACCCGCCTGGCCGAAGGCCATGATCAGATGATGACCGGCCAATAATTATGCGGGAACGTCTCACGAGCGCGGTCAGGGCGCGTTCGTCATCCCGGTTGCGGCGTAGGCGCCGCCGCGACCGTTCTTCGTCACGATCTTGGGCGTCGCCGTCAGCCATTTCGGCGACGCTTCGAAATGGTGCCAACGGTGGCCCGCACGCCAGCGACGGCATCACGAAGCTCGACGAGGACCTTCTCGTATTGCTCGCGCATCTGCCAAGGCAATGCCTTGCCGTCGATCGCCGCGAGCCGCGCCTCGTGAAGCAGGGCATTCAGATTAACGCCAGCCTTGTTCAGCTCTGTTGTGGCGCTGTTGAGCGCAGATTTTTCGTCCTTCGACAGCGCGGTCAGGCCGTTGCACCGCGCGACCGCGAGCGACCGGATCCAGGCCGAGGTGGCTAGGCCTTCGGCCCGAGCTTGGGCTTTGAAAGCGACCCGCTCCGCCGGCGTCACCCTCATCTGAAAGATTTGTGCTCTTCGTGCCGCCGGCACCGTCCCCACCCCTATTCTTGAACCGGCTACCCCTAGGCGTCGTGGCGGTTCTCTATCAGCGCCTCAATGCGGGTCGATCCATGGTGCTGAACTATAGTCTACAACTTGTTGCTATCCTGTCACCGGCAATGTGGCGATTTGTAATTACAAATCGCGTATCCTGCCTCCATCTAGTGATTAGGTTATGTAGCAGCATCAATGGGTTGGATTAGATGCATCGGTGAAAAGTTGCGTTCGGGGTGGGGTTTCGCGGTAGAAATGTCCAAATATGAGCGACATCGACGGTAGACGGGGGCCGTGGCATCGTAGACAAGGGGCCTCACGGGGTAGGTAGACGGGCATATGGCGTTGACGAAGTCTCAATGGGGGATCTGGGATCTGCTATGGCGCTTCGGCGCTGTTATCGGTCTTATGACCCCCATTGCAATGGCTATAGGACCTGTGAGAGCAGATTCACGCTCATCGAGGACGATCTTTGGCGAGCCGGGGTTTGTGGATACCGCTACCGCCCCCAGGCTCGAAGATCAGCACGCCAGGCGTCGGGCCGAACGGCCATCCCCATCACCCCCGGCGCCGACGCGGACGAGCGCCAGGCGCGCGACTGGCACAATGATCGAGCGGACAGCCATCTCGGCTTCATGTCGGAAGGCGGTGAATGCCGCCGAGCTGAAGCACGGGATTCCGGCCGGCCTCCTATTAGCGATCGCCGGCGTCGAGGCAGGTCATCCCTATGCTCTAAATATTGACGGCCGAGCCGAATTCCCCGTTGATCTCCTCAGCGCCGCGAAACGGGTTCACGCTGCAGCCGCTTCTGGGGCCAGGTCGATCGATGGTGGCTGCATGCAGATCAGCATCCCCTGGCATCGGCAATCGCTGCCAAGCCTGGTCGAACTGTTCGATCCGGCCTGGAATGCCGATTATGCCGGGGCATTTCTGCGCCAGCTGGCGCGCGAAACTGGGTCGTGGCAAAAGGCGGTCGGTCGATATCACTCGTCCGACCCCTCGCGAGCGATTCCCTATATGGCCAGCGTCGCCGACCGGTATGCCGATTTTCAGCACCTGCCTGCCGTGCAGCGCTAAGGCTGCCAGCCCTCGAATATCGGACCGGCAAGAACCTCCCACTCGATACCGTCCCGCGAGGTCCAGTCGCGCAGCACGTCGTCGGCCGGCGCCGAGATTATATCTGGGCTATCACCAAAGGTTGACGCGACCCAATCCTCGAGGCGGAGGACGTCGACCTCGCTATCGGGTTGAGACAAGAGGAAAACGCCCAGCCCCTCCTTCTCGATCTCGGGAAGCGGCCGCTCGGATGATGATAACGCCGCGTCGGCGATGATTATCAGAGGCATCACGGCGACGACACGATCACCCAGGCGCCCATCGACCAAGTCAGCGAATTCGTTGGCCATGGTGACGCTGGCCAGTTCGATTTCGCCGAGATGTCGCGTCGGTTGGCCCGCCCGGATTATTCGCCAATCGCCGCGGTACCATTCCGAATCATCCCGAGGCACGAGTTGCACCGAGGGCCGCCGCTGCAGCGCGCCGGCACCGACCACCGGAATGACGAGATAGAATACGATGGCGCCCGCCTCGTTATCGTCGCAGGCCAGAACATAATCCACCTGAAGCGTGCCACATATGGAGCGAGAAGCCGGCGTGCTGAAAATCCAGCGTGCGCCGGCGAACATTCCTTCGGCCGCTGCCCCGATCATATCTTTCACCGCGGCCACCACATCGCCGCGGCGCTCCACGTCGCTGTCTCCAGCGGCAACCGGTGCCAATGGCGGCGCGGCGGGCGATTTTTCCATGAAATCGGCAGCCGGCGGAGGTTCCAGTTCGACCTCCTCCGGTTCCAGTTCGTCTGGGCCGTCGGGCGGGACCTCCAGTTCAATTTCAGGGATGCTTGCCAGCCCGAGTTCGCTGCCAGTCGGGCCTGAAGTAGCGGTGATCTGCTGCGACTGCGCCTGTTCGGCCGGAGGCGGTGGCGCAGGCTGGGGCGATTTTGTCGAGTTGATCGGCGGTTGCGAAATTGGTGGCGGCGCGGCCGCTGCCTGGGCAGCTGGAACAGCTATCGCCGAGGCGGCGATCGAGGATTGCGGAGGTGGGGCTGGCGGAGGCGTGGTCAATGCCGGCGATTGCTGGGTGCCTGGCACAGCCTTGCCGGCGATCTTGCCGCCGGGACTATGCCCATGGACATTCTGACCGACAGATCCTTCTTTTTTCCGGAAAGACCTCAGCCGCTCCGCGAGGGCCAGCAGGGGATCGTCGGAGCCAAGAAGGTGCGAGGCGATTTTTTCGCTCGGCACGAACATCAGGATAACCATGCCGCCGAACACCAGGAGGATGAAGGCCAGCACGAAAACAAATACCTCGTGGGGGATGCCAGCCCCGCGCCAGAGCTCCAACATGTATTGCCAGTGGCTCGGCCGCCAGAGGTGGAGCCGCCACCATCCGGCGGCAAGGTCCATCATTATCGCCGAGCTCACCACGCCCCAGGCGATCGAGACGCTAAGGCGCCCTCGGAGGATGCGGGCCTGAGCCGTGGCCCGAACAGATGCGTCGTGAAGTGGAGCAGTGACGGCTAGCCGAACGTCGCCAAGCGCAGTACCAGGCCGAAATAGGCGGCTGAGATATCTCATTGCAGTGCGCGTAGAGCTCGAATTTCCGTGATGGCGCTTTCGACAGCAACGACGCTTGACAATTCGGCGCGTGCGGCCATGATCGCGGCCCCCAGCCGCGCCAATGCCGCCGATCTGTCTTCGACCACGGGGTCGTTCGCACCCGCGGCCGCCGTCACGGCCGCCGGCGACATCGCCGCGGCGGACCGGACGGCTAACGCCAGCGCCTGGCCATCCATAGCGGCAATGCGTAATTGAGCTGCAGCAGGCGCCGCCGGCGGCGACGGTGCCGATGACCCTGCCAAAACTTCCTTTGAAACATTGTCGCGCATCTGCGGCACCGTCGACGCCGAGGCGGCGAGCGGCGTCGACGGATTCAGGCTGGATATCTTGGAGACTGCCTGGCCTAAGGCACTGGACCAGGTCGCCTTGAAGGCTGCTCCCTGCGATATGTTCCACCCGACGAGCCGGTCTCCCAGTCCGTCAAGAACAGGTCCCAAGCTGGTCAGATGACCGATGGTGATGCCGTGTTCGGCGATGTTCGCACCATCGTTGATCGCATAAAAGCAGCACGTGCATGCATTGGCGGGCGACGCTGCGGTCAGCAATGCGAGCGCCAAGCCGACTGTGATGGTCCTGGTCATGGGCGGCCCTCGCCTAAGGCGTTGGCCGCGGTTAGCGCCAGCGCGGCAGCCTCGAGGCCGACCAGGCCCGTCGCATCGTCGTGGGCCATCAAGACAACAGCGTTGAGCGCAAGCCAGTCTGCACGACGGTTGGAAACCGCGTCCACCAGCTGGTCGACCTGGGCCTGCCGCTGGCCGCCGCTCTGCTTAGCCTGGCGCCTGGTGGTCAAGGCGAGGGCCTGGGCGTCAAGAGCTGCGCGGCCGCGCAGGGATTGGCGGCGCTCAACTTCTTGTCGGGCGGCTGACTCCGTCTGGGCGCCGAGGAGCTGCTGAGGCTGTGGCCAGCCGACAGCCGTTGATGGCAGCCTGGTCGACGACATGGCGATCGCCAAAGGGTTCGCCGCAAGGCTTGCAAAGGCGCCGCCATGGCCTCCGGGCGTACCGACTGTGATCCGGATCCGGTCGAGCACTGTTTCGAGCGTACGGCTCGCCTGGCCGATCGCATTGCGCGATATCACTTGCGCACCGGCTTGCGCCAGATTCATGCCGTCGTGCGTGGTGCCCGGGCAGTAGCACTTGGCCGCCAGCAGCAGCAGGCCTCGAAAGCCGTCGTCAGGCTGTTCGCCCAAAGGTGTCGACCAGCGAGGAGCCGCGGCGGGTGATTGGTCGCACACCGCGGAAGCCGACCCGGCCGAAGTCGCTTGGCACCAGCCCTGAGATGCTGCGTTGGCGGCGTCCGGCGGCAACGCGGCAAGCCCCAGCAGCAGCATCGTGATCAACTTCTTCATGGCGAAGCCCCCGGAGGCAAACTCGCGAGGGCGCGGGCGGCTTCGATCTCGAGCTGGTGTGCCCGCAGGAGCTTCACCTGGGCCATATCACGCTGCAGGGCAAGCATAGCCAAGGTCAGTGCCGCGATCTGGTCGCGCTCGTTGACCGCCAAATCGCCGGCGGCGCCCAGGTCATTGGCGAGTTGTGTCGCGGTCTCGGCCTGCGTCTTGCGGGCGGCAACCGCCACCGCATAGCCGTCCCGGGCAGCGGTCTCGACCGCGGCGACGCGCCGACGGGCCACTGCTGACGTCGCAGCCTCGGGATATGCGTCGTTCCGCTGGGTGAGAAAGACCGCTTGCCTGAGCCAGGCTGCAGCCTGGTCCGCCGAATCGTAGTTCGCGGCCGGCACCGCTGGAATGCTCGGATGGGTGATCGAGGACAAGCGGGTCGTGTCGATCGGCAGTCCGCCGATCACACCGTTCGCGTTTTGCTTAGACCAGGCGGAAGCGACGCCGGGCAGGCTCGATATCATCCCGCTGAGTTTGCCGGCGCCGGCGGCGCCGATCGCCTTCTCGATGTTCTCCGTCGACAGCAGCTGGTTCCGCAGGCTCTTCAACTGGTCATCGACCAAGCCGCTAATCGCGAGGTTCTTGTCGTAGTTGGCCTGGTCCAAGACGGGGCAGCCTTGGGCCGCCGCGGCGGTAGCGCCGGCGAGCCACAACACGGCCGCCAGAACATATTTCAACATGTCGGGCTCCTATTCAGGTTCTATAAGATCCGTCGGACCCGCGGTTTCCGCGGAGATCCTCGTACGCCTGGTTCGTCGTCTGGCGTCTTGTGGGCTGGTCTTGGGCAGGCCGTTGACCGCCCGGCTGGGCCGGCTCGCCTCCGGCGCCGGCCGTCCCGCTATTACCGGTTCGACCGCGCCCCGCCGACGTGTCGTACCGGCCTGGCGTCTGGAGATCCGACATCGCCGCCGCGACGGTCGGGGATTTGCCGCGCGCGACCATCGCTCGGGCGGCGACATTGTCGACCGAGTTCTGGCGGTTGGTCGACGTGATCGCTCGGCCGGCGGAAATGAGGTTGGGGCGGCCGGTGGCGGCACCCACGGCCTGCATCCCGAGGCCAGCCGCGTCTCGGGCATTGCCGGGCAGTTGGCGCGCTGCGCTCAGCCCGGCTGCCAGCGCGCCGCCGACCGCCAGCTTGGTCGCGGCGACGACCGCGGCGGCGGGCCCAGCTCCATCAGACGCACCAGAAAAATTCGATGCGAGGGTCTTGGCTTTGATGTGCAGCAGAATGGACGCAAACCCGATCAGCACCGCAGACCAGTATTCGTAGCTGAGGATGACCGGGTCGGTGCGGGCGATCGTCGCCGACGAACATGTTGCTGTTTTCCCGCTCGCGAGCGTGATGGTCGGTTCCTTGACGATGAGACACTGGATCTCGCTAAAATATCCAGCCGACACGGACAGCGTGAAGCCCATCGCCATGGCCGCAAAAATGATGGTCAGGGCGGCTGAAGCGTAGATCCGAAGCCCCGTGATGAAGATTTGCCGCAGGGGATCGAAAAAGGCGCAGATCATAAGGAACGGCGCGACCATTGTGGTCGCGAGATACATGAATAGGCTCTCCACGATATAGGCGGTGAAGAGCCCGATCACAAAAACGTAGGGCAGAAGCAGCAAAATCGATTGGATGACGTTTACCACCTGCTGGATGCCGGGGAGGCCAAGCATCTTCACGAACCAGCTTTGGTTAGCCGTATTGGTGGCGGCCGAAGGGTTCGACCAGATCGCCCCAATGCCAGTCACAATGATGTTCCAGACGCTGTTTTCCATCGCCCCGAACACCCTGGTGAACGGGTAGGAATTGGTCGACAGCGAGACCGCTGGCGCCCCAGCCAACGCAGCTGATTGATCCGGAATTTCGATGCCACCGCCCATCGAAAGGATCGCGGAGGACACCCCCGCCGAGACCTTCTTGTAGAGCTCGTGTGTCATCTTCCAGTAGATGCTGTGGGTCGGGTCATTTTGCGCCGTCCCCGCGGCCGTCGAGCTGATCAAGGCCGACAGGATGACCGCCAGGAACACGCGATTGCCAATTTTTGCGGGCTCATATTTTTTCAGCCCGAAGTAGATGAAAACACAGACCGACGCGAACCAAAGCACCAATATCGGGCGCCAGATATTCACGGCAAATACGGATAGCTCACGAACAACTTCTGCCGTGAAGACATCTGCTTTCGCCTCGAGTTGAGCGATGAAAGAGCAGATATGGCATTCGCTCATGGGTCCCTCCTGGGCCTCGCCGGCTGGTGATCAGCGGCATCGGAGTCACGCTCATCCCGAGAGGCTGTGTCGTCGCGATCGGCCTCGTCGCGGCCCGGATCTTCCTCGGGATCAAATTCCTGGGGTCGGAGCGAATTCAGTTTTTGAAGCGCCCACAGAGCGCCGACGCCGAGGAGCACATACACCCCGACCTGCAGCAACCATTCGATCGTCGGCATTGGCATCGCCAACTCCTATCAGGCTGTTGGGTCGGCGCCCGACGGCGCGGCAGCCATAAGCCCGGCACCTGCGATATTCGAGTCCGCAGCGAGTAGCGCGCGTCGGATGAAATCGGCGCATTGCTCGGGTGAAAGATCGCCGAGAAGCTTCTCAATCTCATCGACGAGTTCGCGGGTGAACCCGAAGCGGTCCACCGCCTTTTCCCCGATAGCGGTGAAGAGTGGCAGTCTGCGGGCCCGCTCACGCTCGACCCGATCGCGTTCGCGCTCGCGCTCGCGCTCTGCCAGCGTCGCGACGATCTGGTCCCGCATAACTGTCGCCGTCGCAATCTGCTTCTTGGCCTGGTCGACCGCGCCCCTGGCTGCTTTCCGCAGGCCGGCATGGTGAGCCCCCGCCGGCACCGAGGCCAGCATGGTCTCCGCCGTATCAAGCACGGGGCGCAGTTGATCAATCGCAGCGTTGGCACGCTGCAGGTCCTTGTGGTCGACGGTCTTAATGACGCGGGCCCCGCCTTCCAGTTTCTCGGCGTTGGGTTTGTTCGCACTGCCCGGAGGCCGCCCACGTCTCCGGCGCGGCTCAGCCGTGGCGGCGGGCGGATTCGTGACCGGGGGTGCGGAGCCGCGGGCCTGATCGCTGCTGGCGTTCGCGACCGCCCAATCTCCCTCAGGCGTCTCGAGTTCGACCTGCTGGTCGTCGGGCGGGATCTCAAGATCAGGAGGTGGCGAATCAAGATCGGGCTCATCGGGCTGCGGGGACGTGTGAGCCGCTGTGAGCATGGCCTGATCCTTCGCCTGTGCATCCGGAGGATTATCCGTCGCGGCAGGCTGGCGAGAGATCAGCCGTCGTGTGGGCACCTGGACCATTTTTGAGTATTCCGGATGTAATTACATTTTTCTATTGACCCGGATAGCGTAATTTATTCATTGATATGCAGCAAGTTACACAATAAAAACCTACAACTATATTACTCGCGCAATAACCCAAATGTAATTACATTTGGTGATTGCGCGCATCACTGCGATTGGAGCGGCGACGGGACGCGAGCAGATGGGAATATTTGATTTAGAAGACGACGGGGATGGTCATAGCGAGAAGCGAGGACGCTATCTAGAGGGCGAGGCCGCGGAAGGTAGAACGCTCGCGCGACGCGCCCGCCCCTGGTGGAGAAGCCTTAACCAGAATAGCGGGAAGTCGGAACGGCCGCGATTACACGGCACCTTCACGTCCTTCCACATGTCGCATTCGTACATCGCCAATAATGCAGGCCAAACCAACGGGAAACAGCGGCGCGAGGGGCCGTCAAAGCGTGGGAAATTAACGCCGTTGCAGGGTGTATCACCCGACCAGGCTGAACGCCGCCAGCGCTATATCGAAGGTCGCGAACCCCCGCGGCCCGAGGCAGTCGAGCGCGATGAAGCTGGGCGGCCGACGAGCTTCGGCGCGTTGGGAAGCTCGGCGGCTGACCGCGACGGCTTCTGGCGGCTTATTGCCGCACGAGAGCGATTTAACGGTAGGGTCCAGTCACAATTGATCATGGAAATGCCACATGAACTCACGGCTGCCCAGCGCCGGCAGGCATGCGAAGACTTTTGTCGCAAAGCCTTCGAACAACGAAACCTACCCTATTGGGCTGTCGTACATGTTCCCGAAGCAAAGAGTGACGGGCGGAATTTCCACGCCCACATCCTTTATTACGATCGGCCCGGACAACGAGATGAAAATGGACTATGGCACTTCGACCAGCGCAAGGCGCGTGAACTCTACCCTTGGGGAACGGAATCCCCGAAATCACGCGAAAGGCGGCTCCGGCATGTGGCCGATAACGGCGTCGGGGCCGACCGGCGCGATGCCGCGCGCCAGCAGCTCGCCGAGCTCGAGGATTGGCGCCAGGCCGGCGCCCCGGTAAACCGCAGCACCGCCGCCCGCGGTCGAGACTGGCTGAAGCAACTACGCGCGACCTATTGCGAAGCGATGAACGAGCAGCTGGCGTTGGCGGGCCATGATCGGCGCTATGACCCCCGAAGCTATGCGGCGATGGGTTTAAATATCGAAGCCCAAGAACACCATGGGCCTCGACGATCTGCGATGGCGCGGCAAGGCAAAGCGACCGGCGCAGTCCTCCGTAATGGCGAACGGATCGCCGCTCGATATTGGGGCGAGATGGCAACGGCCCTGACGGCAGAAATTGATGCCGCGCGGGACCTGACCGTAGAGCGGCCAGTTTTTGGGCGTCGGAGCGCCGCTGCCGCGGATGGGATCGCCGTCGCTGCCGCAGCAGCAGCGACGCAGCGACGATCCCAGGGGCGAGAATTCGCTCTAAGCCGACGCGCCGAGCTGCTGGGCCACCAGGCGAAGCATGGTGACCCGGTGGCGGTCGAGCGCGGGGCTCCCGCTCGTGAGGTGGCTGAAATGCGACGTCGCTACCTGGCGGCCGCGCTAGCCGATACTGCTCTCGATGTGTGGCATGTCGCTCAGGGCAAGCTGAAAGAAGAAGATCACCGGCAGCGAGTTCGGCAATTGTTGCGGACGATCCGAGATGAAGAAGAGGCCTGCGGGTCCCTATCAGACGTGCAGGCGAAATTTGCTCTCTTCGCCGTTCTCGATCCGCGCACCGGAAGAGAAGGCGTGGCAAGGGCACGCAGGCTGGCGAGCATCTCTGCGGATATTGCCGATGGCCCCCGCCCAGAAGCAGCACGCCTGCGGTTAGGAGATCTCCAGGACCGGCGGTCCGAACGGCCGGTATATGACGATTGGGACCTGGACGGCGCCGGCCGCGCGCGCCTCATAGGCCGGCTTGCGCGAAGTGAAGACGGCAGCTGGACGGTGGCCGGGGCGGAGTACCAACGGCGGCAAGGTAACGGCCCGCTCGGCACGCTTGTCGGGCGCCAGGCAGCCTCGCTGGCAGCCCTTGAGCGCGCGGTGGTGCGCGATCAGGGTCTGCACCACTGGGTGCAGCCGGATGGCGCCGGCGGACTTGATTTGTGGGATTGCCGAGGCGATGGGGCAAAGCTCGGCGGATGGAGCTTGCGGCCGGGCGACGACATGATGACCTGGTCAGGGGCCGACATTTCAGGCGTGCCGACTGCCATATCGCTTGCGAGCGATGAAATCGAGGTTCTTGAAATCCTGAAGCGCAGGGAAATCGGCGCGATTGAGCGGGAAGGGTCCAGGTCAGCCGGGGATCGGGAGCGATAAATTTCTGTCGTGTCGGAGCAACCGAAGGGCCTGCACCAGAGTCGCGTCGTCGCTGGTGTCGACGTCGATCGCCAGGTCCTCGACCCCAGGATCGACCTCGCCCGCTTCTGGCCCCAGCAGGGCCCGGGCCCATGACCGCCACTCTGCGGGCGATTGTATCGGCTCGAAATTCCAACGGCCGGCCGGCGAGGCAGCTGCGCGGAAACGCTCGGCCAGCGACATCGCATCGGCCCCTGCGTTCATAAGCGTCGCGATCTCGGATTCCTGCGAAGCAAAGAAGCCGCGGGCGTCGAGGGCGCAAAAGAGGGCGGCGGTCAGCGTGCGATTGAGAGGCGCAGGCTTGACCAACTGGCCTGGCAATGCGGGATGCGGCTCCAACAGCCGGAATTCCGGCTCGGCATAAAGGCGTGCCAGCCGGGCGAAATCGGGCGCGTCTGCTTTGAGCCAGAGGCGTCGGGGATGGTCGGGGTCGACAACGACCGCCTCCGGGTTTTCAGCCCGCCATCGCTCCCGTTGGCCTGCTGGCATCTTTGCCAGAGGCACCGCCTTTATGGGCTGCCCAAGCAAGAGCCGCGCCCTGCCGAGAAGGGCTTCCTCGTCTGGGTCAAGCAAAAATTTAGTATTCTTGAGCTCACGCGGGGACCACTGATCAAAAATATCGGCAGTATCCAACCTCGTTCGCAACGCTTCCAGACCAGGGCTTAACCACTCGCGGCCCGCACGAAGTGAAATTGGGATTGTCGTGACGAGCTCTAGACGTGGCGCACCACCCTGCCGCCGCGCTGATGGAAAACTACTATGCGACGGAGCAACGATCGGATCACGCATCAGCGGGGCTAACTCTTGAGACGAGGTGAATACTTTCGCTCAGGACGCTTGGCCGCTGCAGCCTTCGGCGGCGCCTTGCGGCGCCCCTTCTTTCCTTCGGGCGCTGCTGGCGGCTGGGCAGGTTGCGGCGACGTCGCGCCTGCTGCGACGCCGGCATTCGAACGCCGCCGGCGGGGCTTCGCCAAGGGCTTTTCCAAACCCAAAGCACGAGCCTTCGTCAGGTCGACGGGCAGGCCACGATAGCCGACGGCGTCTGGCGCTTCCAGCGCGGCGTGGAAGAGCGAGCAGATCAACGCCTCGATCCTCGTCGAGCTCGCTGAGGCCACCACTTTGATGCGCCTGACCAGCTGAGGCGGCATATCGAAGCTATGGTGCCTGGTCGGCGGCACCGGCGACCGCACAGGCACGCCGAGTTCGAGCGTGAGCGGGATGCCGGAGTCGACCTCGGGCATCGACAGTCGCCGCTCGAGGTGCGCGACGACGATGTCGAGGATCATGGAGAGTTGGATGTAACCCGGGATGATATCGGGTAGCGGATTGGCAGCTTGCAAATCCGCAAGCAAAGTTCTCTCAAACCGAGCACTGAAGCGAGTCCGTGACGCGGGTGTTTCGGGGTCGAGCAGGGCCGCGGCCGCGGTCAACGCACGCTGTTCCGCAGGCGTCATTTTTGATCGCCCAAGCGTCAAAAGTAGTCGGTGAGGCGCCAGAGCGGCAACCTCAGCGGGCATCTCCTCTTGTGGCGAAGAGCGTTTCTGTTTCTGGGTAGGTCGACGAGTATCGGCCATCCGGTGCGAGTGCTTTCACTTCTCGGTGCGCCGCAGGTGCGGCGGTGCGGCTTGTCACGACGAACAGTCTTTCGCTGGGCCCATTTTTGGTGCGTCCCTGACGCAGCGATGACCAACCGTCTTGCCGATGTCGCAGGTTACGTGATCTTCCCGCAAAATCAATTAGTTGACGGGGTCCGCTATCGACATAATTTTTGTCATCGTTAGCATGAATTGAAAACCACCTGGCCAGCCGCGACGCAAGATAGTGCCGCGCTGATGCATATCGACTTAATTTTTGCTATTGATAGCGCGCCGTCGAAGGACGGGTGGCGGGGCGACTTCGACCCGCAATTGATGACCGCATGAGGGGAATACCATGACTGACTTTTTCGGCAGGCTTATCCGGTTGCTAGCCGTTGCGTGTAGAGCTGCAGCACTGATCGCGCTCTTATCAACATCCCTTGACGTCGGCGTCGCCGAAGCGGCGACCTACACGAGCACGTCCGGCAGCGAGCTCACGTCGATCGAGACCGATGTGAAGGCGGTGGCGACGGACTGGTTCGGCTTCATGAAGAACGTTTTCCGCGTGATCGCCTTCATCGTCGCCGCGGGTATGCTCGGGTACATGTACTTCTCCCAGCGCTGGGAGCTCGGCAAATGGGCCATCCTCGCCGCCGCTGCAGTCGGATTTTTCCAGGCTGACAGGCTGGCCAAATTCGCAACCCCCTCAGCTGCGTCGTCAACCATTGCCGAGGCCTGTGCGGCCGGCACGATCGATCCGCGCTGGTGTATACCGGTGCAGGTTGAACCGGCGGCCAACGCGCCGGCGGAGTGATCTGTGGACGACGACATCAGCGATCAGCTCGAAGTCGAGCTGACGTCCGAGGTCCTGACCGCGTTCGCGGGCCCGGTACACATTCTTGGTGTACCGGAGGCCTCGTTCGTCCTGAACCTCGTCGGCGCCGTCGTGCTCTATTTCGCCAGCGATCTTCTTGAGCTGGCGCTGCTGGTCGGCGTAACGGCCCACTTCATCCTCGCCGGCGTTTTCCTTCGCGAACCCGACTTTGAAATCCTGCTTGAGGCACGAAGTACCGCCAGCAGATGGAATCCATTCGGCACGCGGACAAAGAACAATCTGCGCGAGCCGCCACATAACGGCGAACTCTATCTGGGCTGAGCTTTATGGATGAAATTTTCTCGGCACTAGCCGGCCCGAACCTCGTTCAGATGGGTATCGGGATCGGCGGGACAATCGCGGGCGCCGGGGTGCTCGGCGCACTCGCGTACCCTCCATTTCGCCGATGGCTGTATCCTGAAATAGCCGAAGCGCGCATGCAGGACATGATTCCTTTCGATCGACCACTGGCGGATGGGCTGACCTTGCGCTGCCACGACGGTCGTCTTGTCCGTGTGCTGTCGGTCAGCGGGACCGACGCTGCCAGCCTGTCGATGGAAGAGCGTCAGGGAGCCAGGTTTGTTCGACGGGCCTTCTTCGAAGCGCTCGAAGCCGAGAGTTCAAGTATCGAGCTGAAAGCCATTTCACGGCGTCGGAAAGTCACGCTTGACACGACCGGGCGGTGGCCGCGGCAGCTGCTTCAGGACATCTTCAATCTAGCCAGCGCGCAGTTCACGCGAAGCTACGTGAACAGCCATCACCTCGTGCTCTCCGTAGCCGGTGAAACCAATCGCGCGCGGGACATCCTTAACCGCGTGACCGATTTGGCACTGGAGGAACTATCGCCGTTTGGCGCGGCGGTCCTGCAGGCCGGCAATTCCACGTATTCGCCGCTGATGAGCTTCTGGTTCGATCTGATGAACCCGGGGTTGGAATTCACCACGATCGGGCTTGCGGAAACGGGCCTGGCCGAGCAGCTCTCTGGATTGAGCGAGGCGGACCTATCGGGCGGGGGCCGGAACCGCGGCAGTGACGGGCTGCTGATCTTCCGGGATGGCGATCAGGAGACCTATTCAGCAGCCCTGGGGATCTCGAACTTCGGCAGCCATGTTTTTGAGTCGACACTGCCGCGCATCCTTGCCCTCCCGCAGGAGTTGACGGTCGTCCAGCATGTCGTGCCCTATTCCCGTTCAGCCGCGCGCAACAAGGTCGGTCGGCGCCTCCGAGGTATGCCGTGGGGTCGCCTGCCCGGCTCCTTCATCTCGCAGCAAGCGGCCGCGGCCAAAGCCGGTCTCGTCGATAACAACCCGGACCAACTGCCCTTTTTCTCTGTCGGCACGGTCGTGTTTGTCGACGGTCATCGTGACGAGGTTGACGAAGGCATCAAGAACGTGCGGTTGGCGCTTCGATCGGTGGGCAAGACGGCCGTCGTCTATGGATCTGGCGCGTCCAGCCGCGCCTGGTGGTCGCGCCTGCCCGGCCGCCAGGCTCGGCTCCGCCAGCGCGACCTCAGAAGCGATAATGTTGGAGACCTGATCAACTTCGAGGCTCCAACGCGCGGTGATGATCGATCATGCTGGGCGCCGCATCCGATCGCTACGTTCCGCCAGATAAACGGGGCGCCATACAAATTCAATTTTCATGTCGATCCTGGTGAGGAAAGTGTCGGCCATATGGCCGTGTTCGGCCCGACCAATGCCGGCAAAACCGTTCTGCTGAAGTGGCTAATCTCCGCATCACTTCGTATCCCGAATGTCCAGTGGTTCGTCCTCGATCGCGATCGGGATAAGTGGATCTGGACGAAGGCTATGGGCGATGACGGCGTATATCTGACGCCCCAATCCAATGACGCTCGGAGCGGCGTCCTGCTCAACCCGATACAGGCTTTCCTATCCTCGCCGGACGACATTGAGCGCGGGTTTCTTCTGAACTGGTTGAAGGCGCGGTGCGGTGAGATCCCCGAAGAGCTGAAGCCTCAGGCGATCGACGAGATCGGCCGCATGATTGATCGGGCGCAAAAATCTCTGCCCTCGCTGCCGCAGGAGGAGCGCTCCCTCAAGACCCTGCTGACCGCCTACTATGGCACCAGGTCCACCGGCGGCTGGTCGGTGGCGGATTCGCTTCGTCCGTGGATCGCGGACGCTTCATATGGGAGATGGGTGAACGGAGCACACGATGCGTTCGATGTCTCGCGCTTCCCTCGCTTGGTCAGCATCGACACCGACGCCTTCTGGAAGGACGGCGATCTTTCGGCGGCGCTGGTGCACTACATGCTTCATCGCATAGAGCGTGGCACCGCTATCGCTCGTCGCCCCTTTGGCGTGCTGCTCGACGAGATCGAAGGTCTGCTTCGGCAAAACCCCGATTTTGCAAAAGATGTCCAACGCATGGGCCAGGAGTACCGGCGCATGCTCGGTATCATGGTTCTCAGTTTTCAACGACCGAAGAAGTTGCTCGACCTCGGGCTCTTGGATTTCGTCGCGGGACAATGCCCGACGCTGATATTTTTCCGCAACACGCGAGCCTCTGTCGACGAATACAAGCCTCTCGGGATCACGACGGCCGAGTACCAGATCATCAAGGGCAAGCATCCTCTGGTGCGCGGGAAAAAGCGGTACTTCCTGATCATCAGAACCACACCGGCCGGCAAGGAGTCGGTGCTGATCGATTTTGACCTCAACCCGGTCATCGGGGATTACCTGAAAATATTCCGCGGCGGCCGGTCTGCCTTGGATGCAGCCCAGGCGGCTATGGATATGCACGGGTCCGATTGGATCGTGCCCTACCTCGACGACATGGTCAGCAGCGATGACGAAGACGAGGAAGAGGAGATGGAATGATGCTGTTCCCTAGGGCCGTGATCGGATGCGCCATGCTCCTCGTTGTCGTCGCTGCGTGTGACGGTGGGCCCGGCCCAGGAGAGCGGCCGGTCGGCATCGGCCGTGCGCCCGATGCTCTGAAGCGATCGCCGTGCGCATGCATCCCGGTGGACCAGGCCTATCCCGAAGGATGGGAGCAAGATGTGATGGAGCGGCTTCGTGCGGCGGGGTGACATCTTGAAAATTTTCAATCTGCGGGAACGCCTCGCTGGGTTCACAAAACCGGACCGAGGGGTCGAGCACAAAGACAAACTGGGCGGATATCCGAACAGGAGCAGCGACCACCATGAGGACCGTTACCGGGGAGACCGACTGGTAGTTCGGGTCCTCGGGATTTCCTTGCTGGCTACCATCATCGCGGTGATCTGCCTGGTCAATCTGTTCTCGGTTCTGCTGCCGCTCGAAAAGCTGACGCCGATCGCGTTCCAATCGTTCAGCCAGGATCGGCAAATCGTTCGCGCCGAGGCGCTGGTCC
Organism: Pseudomonadota bacterium; assembly: GCA_023433835.1. Taxonomy (GTDB): domain Bacteria; phylum Pseudomonadota; class Alphaproteobacteria; order Ferrovibrionales; family Ferrovibrionaceae; genus JAFKFH01. Next base: position 2,483 of record JAEYTW010000741.1, on the reverse strand, counting down.
GCTCAAGCACGGCCTATGAGCTCGCGCTGGAGAGCGCCGTTCTCGACTACATTCAGCTGCGTTTTGAGCTGATCCCAAATGCCAAGCTGATGGACGAGCGCTGGGGCGAGACCAGCCGCTACCGCCAGATGCAAACGAAAGAGCTTTACGAAGCCTTCGTCGCGGAGGCCAAGCAGTATCGCTATATCCAAAGCGCGGTCGAGCGGAGCTTGACTAGGCGCGTCCGCTTCGTCAGCGATCCGCTCAAAGTCAGCGAGGGCTATTACACGATCGATTTTGAGCTCGTTGACACCGAGAAGGGATACGAGCGTCGTCAGCAGTGGACAGCGAGAGTCCTTGTTGAAGGTCGGGCCCGGCAGGTGGCCTTCAAGGACCGCTACGTCAATCCGCTCGGTATCGAAATCTTGGATTTCACCTACACGTCGAAACGTTAGGAATCCTCATGCGCTGGCCTTCTACCGCTCTGTTGCTCTCCGCCCTTGTCGCTAGCGGCGGGGCGAATTCGGTGGCTCAACCGGCCCAACCGCAATTCCCGAAGGTTGGTGGGGCGTTCGATCCGGCCGCGCCGGCTGACGCAGGTGAGCGCATCTCTCCCATGAACCCGCCCCCTCCGCCGGCGCAGGAGACCGTCCAACCGAAACCCGGTGGTGAGAACAGGGGTTTCTTCGAGATCCCTGACCAGGTCAACCGGGATCGTCCGCCTGCCGGGCAGAACATCCCGACGCGGAGCACGACGAAGGTGCCGCCTATGGATGTCGACGACGCGCCGATCGACGTCGTGCCGCCGGGGTGGCAGGGGAAGGGAAAAAGCAATATGCCCGCAAAGGCGCCGGATCAGTCGACGGTTGGATTGAAGCGCGTCTTCTTCGACGAAACCCCAATTACCGTGAACCTGGTCCCGAGCGTCCCCGCAGTTATCGAACTACCCGCCTGGGAACAGATCGACGGTCCTGAAGGTGCTCTATTGGGGAACACGACGGCTTTCGGATCGAGGCTTGTCACCGACCAGAGCCTTGTCGTCTTCCCAAAGGTCGCGGCCGGGGTGACCCCCTTGTGGGTCCGCGGCCGCTCAGGCCGGACGTACACTTTCTTTTTGCACTCAAGAGGCTTGAGCTATGACGTCGCCTCGGACACGCGCGTGATTGTCGAGGTCGCGCAGCCGCGCAGCGCCGTCGCTGATTTAGGCGACGCTGGGCTTGAGCGCTGGGCGTGGATTGCGATGGTCGCTCCAGTCCGCGCGGGCAGCCCATCGGTGCAAGCCAAGCCTGCCCCCCGAGACGCCGGCGGTTGGCTAGAAAGCCTTTTTGGAGGGGGATCGTCAAACGGCTATCCCTCGGCCCGAGGGTCTGCGGCAGCTGGTGATGCGATACCAGCTCTTGGAAACCCGTCGCCGGCGAGCGTTCCTCGCCGCGAGTTCGCGATCGATCCGGCCACCTTGCGTGCAGGCGATTTTATTGTTCAGGCCGTCGACGAGCCCTCCGCAGCTATCGCGCCGATCCGGGTCTTCCACGATGGACGCGGCGTGTTCGTTGACTTCGGGCCCCGTGCCGATTTCGGACCAAAGCCTGTGATCGCGCGAGTGATCGACGACAGTGACCAACCGGTCTACGGCGAATGGTTGGGTGCCGATGGGACAATCTATGCGATCCCAGGTGCGCCGTCGGACATGACCGTTCGTCACGGCCAGCGCATCGTCTGTATCCTGTACCGCCCTCAGGGCAGGCAGGCGGCCGCCAAGCCATGACGAACACCCAGACCGACCCTCAGGCGCGCCGGCGGCGGCTCGGCCTCTATATCGCCGGCGTCCTCGGCGCGGCGATGCTGGCCGATGCGACGTCAGAATATTGGCTACCGTGGCTCTCTTCGGGCGATCAAAAACCTGTCCTGGACCGCAAATTGCCGAAAGGCGCGTCAGGCGCCGGCTTCACTGAATCGAGTGCCGCCCCGGCGGTCGCCGTCGCCCGCCGGCCGGCGCCTCTCCGAGCGGCTCAAACCGACATCGACTTTGGCAAGGTGGTGGCGAACCGCCGCCTCGAAGCCCAGGTCGTCCTATCCAACGATACCGGGCTTGAGGCGCCGCCGGTCCCGGACGTGTCCGTCGTCGGGCCAATCGAGCTCGCCGGCGGCACCTGTCGACGCGGGGAGCCGATCGCGGTCGGCGCCAACTGCACCATTCGGGTGGCGCTTCGCGTGCCGGACGAGAACGGCCCCGTCAAAGGCGAGCTGGTGATCACCGGTGGCGAGAAGCCGATCCGCATTTCGCTGCGCGCTATGGCGGAGGGGGCGGCGAAGAAAATCGACCCTGAGGAAGTGGCCCGCAAGGAAGCCGAGCGGGCACGAGCCGCCGAGGCCGCGATGCACGCGAAGGCGGAGCAGGCAGCCAAAGCCCGCGCATACGCGGCAATGGCTCGCTCGGCCGAGCCCGCTGCCATAAGTGCAGCTGGCGCGGCTCTACCCAGCGCGACGACCGTACGTTTGCCGCC
>JAEYTW010000723.1 GCA_023433835.1 Pseudomonadota bacterium | reverse complement strand
CCCCCCCCCCCGCCGCGGTCGACGGCGTCGTCGTCCATGCGACGACCGTCGTCACCAATGCGCTGATCGAGCGCAAGGGCCTGCCGACGGCGATGGTGATCACCGAAGGTTTCCGCGACGTGCTCGCCATCCGCAACGAGCACCGCTACGACATGTACGATCCGCAGATCGAATTCCCCGAGCCGCTGGTGCCCGAAGGCCTGACCTTCGGCCTGTCGGAGCGGACGCTGGCCGACGGTACCGTGGCGATCGAGCCCGACGAGGACGAGATCGCCGCCCTGGCGGAGAAGATCAAGGCCAGCGGTGCGCGGGCCGTCGCCATCTGCTTTCTCAATTCTTTCGTCAACGGCGCCAACGAGGCGCTGGTCGCCCGCGAACTGACCCGCCTGCTGCCCGATACCTTCATCTGCACCTCGTCGGACGTGGCGCCGCAGATCCGCGAATATCCGCGGGCCTCGACGACGACGGTCAACGCCTACACCATGCCGATCTCCCAGCCCTATCTGCGGCGGCTGTCCGATCGGCTGAAGACCGAGGGCTTCTCCAACACGCCCTTGATCATGCTGTCCTCGGGCGGCGTGGTCGGCGCCGATACCGCCGGCCGCAACCCGGTGCGCATGATCGAGAGCGGCCCGGCGGCCGGCGCGCTTGCCGCCTGCCACTACGCCGAAGTGCTGGGCATCGACCGGCTGATGTCCTTCGACATGGGCGGTACCACGGCGAAGGCCTGCCTGATCGAGAATCGCGAGCCGCATGTGACCGGCTTGTTCGAGGTCGATCGCCGCTATCGCTTCCGCGAAGGCTCCGGCCTGCCGGTCACCGTGCCCTCGATCGACCTGATCGAGATCGGCGCCGGCGGCGGCTCGATCGCCCATGTCGACAGCCTCGGGCTGCTGAAGGTCGGTCCGGAAAGCGCGGGGTCGGATCCCGGCCCGGCCTGCTACGGCCGCGGCGGCCAGAACGCCACCGTGACCGATGCCGACCTGGTGCTCGGCCTGATCGATGCCGGCAATTTCCTCGGCGGCGACATGCAGCTCGACAAGCCGGCGACCGACGCGGCGATGGCCCGCCTGGCCGCGGCGCTGAACATCACCCCCGTCCAGGCCGCCCGCGGCATCTTCCGCGTGGTGACCGAGGCGATGGCCGCCGCCGCCCGCACCCATGCCACCGACCGCGGGGTCGATTATCGCGGCCTGCCGCTGTTCGCCTTCGGCGGCGCCGGCCCGCTGCATGCCTGCGCGGTGGCCGACCTGTTGCAGTCGACGTCCGTGATCGTGCCGCCACGCTCGTCCGTTCTCTCGGCTTTCGGCACGCTGGTGACGCCGGTGCGGCTCGACCTCGTGCGCTCCGACGTCGCCAAGCTCGCCTCGATCGACTGGGCGCGCATCGACCGCCTGCTCGACGGCCTGGCCGATGAGGGCCGCGCCGCGCTGGAGGAGGCGGGTTGTGCCGCGGCCGATGTCGATCTCGTCTTCGGCGCCGACCTGCGTTACGTCGGCCAGCAGCACGAAGTTACCGTGGTCTTCGCCGCCGACCCGCGGATCGCGCGCGACACTGCCGCGATCGCCGAACTGTTCGAGGCGGCCTACCGCAATCTCTACGGCGTCAACCCCTCGCATGTGCCGATCGAGATCGTCACCTGGCGGGTGACCGCGCGCGGCCCGGTGGTGCCGTTCCATTCGGCCGCCCAGCCCGCCGGCGCGGCTGGTTCGCCCAAGACCCACCGCCGGGTCGATGCCTGGGCCGACGGCCAGCAGGTGCCGGTCTATGACCGCAACCACCTCGCGGTCGGCCAGGCCGTGCCGGGCCCGGCGATCATCGAGGAGCGCGAGACCACCACGGCGATCCCGCCGGGATGGACCGCGACCATCGATACGTTCGGCTGCATCGTTGCGAAGAAGGATTGAGGCCATGGACGGCGTCGAACTCGAAATTCTCTGGTCCAACCTGATCGGCATCGTGTCGGAGCGGGCCAAGGCCCTGCAGCGCATCGCCTTCAGCCCGATCGTGCGCGAAGCCGGCGACCTTGCCTGCGCGCTGTTCGACCAGCGGGGCCGCATGGTGGCCCAAGCCAATACCGGCACGCCCGGCCACATCAATTCGCTGGCCTTCGCCGGCGATTACCTGGTGCGCCAGTTCGCCGGCAAATGCGTGCCGGGCGACGTGCTGATCACCAACGATCCCTGGCTGTCGGCGGGGCATTTCTTCGACATCACCGTGCTGACCCCGATCTTCGACGGGCAGAAGCTGCTCGCCTATATCGGCTCGACCATCCACCACACCGATATCGGCGGCTACGGCATCGGCGCCGGCGCCCGCGACGTGCATGAAGAAGGGTTGTGGATTCCGCCGCTCAAGCTCTACGAGGCGGGCAAGCCCTCCGAGGTGCTGTTCTCGATCATTACCCGCAACGTGCGCACGCCGGACGCGGTGCTGGGCGACCTGTCGGCCCAGGTGTCGAGCGGCGAGGCGGCGGCCGAGCATCTGGTCGCATTGTGCCAGCGCTACGGCCTGCCCGATATCGAGGGGCTCTCGGACGAGATCGTGCAGCGTTCGGAAACCGCGACGCGCGATGCCATCCGCAAGCTGAAGCCCGGCACCTATCACGGCGAAAGCCGGTTCGACGTGCCGGGCGGCGAGGTCATCACCCTGAAGACCGCCGTCACCGTCGATGTCGAGACCGGCACGATCGTCGTCGATTTCGACGGCTCGTCGATGCAGGCCTCGACCGGCATCAACGTGGTCAAGAACTACACCCACGCCTACACCACCTTCGCCATCCGCTCCTGCCTCAACCCGGATCTGCCCAACAACACCGGCAGCCTGGCCCCGATCGAGGTGCGCGCGCCCGAAGGCTCTATCATCAACTGCAAGTACCCCGCGCCGGTCAATGCCCGCCATGTCGTCGGCATGTACGTGCCGATGCCGATCCTCAAGGCGCTCTACCAGGTCATGCCCGACCGGGTGCTGGCCGAAGGCTCGGGCGCGGTGTGGACCATCCAGGTGCAGGGCAAGCGCGCCGACGGCGAAGCCTTCACCTCGTCGATGTTCAACTATTCCGGCGGCATGGGCGCGCGGGCGGAAAAGCCCGGGCCCTCGGCAACCTGCTATCCCACCGGTGTGGCGGCGGTGCCGATCGAAATCCTGGAGGCGGCGATGCCGATCGTGTTCGATCGCAAGGAATTGCGCCGCGGTTCGGGCGGCGCCGGGCGTACCCGCGGCGGCGACGGCCAGACCATCCAGTTCCGCCTGCGCACGGACGAACCCTGGCTGCTGAATGCCGTGCCGAGCCGGCTGAACGCCGGGCCCGACGGTCTCGGCGGCGGGCAGGACGGCCAGCACGGCCGGTTCCTGGTCAACGGCGAACCGGTCTCGACCGCCCGCAAGCTCTCGATGGCGCCGGGCGACGTGGTGGTGCTGGAAACGCCAGGTGGCGGCGGCTTTGGTGCGCCGGCCTGAACATAAAGAATCATGACGGGGAGGAGGAAAACCCAATGATGATCAAGCGTCTCTCACAGGTGGCCGCCGCGGCGCTGCTGGCGGGCTTTGCCGCCACGGCGGCGCAGGCTGCCGATAGCTACAAGATCGGTATCTCGGCCGGGCTGACCGGCTATGCCGCGACCGTCGACCGTGCCTGGCGCGACGGCGTCGAGGTGGCGGTCGGCGTTGTCAACGCCCGCGGCGGCGTCCTCGGCCGCAAGCTCGAGGTGGTGGTCGAGGACAACAAGTCCGAGCCGCAGGAAGCGGTCACCGTCTACCGGAAAATGATGTCGTCGGACGGTGCCAAGATCTTCATCTCCGGCTGCGTCTCGGCCGGCAATTTCGCCGCCGCCCCGATCCTGGCTCGCGCCGAAGTGCCGAGCGTGCTGTGCTCGATCCTGCCCCAGCAGGCCGACCAGGCGAAGTGGATGTTCACGACCCTGCCGCCGGCGGGCTTCGAGGTGCTGACCCGCCTCGACTATCTGAAGAACAAGACGCAGATCAAGAAGATCGGCGTGCTGCACGACCCGACGCCCTATGCCAACCTGCAGAAGTCGGTCGCCGAGAAGATGACGGCGCAATACGGCCTCGAGCTGGTCGGCGTCGAGCAGTACAAGCAGAACGATTCCGACCTGAGCGTCCAGATCAAGAAGATGCAGGCGGCCGGCGCCGGCGCCATTCTCAAGATCGGGCTGGGCGGCACCACGCTGCCCGCGGCCAAGAACATCAAGGAGCTCGGGGCCGACATGCTGCTCTTGACCAGCCTCGAGGATCTCGAGGTGTTCAAGCCGGTGGCCGAGGTGCTGGGCGACAAGTTCCTGTTCGTCGCCTCGCCGTCGCAGGTCTTCGACGCGCTGCCCGACAGCGCGATGAAGAAGGCGATCGGCGAATTCCTGACGCCCTGGCGCGCCAAGTACGGCGAGCGCGACCCGAACTGGGCCTCGCGCGGCTGGGACGGCGTCATGCTGACGGTCGCGGCGATCGAGAAGGGCAAGTCCTTCGAGGGCGCGGCGGTGCGCGATGCCATCGAGGGCCTGAAGGATTTCCAGGGCACCACCGGCGTCTATGCCTTCACGCCGTCGAACCACCAGGGGATCACCCAGAACTCGTTCGTGCTGGGCCAGATCATCAACGGCCAAGTCAAGGTCGTGCAGTGACCACGGCGGCTGCTGCCGCGGGAACGGCCGAGGTCCTTGCGACCGTCGGCCTGACCGCCCGCTACGGCAGCATCGAGGCGCTGGCCCCGACGGACATGCATGTCGAGGACGGCGAGCT
>JAEYTW010000653.1 GCA_023433835.1 Pseudomonadota bacterium | reverse complement strand
CCATCATCGTCGCCATGCAGAACTATCTCGCCTCGATCGGCGAATGGGTGCTGGTCGTCCAGGGCATCGTCTTCGTCGTCATCGTCATGGCCTTCCGCAAGGGCATCGTCGGCGAGATCGCCGAGCGCCTGAAGAAGCGCTTCGCGGCCTGATGCTTCGTGTTTGTTGCGGCCGCGCGGGGTGCGCACATCGCGCGGCCGTTCGATTTTAGCATCAGCGCGCAACAAACAATTTGAAGGACAATCGTCGCTGGGCTATCATACCTGCAGAATAATTCCACGTCGGCAGTGCACGATAGTGCTCATGCAGAATAATGCCAGGCAACGCTCGTCCAACGGGCGGTAAAGTACCGCTCGTAAAACGGGTACCCACGGGGAGGACAATCAATGTCGATGAAAACGGTGCTTCTGGCCGGGGCGGCCCTGCTCGCGCTCGGTGTTTCGCCGGCCTATGCGCAGAACGAAGTCAAGATCGGCTTCATCACCACCCTGACCGGCGGCAATGCCAATATCGGCCAGGACATGCGCGACGCGGTCGAGCTGGCCTTGGACCACATGGGCCGCAAGATGGCCGGCAAGCCGGTCAAGGTCATCTACGAGGATGACGACCAGAAGCCCGAGGTCGGCAAGCAGAAGGCCGAGAAGCTCGTGCAGAGCGACAAGGTCGATTTCGTCTCCGGCTTCATCTGGTCGAACGTGCTGCTCGCCGCCGCCAAGCCGGTCACCGACGCCAAGGTCTTCCTGGTCAACGCCAATGCGGGCGCGACGCAGTTCGTCGGCGCGCAGTGCAACCCCTATTTCTTCTCGACCTCCTGGGGCAACGACCAGATGCCCGCCGCGATGGGCGAGTTGATGAACCAGAAGGGCGTCACCCGCGCCTATGCCATCACCGGCAACTACGCCGCCGGCCGCGACATGGTCAAAGGCTGGCAGGATGCATTCAAGGGCCAGGTGGTCGGCACCGACCTGACCAAGTGGCCCGACCAGCTCGACTTCTCGGCCGAGATTTCCAAGATCCGCAATTCCAACGCGCAGGGCGTGTTCTTCTTCTTCCCCGGCGCACACGGTATCCAGTTCATCACCCAGTACAACCAGGCCGGGCTGAAGGACAAGATTCCGCTCTACAGCGTATTCGCGATCGACGAGCTGTCGATCCCGCTGCTCAAGGACAACGGCGTCGGCGTGATCCAGACCGGCCCGTGGACGGCCGACCTGCCGTTCGCCGCCAACCAGAAGTTCGTCGCCGACTTCAAGAAGAAGTTCAACAAGGTGCCCACCTTCTACGCCGCGCAGACCTACGACGCGATCAACCTGATCGCCTCGGGCGTCGCCGGCACCAAGGGCGACCTGAAGGACAAGGAAGCCATCCGCGCCGCGATGAAGAAGGCCAACTTCCAGTCGGTGCGCGGGCCCTTCAAGCTCGGCCCCAACCAGGTGCCGGTGCTCGACATCTACCAGCAGGTCGTCGAGAAGGCGCCCGATGGCGGCTACCAGCAGCTCACCGTCTCGACGGTGCTGAAGGACAGCGTCTCGGCCGCCGCCGCCGCCTGCAAGATGCAGTAAGCTGACGAGCGGGCGGCATCCCTCGGGGGCTTCGGCCCTGGAGGGATGCCGCCCCTTTTGCTGCCTAAGGCTACAATGATCCTCTTCATCGAGCAGATTCTGAACGGTGTGCAGATCGGTCTGCTGCTGTTCCTGCTGGCCGCCGGCCTGACCCTCGTGTTCGGCATCATGGACCTCGTGAACCTGGCCCATGGCTCGCTCTACATGATGGGCGCCTACTTCGCGGCCGTGCTGACCAAGCTGACCGGTTCGTTCTTCCTGGGCGCGTTGCTGGCGCTGCCGGCGGCGCTGCTGCTCGGGATCGTCGTCGAGGTCGTGGCGCTCAGATCGCTCTATGCCCGCGACCATCTCGACCAGGTGCTCGCCACCTTCGGCCTGATCCTGTTCTTCAACGAGGCGGCGCAGCTGATCTTCGGCGTTGCCGGCATGACCATCCCGCTGCCCGAGGCGCTGCAGGGCCAGATCCAGATCATGCCCGGCCTGCCCTACCCGACCTACCGCTTCGCCGTCGTCGCCGTCGGCCTGGTCTGCGCCGTCTTCCTCTACTGGCTGGTCGCCCGCACCCGCGTCGGCATGCTGATCCGCGCCGGCGCCTCCAACCGCGAGATGGCGGGCGCCCTGGGCGTCAACATCGCCCGCCTCTACACCCTGGTGTTCGGCCTCGGCGCCGCGCTTGCGGCGCTGGCCGGGCTGATGGCCGCGCCGATCACCACGGTGCGCGTCGGCATGGGCGAGAACATCCTGATCCTGGCCCTCGTCGTCATCGTCATCGGCGGCATCGGCTCGGTGCGCGGGGCCTTCGTCGCGGCCTTCCTGGTCGGGCTGCTCGATACCGTCGGCCGCGCCTTCCTGCCCGACATCCTCACCCTGTTCATCAATCCGATCCAGGCGGCGTCCCTGGCCCAGGGGCTGTCCTCGATGCTGATCTACATCCTGATGGCCCTGGTGCTGGTGGTGCGCCCCGCCGGGCTGTTCCCGGCGCCGGGGCGCTGATCCAGATGGCGCTGAAACTCACCCCGACCCGCGTGGTCGCCGCCGTCGTGCTGGCGGGGTTCGCCCTGCTGCCGCTCTATGCCGAGATCGTCGGCAATTCCTTCGTGCTGTCGCTCGGCACCCGCATCCTGGTGATGGCGCTGGCCGCCGCCTCGCTGAACCTGATCCTGGGCTATGGCGGCATGGTGTCGTTCGGCCACGCCGCCTATCTCGGCATCGGCGGCTATGTCGTGGGCATCCTGGCTTATCACGGCACCACCTCGGCCTGGGTGCAGTGGCCGGTGGCGATCCTGCTCTCGGCCGTGATCGCCCTGGTGATCGGCGCCTTGTCGCTGCGTGCCCGCGGCCTCTATTTCATCATGATCACCCTGGCCTTCGCCCAGATGATCCACTACGTCGGCGTCGGTCTCTACGACTACGGCGGCGACGACGGGCTGACGCTCAACGCCCGTTCGGATTTCGGCGGCTTCCCGAACCTCGATAACCGGCCGCAATTCTATTACCTGTGCCTGATCCTGCTGGTCGCGGCGCTCTATCTGATGAAGCGCCTGGTCGGCTCGCGCTTCGGCCAGGTGATCCGCGGCTCGAAATCCAACGATCCGCGCATGCACGCGATCGGTTTCCCGACCATGCGCTATCGCCTGGCCGCCTTCGTCATCGCCGGCGCGGTCTGCGGCCTGGCCGGCGTGCTGCTGGTCAACCAGGCCGACTTCATCAGTCCCGCGACGATGCACTGGACCCGGTCGGGCGACCTGATCGTCATGGTCGTGCTGGGCGGCATGGGCAGCCTGATGGGGCCGCTCTACGGCGCGCTGACCGTGCTGGCGCTGGAAGAATCGCTGTCCTCGCTGACCCACTACTGGAAGATCATCTTCGGGCCGTTCCTGGTGCTGGTGGTGCTGTTCGGCAAGGGCGGCATCGCGGGCCTGCTGGCCCGGTGGGAGCGCCGCAAATGACCAGCACGATCCTCGCGACCAACGGGCTGATCAAGCGCTTCGGCGGCCTGCTCGCCACCGACAATGTCAGCCTGGAGATCGCCACCGGCGAGTTGCATGCGATCATCGGGCCGAACGGCGCGGGCAAGACCACGCTGATCCGCCAGCTGTCGGGCGAGATGCGCCCGACCGCCGGGACCGTCCTGCTCGACGGCCAGGACATCACTGCCCAGCCGATGCACCGGCGCAGCCACATGGGCCTCGCCCGGTCCTACCAGATCACCTCGATCTTTCCCGACATGACCGCGCGGGAGAACGTGGCGCTGGCGGTGCAGGCCCATGACGGCCATTCCTTCCGCTTCTGGGCCCCCGTGGCCACCGACCGCAGGCTCGCCGAGCCGGCGGCCCTGGCGCTCGACCAGGTCGGCCTCGGCCCCCGCGCCGACATCCCCGCCAATTCGCTGAGCCATGGCGAGCATCGCCAGCTCGAGATCGCCATGGCGCTGGCGACCAGGCCGCGCCTCCTCCTGCTCGACGAGCCGATGGCCGGCATGGGCCCCGATGAATCGGCGCGCATGGTCGCGCTGCTCAAGACGCTGAAGCGCAACCTGACCATCGTGCTGATCGAACACGACATGGATGCAGTGTTCCAGCTGGCCGATCGCCTGACGGTATTGGTGTACGGGCGGGCAATCGCCACCGGCACGCCGGAAGCCATTCGCATCAACCGCGAAGTCCGCCAGGCTTATCTCGGCGACGGGCACGGAGGCTGATCATGCTCGAAGTCCGCGGCATCGATACCTTCTACGACCGCAGCCAGGTCCTGTTCGGCATGACGCTGGAGATCGACCAGGGCGAGGTGGTGACACTGCTCGGCCGCAACGGCATGGGCAAGACCACGACGATCCGCTCGATCATGGGGCTGACCCGCGCGGCCAGCGGCTCGATCCGCTTCGCCGGCAACGAGATCCGCGACCTGGCCCCGTATCGCATTGCCCAGGCCGGCATCGGCCTGGTGCCCGAGGGGCGCCAGATCTTTCCCAATCTGTCGGTACGCGAGAATCTGGTCGCCACGGCCATTCCGCGCGACAGGGCCTGGACGTTCGAGCGCGTGGTGGCGCTGTTCCCGCGGCTCGCCGAGCGGCTGACCAACATGGGCGGCCAGCTTTCCGGCGGCGAGCAGCAGATGCTCGCGATCGGCCGGGCGCTGATGACCAATCCGCGCCTCCTGATCCTCGACGAGGCGACCGAAGGCCTGGCGCCGCTGATCCGAGAAGAGATCTGGGCCTGCCTTACGCAGTTGAAAGCACAAAATCAGTCGATCGTGGTGATCGATAAGAACCTGGATGCCTTGACACGTATCGCCGACCGTCATTACGTGATCGAGAAAGGTCGCGTCGTCTGGTCGGGCAGTTCGTCTCAACTCCTCGCCAACCCGACGGTGCAGCACCGCTACCTCGGAGTGTGAGGCGGACAGGGTGATTGTCCAGGATCGGGACACAGGCGACCAGGCCCGTGAATACGGGGCTGCTGCGATGGCGTCGATGGCCCGGCTCAACGTGGCGCCGACGCCCCGCAACTTCGCGATCTGGTATGCCTATCATGCCGGGCGCGACGGCAAGCTGATCGGCGCGGTCGACCTGCTGGTCAAGAACCAGCAGGAATTCAACGACCGCCTCTGCGACGAGCTCTACGACCAGTTCATCTCGACCGACCAGCCGCAAAAGGTCCTGTCCGAGATCGGCCACCGCCTGCAGGACGTGGTCGGGCGGATGACCGCGCTGATGGGCGAGGCCGAACAGGGCACCCGCCGCTACGGCGAGCAGCTCGAGCGTTTCGCCGGCGAGGCCGAGGGCACCACCGAAAAGCGCCAGCTGCAGCATCTGGTCGGGCAAGTGCTGTCCGAGACCCGCCATGCGCTGACCGAGGTGCGCAACCTGGAGACGCGGATCGATTCCTCGTCGAAGGAAATCGCCAACCTCCGCACCAATCTCGACCATGTCCGGCGCGAGGCGCTGACCGATGCGCTGACCGGCATCGCCAACCGCAAGCTGTTCGATTTCCAACTGGTCGAGGCCGCACGCGTCGCCATCGACGGCGAAGTGCCGCTGTCACTGCTGATCTGCGACATCGACCATTTCAAGCAGTTCAACGATACCTGGGGCCACCAGCTTGGCGATCTCGTGCTGAAACTCGTGGCAAAGGTGCTGGCCGAAGGACTGAAGGGCCGCGATCTGCCCGCCCGCTATGGCGGCGAGGAATTCGCCGTCATCCTCCCGGGCACGCAGCTGGACGGCGCCGTCGCCGTCGCCGACCAGCTCCGCAGGACGCTGCAGAGCCGCAAGCTGGTGAAGAAGACGTCGGGCGAGGACATGGGCCGGATCTCGATGTCGGTGGGCGTGGCCGCCTACCGGCCGGGCGAGCCTCTCTCGCGCTTCATCGAACGGGCCGACAAGGCGCTCTATACCGCCAAGCGCCATGGCCGCAATCGCGTCATCAGCGAGACGATGGTCGAAAGCCTGCAGCATCTGAGCGAACAACTCTGAGGGGGAGGCCCATGGCTTACGAGACGATCACCTTGAGCCTCGACGACCATGTCGCCACCCTCACCCTGAACCGCCCCGACCGGCTGAACGCGCTGAGCCTCGCCATGATCGGCGAACTGCGCCGGGCGGTGCCGGACGCCCTGGCCCAGGGCGCGCGCTGCCTGCTGATCACCGGTGCCGGCCGCGGCTTCTGCGCCGGCGCCGACCTGTCCCAGAACCTGTCGGCCGATGGCGGCCCCCCTGATCTCGGCGCCGTGCTCGACGCCCACTACAACCCGTTCATCAAGCAGCTGCGCGCCCTGGAAATCCCGGTGGTGGCCGCGGTCAACGGCCCCTGCGCGGGGGCCGGCATGTCGCTCGCCATCCTGGCCGACATCGTCGTCGCGGCCGAAAGCGCCACCTTCCTGCAGGCCTTCTGCAATCTCGGCCTGGTGCCGGACGCCGGCTCGACCTGGGTGCTGCCCCGCCAGGTCGGCCGGGCGCGCGCCGCGGGCATGGCGCTCCTGGGCGAGAAGCTGCCCGCCCGCACCGCCGCCGAATGGGGCCTGATCTGGCAATGCGTCGCCGATGCCGAGCTGATGCCGCAGGCAACCGGGATCGCGAAGAAACTGGCCGCCGGCCCCACCCGGGGCCTCGGCCTGATCCGCCAGGCCCTGCAGGCTTCGCAGACCAACAGCCTCGAAGCCCAGCTCGACCTGGAGCGCGACTACCAGCGCGCCGCCGGCCGCACCGAGGATTTCTTCGAGGGTGTCGGGGCCTTCCTGCAGAAGCGGCCGGCCAGGTTCAAAGGCCGCTGAAAAGCGCTGGCATCGGCCGGCCGGCTTCCTTAAACCGTTAAGGCGTGAAGCATCGCTTGAGGAAGCCGTCACCCATGTTGGTCGCCCATATCACCGACACCCACGTCTCCAAGCCGGACAAGTCGCCCGAGGCGACCTTCCAGACGTCGGCGCATCTTGCCCGCGCGGTCGCCCATATCAACGGGCTGACGCGGCGGCCGGATGCCGTGCTGATCACCGGCGACCTGGTCGACGAGGGTTCGGCGGAGGAATATGCGCGGTTCAAGGAACTGATCGCGCCGCTGACCATGCCGGTCTACCTGATCCCCGGCAATCATGACGAGCGCGAGGCGCTGCGATCAGCGTTCGGCGCCGCCGGCTATTTCCCGGCCTCGGGCTTCCTGCAATACACGATCGAGAACCTGCCGGTGCGCTTCGTCGCGCTCGATACCAACAAGCCGATGGCGACCGGCGGCGAACTCTGCGCCGAGCGGCTGGCCTGGCTCGACAAGACCCTGGCCGAGCAGCCGGACCGGCCGACCATCGTCTTCATGCATCACCCGCCGTTCAAGACCGGCGTGCATCGGATGGACGATTGGGGCCTCGACAATGCCGACGCCTTCGGCGCCATCGTCGCCCGGCATGGCCAGGTCGAACGGATCCTGTGCGGCCATCTGCACCGGCCGATCCAGCGGCGCTATCACGGCACCATCGCCCAGACCGGGCCGTCGACCGCCCACCAGATCGGCCTCGACCTTTCCGACAACCGGGCGACGCTCGCCCTGGTGATGGAGCCGCCGGCCTGCCTCCTGCATTACTGGACCGGCGAGGACCTCGTGACCCACACGAGCTACATCGACCCCTTCGAGGTCCGCGCCGTCGTCGACTTCACCAAATTAGGGATGTGATTGCTGAAGCGCTGCGGCCAGCTGCGGTCGCAGCAGTTGCCAGATGTGGCGCAGCATCATCAGCACGACGACCGCGGCCATGAAGACGCCGATGAACAGCACCGGGCTTTCGCGGCCCTCGGTATCGATCAGCCAGTTCGGCAGCTTGACGCAATAGAGCACGATCTCCAGCAGCAGGCCGAGGCAGAGATAGCCGAGGCCGTAGGCATGGCAGATATGGTCGATGACTTCCTGCTCGTCGGTGCGCGCGGCGGGATAGAGGCCGACCGCATCGAAGATCGAGGCGCGCTCCTCGACCACCACACCGTAGCCGATATAGATGACGCCGAGCCCTTCCATGATGTCGATGATCTCGTGGAAGTCGTTGCCCGGCGACAGCAGCAACGCCGTGATCTCCCACAAGGCCATGGCGCTGATCGCCAGGATGGCCAGGTTGTAGATCACGATCAGCTGGCGGCTGAGGAAGAAACGGACGAGGCCGCCGACCAGCGGCGACGCGGCGCGATGGATCATCTGCAGGAAGCCGTTCAAAGCATCATGTTGCGGGTCGCCGCCGGCAGCCGGACGGTCAGACCGTCGAGCGCCGGCGTCATCAGGATCTGGCAGCCCAGCCGCGAGGTCTTGGTCAGGCCGAACGCCAGGTCCAGCATGTCCTCCTCCTCCTCGGCGGCGGGCTGAAGCTTGCCATACCAGTCCGGGTCGATCACGACATGGCAGGTCGAGCAGGCGAGCGAGCCTTCGCAGGCCCCCTCGATATCGATGCTGTTGCGGTGGGCGATCTCGAGCACCGACAGGCCCAGCGGGGCTTCGACCTCGAGCCGCTTCCCTTCCTGGGTAATGAAGGTCATCTTCGGCATAACGGCAGGCTCCTCAAATCGACCGAAGGATATATCGCCGCCTCAGGCGCGGCGCAACCGGGGCACGGCCATCCAGCGTTCCAGCATCGGCCGGTAGGCGTGAAGCGGCGCCAGATCGCCCGCCGCAAGGTCGGGCGCATCGTCCCAGCCCCGCACGGCGAGTGCGGCGCCAAACTCCGGCAACCGCTCGAAGGCCCGGGCGTCGGCTTCCGCCATCGGCCCGCCCTGCAGGGCAAGCGAGGCGCGCGAGCGCGAGGTCAGCCGCCCGATCGCCGCGGGATCGCGCGCGCAGACATAGCGTTTGGCCTCGACATGCAGCCGCACCGGCTCGGTCACCGCGGGCGGCAGCCACAGGCTGAGCCAGCCGGCACCATAGGCCGCATGCTCGACGTCGCGATCGTCTTCCGAGCCGTCATCGAGGTCGAGAGCATGGCCGATGTCATGGAGAAGGGCGGCCAGCACCATCGGTTCCGCCGCGCCGTCGCGCCCGGCATGGGCCGCCGCGGTCAGGGCATGGCGCAGCATGGCGGGATCGCCGTCGCGCAGCAGGCGCAGGATCGGTTCGGCCGAAGGAGACAAGATCAGGCGGCCACCCGGCGGCGCCACAGCGTGGTCCAGGCCGCGATCAGCCGGTCGACCTCGCCGGCCGTGGTCGACAGGCCGAAGCTGGCGCGGATCGCCTCGCGCGCCGCCTCCGGCGGCACGCCCATCGCCAGCAGCACGTGGCTCGGCCGTACCTTGCCCGACGAGCAGGCGGCACCCGACGACACTGCGAGGCCGTCGAGATCGAAGGCCATCACCTGGGTCTCCGCCGACACGCCGGGCATGCCGACCAGGCTGGTATTGGGCAGGCGCGGCGCTTCCACCCCATGCACCGGCGCGCCCTGGCAGACGGCGCGCAAGCTCGCCTCGTAGCGGTCGCGCAGGACCGCGATCCCGGCCCACTGGCCGAGCTCGCCGAGGGCCAAGCCCGCGGCGACGCCGAAACCGACGATGCCCGCGACGTTCTCGGTGCCGGCCCGGCGGCCCATTTCCTGGCCGCCGCCGCGGATCAGCGGGTCGATGTCGAGCCCCGGGGCCACGATCAGCGCGCCGATGCCTTGCGGCCCGCCGATCTTGTGGGCCGACAGGCTCATGGTCGTGGCGCCCAGCGCCGCCAGGTCGAGCGGCAGGCGACCGGCCGCCTGGACGGCATCGCAATGCAGGATCGCGCCGGCGGCCCGGGCGATCGCCGCGGCTTCGGCCACCGGATGGATCACCCCGGTCTCGTTGTTGGCGAGCATCAGCGCGACCAGCGCCGGTTGCGGCAGCTCGGCCAGCAGCCGCTCCAGCGCCGCCAGATCGGCCCGGCCGTCGGCCAGCACGGGCAGCAGCCGCATCGGCAGGCCGGCGCCATGCGCCGGCTGCAGCACCGCCTCATGCTCGGTCGCGCCGACGATGAGCGACGCGGCCTCGCACCCGTGCAGGGCCAGGTTGTTGGCTTCCGAACCACCTGACGTGAAGATCACCTGCTCGGGCGCCACCCCGGCGAGCGCGGCGACCGCGGCACGCGCGGTTTCGATGCGCTTGCGCGCAGCGCGGCCGAACCGATGGATCGATGAGGCGTTGCCCGGCCCCGCCAGCACCTCGATCATCGCCGCCAGCGCCTCGGGGCGCAGCGGCGCGGTGGCGTTATGGTCGAGATACACAGGCGTCAAGGCGGTCACTCCGCCGCGTCGAGAGGCAACGGACGCTTCTGCCGGGCCGTCCCTTCACACTCGATCGCCGCGCCGGCGACGACGTCGGCCAGCGAGACCGAGCGCAGGAAGCTCTGCACGTGATCGGCCAGGGCGCGCCACAGCGCGCGGATCGCGCATTCGCCGACTTCCGTGTCGGTCGCGGCTTCCTCGTCGGCGCAGAGCCGGTCGTCGACCGCCAGGATGATGTCGGCGATCGGGATCGCGCCCGCCTCGCGCCCAAGGCGGTAGCCGCCGCCGGGCCCGCGCACCGAGGCGACGAGGCCCGAGCGGCGCAATTTGCAGAAAAGCTGCTCGAGATAGGCGAGCGAGATGCCCTGCCGCTCGGCAATTTCGGCGAGCGAGATCGGGCGGCCGGCGCCGCTTCTGGCGATGTCGACCATCGCAACCACGGCGTACCGGCCCTTTGTGGTGAGTTTCATGGCCCGCCCCCCTCAGCGGGACCGGGCGTGCTCGGCTTCCCGCGTCAGGGGTGTCTGGGCTTCCAGTTCCTCGACGCGGGCCTGCAGCGTCGCCACCTCGCGGCGCAGGGCCTCGAGGGTCTTGGCCACCGGATCGGCACAATCGCCACCCGGCAGGCCGTAGGGCGCGAATTCGGGCAGCGCCGTGGTGGCCGGTTGGGGCCGCGAGCGGTTGGCGATGCGCGCGGGGATGCCGACCACGGTGGCGCCGGGCGGCACCTCGTGCGTCACCACCGAATTGGCGCCGACACGCGCGCCGGCCCCGACGGTGAAGCCGCCGAGGATCTGGGCGCCGGAACCGACGATGACGCCGTCCTGCAGGGTCGGATGGCGCTTCTTGTCAACCTGGGCGGCCGAGTCGACCGACGGCAGGATGCCGCCGAGCGTCACGCCCTGATACAGGGTGACGTCGTCGCCGATCTCGGCGGTTTCGCCGATGACGACGCCGAGGCCATGGTCGATGAACAGCCGCTTGCCGATGGTGGCGCCCGGGTGGATGTCGATCGCGGTCAGGATGCGCGCCAGATGGGCGACGAAGCGCCCGGCCAGCCGCCAGTCATGCCGCCACAGCCAGTTGGCGAGGCGATGACCCATCACCGCATGCAGGCTCGGGTAACACAGCAGCACCTCCAGCCGCGAGCGCGCAGCCGGGTCGCGCTGCATGATCCCGTCGATCTCATCGCGCAAGTGCTGGAACATGGGAGCATTTCCCTTGAAATTCGAGGGTTGGCCTATGCTAAGGTCCGCGCGGGCAACCGGGCGCCAGACCCCGTGCCCGCCAGTTAATATTGCCCGACTAAACCAGTCAAGTATTCAGCGCGCCCTGGCGACGACGGAGACCGATGCCCGATTTCATCTTCAATGGCCCGGAAGGGCGCCTGGAAGGCCGCTACCACCCGGGCACCGAGGCGAACGCGCCGATCGCGCTGGTCCTGCATCCGCACCCGCTCTACGGCGGGACGATGAACAACAAGGTCGTCTACAACATCTTCCACGCCTTCGCGAAGCGCGGCTTTGCCGTGATGCGCTTCAATTTCCGCGGCGTGGGACGCAGCCAGGGCACGTTCGACAACGGCCAGGGCGAGTTGTCGGATGCGGCGTCGGCGCTCGACTGGCTGCAGAGCCAGAACCCGAATGCCGGCCAATGCTGGATCGCCGGGTTCTCGTTCGGCGCCTGGATCGCCATGCAACTCCTGATGCGGCGGCCGGAAATCGCCGGCTTCATTTCGGTCGCGCCGCCGGCCGGCATGTTCGACTTCTCGTTCCTCGCGCCCTGCCCGTCCTCGGGCCTGATCATCCAGGGCACCGCCGACACGGTGGTGGCCGAGGCCGAGGTCCAGAAGCTGTCCGACCGCCTGCAGAAGCAGCGCGACATCAAGATCGATTACAGGAAGATCGAGGGCGCCGGCCATTTCTTCGACGACCGGCTGGAGGAACTGACCGGCCTGATCGACCGTCACCTCAAGGCCGCGCTGGCCGCCCCGCCGCCGGAAGCCTGAACACGAATTCCCCGATGCGATGCCCAAACGGCATCGCATCGGGCACGATATAAGCCCTTCCGCTGCCGGTGCGGCCCCACGGATGATCGGGCCGCACAATCATGTTGAGGGCAGGCCAGATGACCGACCACGCTTTGATCCAGCCGGAATGCGACCGGGTGGGCTTCAGGTACAAGACCCGCGGCCGCACGGTTTCGGAATCGGACATCATCTTCCATGCCGGCCAGACCGGCGACCTCTTCCCGATCCATCTCGACGCCGAGGCGGCCAAGGCGACGCCCTATGGCCAGCGCGTCGCCCATGGCACGCTGACGCTGTCGATCGCCATGGGGCTGAAATACACCACCGACGGCTCGGGCCTGCGCATCTCCTACGGCTATGACCGCGTGCGCTACCGCAAGCCGGTATTCATCGGCGACACCATCCACGCCGAGGTCGAAGTGACCTCGTGCGAGACCGATGCCCAGCGCAGGAGCATGCGGCGGGTCATCGAGACGACGACGGTTCTCAACCAGCGCGGCGAGACGGTACTCTCGCTCGATCACATCCTGATCCGCTGGCTCGAGACGGAAGACTGATGCATGCGACGGTCCTGAGATACATCGTCGAGGTGGCCCGCCAGGGCTCGATCCGCAAGGCGGCCTCGGCCCTCGGCGTCGCCTCCTCCGGCATCAACCGCCAATTGCTGCGGCTGGAGGAGGAGTTGGGCGTCCGGCTGTTCGACCGCACGCCCGAGGGAGTCGAGCCGACCGATGCCGGGCAATTGCTGATCAAGCACGCCAACCAGACGCTGCAGGGCTTCGAGACCTTGCGGCCGCTGATCTCGGACGTGCGCGCGCTGCGCTCGGGCCATATCAGCGTCGCCTGCATCGATTCCCTGAATTTCGCGATCATGCCCGAGGTGCTGCGGCGTTTCCTGGCGCTGCACCCGAAGGTCGTCATCACCGTCCGCCAGGCCTCGCCCGACGACGTAATCCAGGCAGTGGAGGAGGGCCAGGCCGATATCGGGCTGACCTTCACCCGCTTCGGCCGCCAATCGGTCCGCCTGGCCGGCGATGTCGCGGCACCCTTCGGCGCCGTGGTGCCGCCGGGCCACGCGCTGGCGGCGCGGAAAAGCGTCTCGCTGGAACGCTGCCTCGCCTTCCCGATGGTCAAGCACTACGACCCCGACGGCAAGCACCTGTTCCTCGACGAAATCGCCCGCCAGGAAACGCTGAACGTCGATGCGGCCGTCCATACCAATTCGATGGTCCTGGCCAAGAACCTGATCGCCCAGAGCCACGCGATAGGAATTTACATCAGGTACAGCCTCATCCGCGAGATCGCCGCCGGCGAGATCGTCTTCGTCCCGCTGACCCACCCCTCGCTGGCCGCCCATCGCATCGGCATCTATATTCCGGCCAACCGCTACATCAATCCGATCGAGCGCAAGCTGACCGAGATCGCCGCCGCGGTGCTGGCCGAACACGGCTAAGCGGCCAGGAACCACCCTGCCCGCCCCCGCGTCTCGGCATCCTCATGGCGCAGGAGATCGTCGCCACGGTCGCAGGCCACGGTCAGGCGGCGTGCAATTGCCCACCCGCCATCGGCGTCGGCACGCCGGTCGTGGCGGGAACCGAAAGCGGCAGGCCGCGGCGCACCCGCTGGGCCAGGAAGGCAAAGGCCTCGGCCTCCAGCGCGTCGCCGTCCCAGCCGACCGCCTCGACCGGCGCCACCTCGACGCCGAGGCAGCCCGCCAGTTCGCGCATCAGCGACGGGTTGTGGCGCCCGCCGCCGGTCACCAGCCAGCGACGGGCCGCGACCGGAAAGTGATCGGCAGCGCGGGCGATCGAGGCGGCGGTGAAGGCCGCCAGCGTGGCGGCACCATCGGCCAGGCTCAACTCGGCCACCGCGTCGAAGCGGAAATCGTCGCGGTCGAGCGATTTCGGCGGCCGGCGACCGAAGAACGGGTTGTCGAGCAGGCGGGCCACCAGCCCGCGGTCGACCTGGCCGGCGCCCGAGACCGCCCCGTCGCGGTCGAAGCTGCCGGCATCGTGCCGGCGCAGCCAGTCGTCGAGCGGCGCATTGCCCGGGCCGGTATCGAAGGCGGCCAGCGCGTCGGGCCCGTCGCCACCGATCCAGGTGACGTTGGCCACCCCGCCGATATTGACGACGGCGAGCGGCCGGTCGAGACCCGCGGCCAGCGCCTGATGATAGAGCGGCACGAACGGCGCCCCCTGGCCCCCGGCGGCGACGTCGGCCGAGCGGAAATCCCAGGCGACCGGCCGGTTCAGCATTTCCGACAACCGGCGGCCATCGCCGATCTGCCAGGTGCGCCGCTGTTCCGGGCGGTGCAGGATGGTGTGGCCGTGGAAGCCGACCATGTCGACCTGGCCGGTCGTTATGCCGTTGCAGTCCATCAGGTCGCGCACGGCCGCGGCATGGGCATCGGTGATCTCGGCCTCGACCGCGGAGATCGGGCCTTGCCCGCCCAGGCAGGCGCGCAGGCGGTCGCGCAGGGCCGGATCATAGGCATAGGTGGCGCGGGGACCGCGGGCGCCGACCGTCACGCCGTCGGTCTCGATCATCGCGACGTCGATGCCGTCGAGCGACGTGCCGCTCATCAGGCCTATGGTCCACCGCTGCTGCATGCGCTTTGCCCTCCCCCCACGACGTGCTAAACGAACCGACTCCAGATGGGGCCCGAGCCATGATCACGTACAAGTCAGATTTCCTCAACCGCCTGCAGACCCGCGGCTTTATCCACCAATGCTCCGACTTCGCCGGGCTGGACGAGAAGGCCGCCAAAGGCGAACTGGTTGCCTATATCGGATTTGATGCAACCGCCACCAGCCTGCATGTCGGCGGCCTGATGCAGATCATGATGCTGCGCCACCTCCAGCAGTCCGGCAACAGGCCGATCGTGCTGATGGGCGGCGGCACCACCAAGGTCGGCGACCCCTCGGGCAAGGACGAGGCGCGCAAGCTGCTGACCGACGAGGACATCGCCGCCAACATCCAGGGCATCAAGCAGTGCTTCGGCCGCTACCTCGCGTTCGGCGAGGGCCGGACCGACGCGGTCATGGTCAACAATGCCGAATGGCTCGATCAGTTGGCCTATATCCCGTTCCTGCGCGATGTCGGCCGGCATTTCTCGGTCAACCGCATGCTGTCCTTCGACAGCGTCCGGCTGCGGCTGGAGCGCGAGCAGCCGCTGTCCTTCCTCGAATTCAACTACATGATCCTGCAGGCCTATGATTACCTGGAGCTGTCGCGCCGCTACGGTTGCAACCTGCAGATGGGCGGATCGGATCAGTGGGGCAACATCCTGAATGGCGTCGAGCTGATCCGCCGCATCGACGAGGGCGAGGCCTTCTGCCTGACCAGCCCGCTCTTGACCACCTCGTCGGGCGCCAAGATGGGCAAGACCGCGTCGGGTGCGGTGTGGCTCAATGCCGATCGGCTCAGCCCCTATGATTTCTGGCAGTACTGGCGCAACACCGAGGATGCCGATATCGGCCGCTTCCTCAAGCTCTATACCGAGCTGCCGCTGGACGAGATCGCCCGGCTCGAGGCGCTCGGCGGCGCGGAGATCAACGAGGCCAAGAAGATCCTGGCCACCGAGGTGACGAGCCTGCTGCACGGCCGCCAGGCCGCCGAGGAAGCTGCCGAGACCGCGCGCCGCACCTTCGAGGAAGGCCAGCTCGGCGCCGCCCTGCCGGTCTTCGAGCTGCCCGAGGCCGAGCTGGCGGCAGGCGTGCCGGTCTTTGCGCTGTTCGTGCGCGCCGGCCTCGCCACGTCGAACGGCGAAGCGCGCAAGCTGATCCGCGGCGGCGGCGCCCGGCTGAACGATGTGGCGATTTCCGACGAGACGCTGTCGATCGGCCTCGACCAGCGCAACGCCGAGGGCGTGATCAAGCTGTCGGCCGGCCGCAAGAAGCATGTCGTGGTGAAGGCGGCGGGCTAAAAAACCAATCCCCGGCCCCAGCCAAGGCCGGGGCGGCGATTGCAGGTTGACGCCTGCCGGCTCTACTTGTCCCCGCCGACCGGCTTGGGCATGTTTTCCGGCGGGATTTCCATCGTCGTCTTGGGCTCGAAGATCTGGCGCAGGAAACCCGGCGTCAGGATGGTCAGCGGGTTGACCGAAACCTCCGGCTTGTCCATCGGCCCCTTGGCCGTGAAGGAAATGGCGAAGAGGCCGCCGGTATCGGTGCCGACCAGCAGCGGGCCGATCAGCGGAATGGCGCCGAGGAAGCGGTTCAAGGTCGTGGCCGGCGCCACCGTGCCGCGCATGTCGACCTGGCGCGCGGCGGTATCGATCACCCCGTCGGCACGAATGCCCAGGGCGGGGCCGAACGCGCGCGCCTCCTTCAGGGTCACCCGGCCGCGGGCGATCTCCATCGGCAGCTCGGCCTTGGCAAAGAAGATGCCCTCGCCGCGCAGCGTATCGCTGATGCCGGTGAAGGAGGCGAGGGTCAGGATCTGGGCCAGGCCGATATTGCCCTGGATGCGGAAATTCTCGAGCTGGGCATCGACCTCGGCCGGGGCGTGCGGATCGGTATTGCTGTTGATGCGGCCGGTGACGCGCAGATGGCCGCCCTTGATATCCTCGAAACCGAGATAGTGGACGATCGGCTCGGCATTGTCGGCGACCACGCTCAGGGTCCGGCCGTTGCCCTCCGGCACGATGCGCAGGTCGATGCCGCCGCCGCCCTGCTGGCGGGCGTCGAATTCGACGCGCATGGCCACGCCGTGGCGGCGCTCGAAGCGGGCCGACACTTCAGATACCGTCGTGTTGTCCGCCACCCGCGCCTTGTCGAAGCGCGCCGTCACCGTCATGTCCGGCGGCGGTTTTTCCTGTACCGCCTCGGCCGCGGTCGACGAGGTCGTGTTCGAACCGCCGATCAGCGTATCCTCGAGGAACGGGCGCAGGTCGATGTCCCTGCCGCGCAGGGCCAGCGTGCTGGCGCCGTCCGGCGCCTTGACGATATGGGCCGTGATGTCGCTTTCGCCCCAGGCCAGGCGCTGCAGGTCCAGGGTGAAACCGCCACGGCGATGGAAGACGGCGCTGCCCCGGGCATGCAGGTCGTCGGCCTCGACCGTCACCGGGTCGAGGCGGATATCGTCGTTCTTCGGCACGCTGATCGCGATCTCGGCCTTGGCCGGCTTGCCGGCGGGCTTGCGCCACTTGATCTCGTCGACCAGCACCGCCGCCCGGCCGAGATCGAGGTTCAGCCCGAACTTGAGGTCGCCGCCGCGCAATTCCTCGATCGCCAGGTCGGCGCCCACCAGCCCGGCGACGTATTCGGGCAGGTCGTAGCCCAGCGCCTTGCGCCCGGTCGCATCGATGTCGCCGCGCGCGCGCACCTTGGCCTGGACGGGCTTCTTCGCGTCGAATTCCTGCCGCCAGGACACGTTCATCGGGACGCCGGCGATCGTCGCGTTGCCGCCGAGATCGAGGCCCGAATTGTCGACCGTCAGCACCAGCACGCCGTCCCGGGCGGCATAACGCTCCAAAAGCCCGGTCATTGCGAAATTTCGGATATCGGCCGTCGCATTGACCCGGACGTCGTCGGCCTTCAGCGATTTCTCCAACGGAAAGACCAGCTTGGTGCGCACGCTGGCCGAGCCCGAGGTGGCATCGGGCTTGATGCCGAAGCGGCTGACGAAGCCGAGCGGCTTGGAATCGACCAGCCGCAGCACGTCGCGCACGCCCCCGTTGGCGATGAACGAGATGTCGGCGGACTGGTCCTTCACGTGCAGTCCGTCGAGCAGCACGTCGCCATTGGACAGCTGCAGCCCGCCGGCCTGGCCGGAAGCCACCGCGAAGCGGATATTCTGCGGCGTCAGCCGCGCGGTGCCGGTCACCCCGGTCAGGCGCGGCATCGGCTTGAGGTAATCGATGCTCAATCCCGCATAGTCGAAATCGAGGGTGAAGGCATCGGGCTTCAGTTCGCCCGTGCGCATTTCCTGCGGGGTTATGTTGACCACGGCCTTGGCATTGCCGACCCCGCCATCGCGGATATTGCCGAAGATCCAGTCGCGCGCGTCCTGGGCCAGCGCGGTCGGCCACAGCTGGCGCAGCTGGTCGAACGGCAGGTCGGTCAGGGTCGCCTGCGCCTGGATGCCGAAGCTGTCGGGTTCGCGGTCGACGGTGGCCTTGGCACTGATCGCCACCCGGTCGGTCTTCAAGGCCAGGCTGTCGATGACGATGCCGTGGCCGGAATCGACCAGCGCGCCCTTGATGGCCAGCGACGAGACCTTGACCGGCGCCGGCAGCAGCTTGGGCAGCGCGATCTCACCCTTGCCCCCGGTCAGGTTGAAGGCGACGTCGGACAGGCGGTTCTGGTCGACCAGGATCGCGACGTTGACCTCGCCCGACAGCGGCAGGTTGACGCCGGCCAGTTCATGCAGCCGCGGCAGGCGATCGGCGAACGGCGCGGGATCGAGGCCGGCGAAACCGAAATTGAGGGCGAGCCGCTTGTCGTCGCGCCGGTATTCGGCCGTGGCCTTCAGCGCCGTGCGCCGATCGGGCCCGAAATCCAGGTTGATCTGCAGGTCGCCGGTGACGCGCCCGTCGCCGCGGCGCAACAGCAGGCGGGAATCGACGGCATGCCAGTTGCCGCCGGTCGGTTCGTCATGCAGTGTCATCGACGAGGCCTGGATGCCGACCCGCGACAGTTCGCTGATGGTCGAATCGACAGGCGGATCGCTCAGCATCGCCAGCGCGCGGTCGAGCAGCCGGCCGGCCAGCGGTTCCTCGCCCGGCGCCGGAGCAGCCTGCTGGGCCTCCGGCGGGTGGGTGAAGTCGAGATTGATCTGGCCGTCGGCGTCGCGCACCAGGTCGAGTTCTACCCCGATCAGGTCGATCTCACTCGGGGCCAGGCGGCCTTCGAGCAATGCCTTGGGGCTGAACGCGACGGCCATCGCCGGAATGATCACCAGAGGCGGGCCGCCGGATTCTTCGGCAAGCCGCGCATTGCGCACGCGAATCTCGATCGGCCGGCTGAAGCCGGCCCAGACCAGGACCGTATCGTCGACCGTGACATGCACGCCGAAACCGGCACGATTGAGCGCATCGGTCAGATAGGGCGTCAGGAAGGCAAGCGAGATCGGCCCCTCGCTGATCCGCCAGGCAAGGGTGACGACGACGATTGCCAGCGCGCCGATCAACGTCGCCGCGGCGCCGACGAGGAAACGCGACGTGCGCAGAATCACGACGGCCCACCAGTGTCGACAACACGCGCGGCGCGGGCCGCTTGACGCTCAAACCGCATTTGCGCACTGTGCACGAAAGCCGGGGCCAAGGGAATGAACGACCTCAACTTATTGAACCGCCTGCATGATCTGCCGCGTCCCTACGACGCCGAGGCGGTGGCCCGGGGCGTTGCCCAATGGCGCAGCTCAAACCACGCCTGGCTCGCCGACGATCCGGTCGGCGAAAGGTTGCTGGCCGCGCTGTTCGGCAACAGCCCGTATCTAACCCAGATCGCGCTGGATGACCCGGACTATCTGGCCGAAATCCTCGGGCTCGCCCCGGAAACCAGCCTGGAGCGGCTGTTTGCCGCAACCCGGGCCGCCGCGGCCGAGGCGGGCCGCGCCGCCGACCTCTTCCGCCCGTTCCGCCGGGCCAAGGCGCGGCTCGCCCTGCTGACCGCCGTCGCCGACATCGGCGGCGCCTGGCCGTTGCAGGCAGTGACCGGCGCATTGTCGGATTTCGCCGAGCTGGTGCTGCAGCTCGGCACCGCGCAATTGCTGCGCGAGGCGGCCGCCGCGGGCGAGATCGAGTTGCCCGACGCGGCAAACGAGCCGGCGCGGGGCTCCGGCCTCGCCATCATCGCCATGGGCAAGCTCGGCGCGCGCGAGCTCAACTATTCCTCCGACATCGACCTGATGATCTTCTTCGATCAGGAGGTGACGCGCTATACCGGCCGCAAGACGGCGCGCGACTGTTTCATCCGCCTGGTCCAGCAGCTGGTCAAGCTGATGCAGGAGCGGACCGGCGACGGCTATGTCTTCCGCACCGACCTGCGGCTGCGCCCCGATCCCGCCTCGACGCCGGTTGTCATCTCGATGGCGGCGGCCGAGCACTACTACGAAAGCCTCGGCCAGAACTGGGAACGCGCGGCGATGATCAAGGCGCGCTGCCTGGCGGGCGACATTCCGGCGGGCCAGGGCTTCCTGTCGCGCATCGGCCCGTTCGTCTGGCGCAAGCATCTCGACTTCGCCGCGATCGAGGATATCCATTCGATCAAGCGCCAGATCCATACCCATCGCGGCCACGGTGCGGTGGCGGTAGCCGGCCACGACGTCAAGGTCGGGCGCGGCGGCATCCGCGAGATCGAATTCTTCGCCCAGACCCAGCAATTGATCGCCGGCGGCCGCGACCGCCGGCTGCGGGTGCCGCCGACGGTCGGCGCCCTGCGCGCCCTGGCCGAGACCGACCGCATCGCGTGGTCGGTGGTCGACACGCTGACCGAGGCCTACGGCTTCCTGCGCCGCCTCGAACACCGCATCCAGATGGTCGCCGACGAGCAGACGCAGAAGCTGCCCGAGGATGACCAAGGGCTCGCCCGCATCGCCGCCTTCATGGGCTATCCCGACCGCGCCGCCTTCGATGCCGCGGTGCGCGATACGCTGGAAACCGTGCAGCGCCATTACGCCGTGCTGTTCGAACAGGCGCCGGCGCTGGACGGCGCCGCCGGCAGCCTGGTGTTCACCGGCACCGACGACGATCCCGATACCTTGGAAACCCTGCGCGCCTATGGTTTCGCCGAGCCGGGCAGCGTCGCGGCAACCATCCGCGGCTGGCATCACGGCCGCTATCGCGCGATGCGCTCGACGCGAGCCCGCGAGCTGCTGACCAGCCTGACGCCGCGGCTGCTCACCGCTTTCTCGCGCACCGCCCATCCCGGCGACGCCTTCGGCCGGTTCGACGAATTCCTGCGGCACCTGCCCGCCGGCATCCAGCTGTTCTCGCTGTTCTCGGCGCATCCGGAGCTGCTCGATCTCGTCGCCGAGATCATGGGCACCGCGCCCCGGCTGGCCGAATACCTCGCCCATGATCCGTCACGTTTCGATGCGATGATCTCAGGCAATTTCTTCAGCCCCACGCCGCCGGCCGATGCGCTGGCCGCCGAACTCGACGAGATGCTGCGCCCGGCGCGCGATTTCCAGGATGTGCTGGACTGGTCCAGGCGCTGGGCCAACGACCACAAGCTGCGCATCGGCGTGGCGCTGCTGCGCGGCGCGACCGATGGTTTCGTTGCCGGCGCGGCGATGGCCGACCTGGCCGACGCGATCCTGCGCGTGCTCACCCCGCGGATCGAGGAGGAGGTCGCCAAGATCCACGGCCGCATCCCCGGCGCGGGCTTTGCCGTGGTGGGGCTGGGCCGCCTCGGTAGCCGCGAGATGACGCTCGAATCCGATCTCGACCTCCTGTTCATCTACGACGACGTCGAGGAAAGCTCCGACGGCCCCAAACCGCTGTGGGTGACGCAGTATTTCGCCAAACTGGCCCAGCGGCTGATCGCGGCGATGACCGCGCTGACCCCGGAAGGCCAGCTGTTCGAGGTGGACATGCGGCTGCGCCCGTCGGGCAATGCCGGGCCGGTCGCGGTGGGTCTGGCGGGATTCGCCCAGTATCAATGGTCGGAGGCCTGGACCTGGGAGCATATGGCGCTGACCCGCGCCCGGGTCGTCGCCGGCCCGCCCGGGCTGGCCGAGCGTGTCGCCGAGACGATCCGCGCGGTGCTGACCAGGCCGCGCGACGCGGCCAAGCTGAAGGCCGACGTCGCCGACATGCGGCTGCGGATCGCCGCGGCCAAGGGCGCGGCCAATGCCTGGGACGTCAAGACGGCGCGCGGCGGGCTGATCGACATCGAATTCGTCGCCCAGTACCTGCAGCTGCGCTTTGCCGGCGAGACGCCCGAGGTGCTCGACCAGAACACCGCGGCGGCGCTGCGCAAGCTTGCCGCCGCCGGCTGCCTCGATCCCGATACGGCTGCCGAGCTCGGCCAGGCCTATGGCTTCCTCGCCCATATGCTGGCGTTGATGCGGCTGGTGCATTCCGCCAAGTTCGATCCGGAGAAGGTCTCGCCGGGTCTGGCCCGCGCGCTCGCCCGGGCCGGCCGCCTGCCCGATTTCGCCACGCTGTCGGCTGATCTGGCCGCCCGCGAGGCGCGTACGTCCAAGCAGACCGACGCCATCCTCGGCCTCTCATCATAAGGACAGCCCATGACCACGGACCTGCAACCCGGCGATGCCGCGCCGGCCTTCACCATGACCGCCGACGGCGGCGCCAAGGTGTCGCTGGCCAAGCTGAAGGGCAAACCCGTCGTCCTTTATTTCTATCCGAAGGACGACACGACCGGGTGCACCCGCGAGGCGATCGACTTCACCGGCCTGCTGCCCGAATTCCAGAAGCTCGGCGCGACCGTCATCGGCTGCTCGCGCGATACCGTCGCAGCCCACGACAAGTTCAAGAAGAAGCATGCGCTGGGCGTGGTGCTGGGCGCCGACGAGGATGGGAAAGTCACCGAATCCTACGGCGTCTGGGTGGAAAAGAGCATGTATGGCCGCACGTATATGGGTATCGAGCGGGCCACCTTCCTGATCGACGGCAAGGGCAGGATCGCCAGAATCTGGCGGAAGGTCAAAGTCGCCGGCCATGCGGCCGACGTGCTCGCCGCCACGCGCGACATTTGCTGACAGCAACAGTCAGGTCACTAAACAACTGTACCAAAAAGGCTTTTTACCAGGTGACCGTCGGGTAACCGGATAGGCGCCAGTCCGTAAAAAAAGGATTAAATTCAGCAGTTGCCAAGCCCCCCGGTTTCGTGCGGAATCCCCGCGCCAAACCAGGGGGGGAGGCTTAAAGGTCATGCAACGCCAGCACTTTGGGCGCCGTCAATCCTGGCTCGCCCGCGTCTTTGCGAACCGGCAATTCTTTCCGGAACGTCAGATCATCGTCCGTGCCAAGGGCGAGGTCAGCTATCTGTCGCTGTCGCGCGCGACGCAGGCCGGCGCTGCCATCGCCGCCGTCGTCGCCGGCCTGTGGCTGGTCGCGGGCAGCGGCTACATGGTCTATTCCGCGATCGACCGCCAGTCGCGCGAGCAGCGCCTGAACGACCTGATCAACGACAAGGACCGCACGATCGGCGAGTTGTTCGCCTCCTACGAGACGGTTGCCACCGAGCTGCAGAAGACCCGCGAAAACGCCGGCGGCCTGACCCGCGAGATGGAGGAGAAGGTCGACCGCATGCGCCAGCTGGCCAACCAGTTCGGCAAGCTGCGCCACGACTTCAGCCTCGCCCGCAACGAACTCGACCTTGTCGTCCGCGAGCGCGACCAGGCCAACCGCCTGCGCGACGAATACGCGACCGAGACCACCAGGACGCGCGAGGATACCTCGCGCGAGCTGACCCGCCTCAAGCAGGAGCATGCCGCCGCGCTGCAGCGTCTGCGCGACGAGCAGGTCGCCACCGTCGAAAGGTTGACCAAAGAGCGTGACGCGACCATCGCCGCGCTGAAGCAGGAAAATGCGACGACGGTCGCCCGGCTGAACGAGCAGCGCGCCACCATCGTCGCCCGCCTGACCGAGAACAGCGCCGATGTCGTCGGCAAGCTGCAGGAGGAGAACGCCGCGGCGTTGTCGCGCCAGCAGGCCGCCGACGCCGAACGGCTGGCCCAGGTCAATCGCGAGCACGCCGTCGAACTGGCGCAGATGCAGGACGACCACGCCGCGACCGTCGAACTGTTGCAGAGCCAGGTCGCGCAAAGCCAGAAAAACCAGCGCGAGATGCTGACCCGGCTGCAGGAGCGCGCCGTGCAGTCGATCACCGGCCTGGAGAAGGCGATCAAGCTGACCGGCATCGATCCGAGCGAGCTGCTGCAGCAGGCGGGCGCCCAGATTACCGGCGGCCAGCCGGGGGTGAATTCGACCGGCGGCCAGGGCGGCCCGTTCATCCCGCTGTCCAAGGTCAAGCCGCGCGACATGAAGAACGAGTCGGTCGAGCAGATGGCCGCCCGGCTCGAGGCCGCGATGACCCGCTGGGGCGGCTTGCAGACCCTGCTGGCGCGCCTGCCCGTGGCCAAGCCGGTCGAGAACGTCTCGCTGTCGTCCGGTTTCGGCCGGCGCGTCGATCCGATCACCCGGCAGGCCGCCTTCCATTCCGGCCTCGACTTCCAGGGCGCCGCCAACACCCCGATCATGGCGACCGCGCCCGGCGTGGTCACGATCGGCGGCCGCGACGGCGCCTACGGCATCACTGTCGAGATCGACCACGGCTACGGGTTCAAGTCGCGCTATAGCCATCTGCGTCAGGCGCTGGTAGAGGAAGGGCAGACGATCTCGGCTGGTCAGCGCGTCGGCCTGATGGGGGCGACCGGGCGGGCGACGGGCGTCCATCTGCATTACGAAGTGCTGTTCAACGACGAACCGCTGAATCCCGCCAATTTCCTCGAAGCAGGCAACCATGTTCTCAAGCTCGAAGAGGCCGAAGGGCCCCAGCGTAAAGCCAAGAAGAAATAGCGCGCCCCCTTCGATCATCAGCCACGGGCTGACGGTTACCGGCAATCTCGTCACCGATGGTGACGTCCAGGTCGAAGGCGCCATCACCGGCGACATCAGTGCCGGCCGGGTCACGGTCGGCGAAGGCGCCCGCATCGATGGCGACATCAGCGCCGAGGAAGTGCTGGTGATGGGCGAGGTCAACGGCCGGCTGAAGGCGCGGGTCGTCGCCCTGACCGGCTCCGCCCGGATCAACGGCGATGTCATCCACGCCACGCTGTCGGTCGATTCCGGCGCGCGCGTCAACGGCATGGTCCGCCATCTCGAAGACCCGCATGCCCAGGCCGACCAGCCCGGCCTGTTCGAGGCCGGCGTCACCCAGCTGCGCCCCGCCGCCACCGCTTAAAGACGCGAACTAGCCACCGTCGTCGAGACGGGTTAGGAAGGCCGGCATGGACATCCTTGTCGGCCTTGCCGCCGTCATCGTCGCCCTCGACGGCGATCGCCCGCTGGTGCGCCTTGCCCGGGGCGATGGCGCCCTGGCCCCTGCCCTGCCCTTCGGCCCGCTCGATCCGGTGCGCCACCGCACGCTCGATTCAGGGCTGCGCGCCTGGGTGGCGGACCAGACCGGCCTGTCGCTCGGCCATGTCGAACAACTCTACACCTTCGGCGACAAGGGCCGCGACCCGCGCGAACGCCAGGGCGGCCCGCGCGTGCTCTCGATCGCCTATCTCGCCCTCACCCGGGCGGCCGAGGCGGCCGACCAGGATTGGCGCGACTGGTACGACTTCTTCCCCTGGGAAGACCGCCGCGACGGCCGGCCGGCGCTGATCGACCAGGTGATCATGCCGGGCCTGGCGCGCTGGGCCGCTGCCGGCGGCGCGGAACAGGACCGGCGCCGGCAGCGCATCGAGATCGCCTTCGGCACCGACGAGGCCGCCTGGGATGGCGAGAAGGTGCTGGAACGCTATGAACTGCTCTACGAAGCGGAATTGGTCGCCGAGGCAAAACTGCAGGCCACCCTGCCCGGCCGGGCGATGCGCCTCGACCATCGCCGGATCCTGGCGACCGCGATCGGGCGCCTGCGCGCCAAGATCCGCTATCGCCCGGTGGTCTTCGAGCTGATGGCCGAGCATTTCACCCTGCTGCAGTTGCAGCGCGCGGTCGAGGCGCTGGGCGGCGAGCGGTTGCACAAGCAGAACTTCCGCCGGCTGGTGGAACAGACCGGCCTGGTCGAGGGCACCGGCCGCCGCGAAAGCCAGACCGGCGGCCGCCCGGCCGAGCAATTCCGTTTCCGCCGCGCGGTCCTGCTGGAACGCCCCGCCCCGGGAGTGGCGCCTCGCCCGCGGCGCGGCTAATCGACTTTTTCGGCTTGACGACCCCTTATACTCATATCTAGCATTTAATATGCTCAATTGGATGATAAGCGGTTCGCCGCCTCTTTTTGAGCACCCCTTATGCTCGATAGGAGCCTAATATGCTCAACGCAGCTGCAGCCCGCTACGACCGGGTCCGCCACGTCATCCCGCCGATCGAATGGGCCGTCTTCGAACCCGATGTCGATGCCATCCTGCGGCTGAAGCGCGAGCGCGGCGCGCTGATCCTCGCCCACAACTACCAGACCCCCGAAATCTTCCACGGGGTGGCCGATATCGTCGGCGATTCGCTGGCCCTGGCGCGCGAGGCGGCGCGGGCCGAGGCCGATATCCTGGTCGTCTGCGGCGTGCATTTCATGGCCGAGACCGCCAAGCTGCTCAACCCCGCCCGCACCGTGCTGGTGCCGGACCCGGCCGCCGGCTGCTCGCTGGCCGATGCCATCACCGCCGACGACGTCCTGGCCCTGCGTGCCCGCCATCCCGGCGTGCCGGTGGTGACCTACGTCAATTCCTCGGCGGCGGTGAAGGCGGTTTCGGACGTCTGCTGCACCTCGGCCAATGCCCGCGCGGTGGTCGAGGCCCTGGGCGTACCGCGCGTGATCATGGCGCCGGACGGCTATCTCGCCCGCAACGTCGCGGCCACCACCGAGGTCGAGATCATCGCCTGGGAAGGGCGCTGCGAGGTGCATGAACGGTTCACCGGCCACGATATCCGTACCTTGCGCCAGGATCACCCCGGCGTCGTCGTGCTGGCCCATCCCGAATGCGCGCCCGAGGTGGTGGCCGAGGCGGACTATGCCGGCTCGACGCAAGGGATGGCGGCCTACGTCACCGACCGCAAGCCGGCCCGCGTCGCGCTGATCACCGAGTGCTCGATGAGCGACAACATCGCCGCCGGCCATCCCGAGATCGATTTCGTGCGGCCCTGCAACCTGTGCCCGCACATGAAGCGCAACACGCTTGCCAAGATCCGCCGCACGCTGGAAACCCTGACCCATGAGGTCACCATCGACCCGGCCGTCGCCGCCCCGGCGCGGCGGGCGGTCGAACGCATGCTGGAAATCCTGTGAGTACCGCCACCGCCCTGAGCCGGCGCTACGACGCTGTCGTCGTCGGCGCCGGGCAGGCCGGCCTCAGCGCCGCGCTGGCGTTGCAGCCCGCCCGGGTGCTGCTGGTCGCGGCCGGGCCGATGGACCAGGCGGCATCGAGCCTCGCCCAGGGTGGCATTGCGGCGGCCTTCGACCCGGCCGACGATGCCTCGGCCCATGCCGCCGATACGCTGGCGGCGGGGGCCGGCCTCTGCGATCCGCGCATCGTCGCGCTGGTCACCGCCGCCGCCCCGGCGGCGATCGGCCGATTGATCGATCATGGCGTCGTCTTCGACCGCGACGCCGCCGGCCGGCTGGCGCTGGGGCGGGAGGCCGCGCA
>JAEYTW010000559.1 GCA_023433835.1 Pseudomonadota bacterium | reverse complement strand
GGGGGTCCCCGGGGCGGGGCCCCCCGACCGGCCGATCGAGCAGGTCGAGGATGACCGGCGCGACCTCGGCCCCGACGATCGCGTGCTGCTGATCGTCGAGGACGATCCGCACTACGCCCGCATTCTCGCCGATCTGGCCCACGACCACGGCTTCAAGGTGCTGGTCGCCGCCCGTGGGGCCGAGGCGCTGGCGCTTGCCCGCGACTATCACCCCGTCGCCGTCTCGCTCGACGTGTTCCTGCCGGACATGCTGGGTTGGACGGTCCTGAGCCAGCTGAAGCAGAACCCGGCCACCCGCCATATCCCCGTCCAGATCGTCACGCTGGACGAAGACCGCCAGCATGGCCTGGCGCGCGGCGCCTTCGCCTTCATGTCGAAGCCGACGACGACCGAGGGCATCGGCCAGTCGCTGTCCCAGATCGCCGACTACGCCAAGCGCCGCCGCAAGCGCCTCTTGGTGGTCGAGGACAACGACATCGAGCGGATGAGCATCACCGAGCTGCTCGGCCATGACGACATCGACGTCGTCGAGGCCGAGACCGGCCATCAGGCGCTCGACATGCTGCGCGACGACGGCGCCGACTGCGTCGTCCTCGACCTCAAGCTGCCCGACATGACCGGTTTCGAAGTCCTGGAAAGGATCCGCGACGACGTCTCCTTGCGCGACGTGCCGGTCGTCGTCTTCACCGGCCGCGAACTGTCGCCGGAGGAGGATGCCCAGCTGCACACCATGGCCCGCTCGGTCGTGGTCAAGGGGGTTGAATCGCCCGAACGGCTGCTCGACGAAACCGCGCTGTTCCTGCACCGCGTGGTCGGCGATCTGCCGCCGGAGAAGCAGCGCATGCTGGAACGGCTGCATTCGTCCGACGAAATCCTCGTCGGGCAGAAAGTGCTGCTGGTCGATGACGACGCGCGCAACATCTTCGCGCTGTCGAGCGTTCTGGAGCGCCGCGGGATGCAGGTGCTGACGGCGACCACCGGCAGCGAGGCCATCGCGCTGCTCGACGCCACGCCCGGC
The DNA here is from genome assembly GCA_023433835.1 of Pseudomonadota bacterium. Lineage (GTDB taxonomy): Bacteria > Pseudomonadota > Alphaproteobacteria > Ferrovibrionales > Ferrovibrionaceae > JAFKFH01. Next base: position 7,684 of record JAEYTW010000559.1, on the reverse strand, counting down.
GTCGCCATCGTTCTGATGGACATCATGATGCCTGAGATGGATGGTTATCAGACGATGCAGGTGATTCGTTCGAACGCGGCCTTCCGCCGCATGCCGATCATCGCCCTCACCGCCAAGGCGATGAAGGGCGACCGCGAGAAATGCCTGGAGGCCGGCGCGTCGGACTATCTGGCCAAGCCGGTCAATACCGAGCAGCTTCTCTCGGCCCTGCGCATGTGGCTTCTGCGCTGACGGAGACGGGTGATCCGTGGACGCGAACGATCAGGTCAACATCCTGCTGGTCGACGACCAGCCGGCCAAGCTGCTCAGCTATGAGGTGATGCTGGCCGAACTCGGCGAAAACCTGATCAAGGCCGGGTCGGGCCGCCAGGCGCTCGAGCATCTGCTGAAGAACGAGATCGCGGTCATCCTGGTCGACGTCGTCATGCCCGACCTCGACGGCTTCGAGCTGGCCGCGATGATCCGCGACCATCCCCGCTTCCAGCAGACCGCGATCATCTTCGTCTCCGCCACCAACATGACCGACCTCGACCGTCTCAGGGCCTACGAGCTGGGCGCGGTCGACTACGTGCCGGTGCCGGTGGTGCCGGAACTGCTGCGCGCCAAGGTGCGCGTCTTCGTCGATCTCTATCGCAAGACCCGCCAGCTGGAGCAGCTCAACACCGAGCTGGAGCAGCGCATCGAGGAGCGCACCGCCGAACTCGCCTCGGCCAATGCCGAGCTGGAGCGCCGCGTCGAGCAGCGCACCCGCGAGCGCGAGGCGGCGATCGCCCAGATCCACGAGATGCAGAAGATGGAAAGCCTGGGCCAGCTGACCGGCGGCGTCGCCCATGACTTCAACAACCTGCTGATGGCCGTGCTGGGCAACCTCAACCTCCTGAAGAAGCGGATCCCCGACGACCCGCGGCTGCGCCGGCTGATCGACGGGGCGCTGCAGGGGGCCGAGCGCGGGGCGACGCTGACCAAGCGGATGCTGGCCTTCGCCCGCCGCCAGGAATTGAAGCCCGCCTCGATCGAGCTGGCCGGGCTGATCGACAACATGGCCGAGATGCTGCGCCGCTCGCTCGGCCCCGCGACGCATGTGACGACCAGCTTCCAGTCCGACCTGCCGCCGGTGCGCATCGATCCCAACCAGCTCGAGCTGGCGATCCTCAACCTCGCCCTCAACGCCCGCGACGCGATGCCGCTCGGCGGCAGCCTCGCGATCGGCGCGCGCTGGGAGACCATCGGCGAGGACAACGGGCTGGGCCTCATCCCCGGCGCCTATGTCTGCCTGTCGGTCGCCGACACCGGCACCGGCATGGACGACGCCACCCTGCGCCGCGCCATCGAGCCGTTCTTCACCACCAAGGGCGTCGGCAAGGGCACCGGCCTCGGGCTCTCGATGGTCCACGGCCTGGCCGCGCAGTCCGGCGGCATGATGCGCATCGCCAGCCGCGTCTCGGAAGGCACGACGGTCGAGCTGTGGCTGCCGGTATCGGCCGCCGAGCGGATCGAACCGGCGGTCGCCCCGGCCGCCGGCAGCCGCGTCGCCCCGCCCTGCCGCGTGCTGCTGGTCGACGACGACGCGCTGATCCTGACCGGCACCGCAGCCATGCTGGAAGATCTCGGCCACCGCGTGACGGAGGCCGGCTCGGCTGCCGCGGCGCTGGAAACCTTGCGCAACGGCACGCTGGTCGATCTCGTCCTCACCGACCAGGCGATGCCCGGCATGACCGGCATCGAGCTCGCCCGCCAGATCCGCCAGAACTGGCCCGGCCTGCCGATCATCCTGGCCACCGGCTATGCCGACCTGCCGGGCGGCGACGACCTCAACCTGCCGCGCCTCTCCAAACCCTATCTGCAGGAAGAACTGGCCGCCCAGATCGCCGACCTCGTCGTCACCCCGATCTCGCGCGTCGTGCCGCTGGGGGCGCGCAAGTAGGTTTCTCGCCGTCCGCCGTGCTATGACCCGCCGCGACAGGTAGCGAGCGGTTCATGTCCCTGCGTCGATTCCTCGAAGCCCCCGATGCCCGGAATCCCGGCCTGTCGGGCCATCTGATCGGCGTCGCCGCCGGCATGGCGACCGCCCTGCTGGTCGTCCTGCCGGCAGCCTGGCTCTGGACGGGGCCGACGGTGGGGGCCAGGCTCGGCGCCTTCCTGCTGCTCGGGCTCGGCACCGTCGCCACGCTGGCGGGCGCCGGCGGCGTGCTGATCGTCGCCCGCTGGCAGGGCCGGCGGCCGGCAAGCCTCGCAGGCCCGGGTTTCTCGGCCGGGTCGATCGCCGCCGGCTTCGCGCTGTTCGGGGTGATCGGCGCGGCATTCCTCGGCCTGGCCTTCTGGGCCGACGGCACGCCGCTGGTCTGGCGGATCGAGCCAACGCGGCTGATCTATGCCGGCTGCGGCCTCGTCGCGATGCTCGGCCTCGCGGCCGCCGAGGAGGTCGTCTTCCGCGCCTATCTGCCGCAGGGTCTGCGCACGCGGCTGCCCGCGGGCGTCACCGTGGTGGTCGCTGCCGTCTTCTTCGGCCTGCTGCACGGCCTGGGCGAAGGCTGGGCGGGCGTCGCCTATCGCGTCCTGCTGGCGCTGGGCATGTTCTGGGCGATCGCCGTCACCGGCAATATCGGCGCCGCGATCGGTGCGCATGCCGCCAACAACGTGATGGCCGTGATCATGGTCCCGGTCGACCGGCCGGGCAGCAGCCTTGCCCTGATCGAGCTGCCGGGAACGGCCGAGGGCCTCGACATCTGGTCGGTGGTGACGCTGGGCTTTCGCTGCGTCCTGTTCATTGTAGCCCTACAATTATGGCAGCGACACTGCCATAAAAGGCTGGAAATTACCGAACGGCCCCGATAACCTTGAGGAAAGTTTCAAGGGAGAAACAGCCATGGGCATCGATTGGACCAAGACTTTCGCGCAGCGGGCGGTGCAGCTGACCGCCTCCGAGATCCGCGAACTGCTGAAGCTGCTGAACCAGCCTGACATCATCTCGTTTGCCGGCGGCATCCCCGACCCCCAGCTGTTCCCCTATGAACGGCTGGCCCAGGCCTATCAGTCGATCCTGGCCGACCCCGCCCGCCGGGGCGAAGCAATGCAGTATTCGATCTCCGAAGGCTATCCGCCGCTGCGCGACTTCATCGTCAAGTACCTGGCGCGCGTCGGCGTCTCGACCCATCGCGACAACGTCATGATCACCAACGGCTCTCAGCAGGGCCTGGAATTCCTGGCCAAGCTGTTCATCAACCCGGGCGACCGCATCGTGGTGACGCGGCCGGCCTATCTCGGCGCGCTCCAGGCCTTCAGCCTGTATGAGCCCGTGGTGGTGCCCGTGCCGCTCGACGATGCCGGCATCGACCTGGAGGGGCTGGAGCGCGAATTCAGGCTGGGTGCCAAGTTCGTCTATCTGACGCCCGATTTCGGCAATCCCTCAGGCGTCACCCTGCCGCTCGACCAGCGGCTGAAGCTGATCGAGCTGTCCTACCAGTACGGCGTGCCGGTCATCGAGGACCAGGCCTACGACCAGTTGCGCTATTCCGGCGAGGCGGCGCCGACCTTCCTGGCGCTGGACGGCCAGCGGCTGAACCAGCAGTCGCCGCTGTCGGAGGCGACTTCGGCCGGCAACGTCATCTATACCGGCACCTTCTCCAAATCGATCGCGCCGGCCCTGCGCATCGGCTGGGTGGTGGCGCCCGCGCCCGTGCTGCAGAAGCTCGTGCTGATGAAGCAGGCTTCCGACCTGCATTCGGCGACCATCAATCAGATGGTCATGTGCGAGGTGGCCGACGAGATCCTGGAGGAACACGCCGCCAAGCTGCGCCAGGTCTACGGCGCGCGGCGCGACGCGATGCTCGACGCGCTGGACCGCCATCTGCCGAAGGCCCAGGGCCTGCACTGGACCCGGCCCGACGGCGGCATGTTCGTCTGGATCACGCTGCCGCAAGGCCTCGACGGCGCCGACCTGCTGGCCAAGGCGATCGCGGACGAGCGGATCGCCTTCGTGCCCGGCTCGGCCTTCTACGCCGACCGCTCGACCCGCAACACCATCCGGCTGTCGTTCTCGCTGCCCAGCCCCGAGACGATCGAGGAGGGCATCAAGCGGTTGGGCCGGTTGCTGGAGCGCGAGCTGGCAAAGGCCAAGGCGGCCTGAGCGGCGAGGCCGAGCTCCTGGGTGAGGTAGAGCCAGGGCGGCGGCTCGGAGACGCGCGCGCTCACGGCGCCGTAGGCGACGAAGCTGACGACCCAGGGCGCGAGCACCGAGAGCTGCACGAGGGTGACCGGGAGGTTCGGCCGGCGCTCGTCGGGGGCGATGGCTGCGCGCCAGTTGCGCTGGGTATAGAAGACCGTGAGGCCGAGGTAGGGGACCATCGTGAGGTGCAGCCACACGGGGTCGGCGCGGTTGCCCCCGACGCCGCGGTGGATGCCCAGCGCGACGGTGGCGACGGTGAGCGCGAGGAGCGCGGCGTGCAGCGCCCGCGGGGCCGGGCGGTTCAGCGGGAAGCTGTACGCGAAGAGCACGAGGGCGTAGGCGCCGAAGTACGTCGACGAGAGCCCGACGAGGCTGATGTACGGGTGGTCGGCGCGCAGCCCGGCGAGGAGGCCGAGGGCGAGCAGGAGGATCCCCGCGGCGAAGGTGTACCCGAGCTGGGAGAAGTAGCGGGTGTCGACGCGGCCGCTGGCGTCGCGGCGGATCCGGTGGGTGAGCCCCAGGATGAGCGTGACGGCGAAGAACGCCACGGCGACGAGGGGCTGCACGGGCGTGGGCCTCAGGCGCGGTCGTCGGCGGCGGTGGGGCGCTCGATGCCGTAGTCGCGGATCTTGCGGTCGAGGGTGGGGCGGGTGATGCCGAGCACGCCGCAGGATCGCCGCTTGTTCCACTTCATGGCGTTGAGCACCGTGACGATGTGCCGGCGCTCGAGCTCTCGCAGGGTGAGGAGCTCGCCGGCGACTCGGGGGTTTGACGCCTCGGCGCTGGCCTCGGTCGCGTCGCTAGGGTCGTCGCCGGGGTCGTCGCCGGGGTCTCCCGCGTCGAGGTCGTCGACGGTGATGGGCAGCACGCTGGCCTCGAGAACCTCGCCCTGGGTGAGCACCATGGCGCGGGTGAGGGCGTTCTCGAGCTCGCGCACGTTGCCCGGCCAGGGGTAGCGGGTGAGGGCCTCGAGGGCGTCTTTCGAGACGAAGCGGATCTTCTTGTGGAGGTCTCGGCTGATCTTGCCGACGAGGTGGTCGACGAGGGGCTTGATGTCCTCGGGGCGGTCGCGCAGGGGCGGCAGGTGGATGCGGAGGACGTTGAGGCGGTAGTAGAGGTCCTCTCGGAAGAGCTTCTGGCGCACCATCTGGGTGAGGTCGCGGTGCGTCGCCGCGACGAGCCTCGCGCGCAGCGGGATGGGCCGGGGGTCGCCGAGGCGCTCGAAGACCCGCTCCTGCACGACGCGCAGGAGCTTGGCCTGCAAGTCGAGGGGCAGCTCGCCGATCTCGTCGAGGAAGAGCGTGCCGGCGCCGGCGATCTGAAAGCGCCCGGCCTTGTCGCTGGTCGCGCCCGTGAAGGCCCCCTTCGCGTGGCCGAAGAGCTCGCTCTCGAGGAGGTCCCTCGGGAAGGACGAGCAGTTCACGGCGACGAAGGGCTGCTCTCTGCCCTCGGAGGCGAAATGGATGGCCCTCGCGACGAGCTCCTTTCCGGTGCCCGACTCGCCCGTGACGAGCACCGTGGCGTTGGAGGTCGACACCTGGCCGATGGTCTTGAACACCTCGCGCATCACCGGCGTGCGCCCGACGATGCTGTCGACGGACTGCGTGCGGGTCATGGTCTCGACGAGGCCGTCGATGCGCTGGGTGAGCTCCCGAGACTCCACCGCGCGCTTCACGGTGATCTTCAGCCGCTCGATCTCGAGGGGCTTCACGAGGTAGTCCCACGCGCCCTCGTGCATGGCGGTCACGGTGGAGTGCATGTCGTCGCGGGCTGTGATGACGATGACCGGGCTGGTGCGCCCGGCCTCGCGGAGCTTCGCGAGGAGCTCCAGACCGTCCATGCGCGGGAGGCCGAGGTCGAGGAGCACCACGTCGGGGTCCTGCGCGGTGATGGCCTCGAGGCCCTGGAGCCCGTCTTCGGCGAGGGTGACGGCGTAGCCCAGGTCGCCGAGGAATTTCTCCAGGGTGCGACGGATGGAGCGGTCGTCGTCGACGACGAGTATGCTCGGGCGGTGCGGCGGCGGCGGGGGCGTGTCGGTCATGGTTCGCTCGTGGGTGCGCGGGAGGGGCTCTCGCGGCGTCTTGTGCGCGGCCTCGCGGGGGCGCTAGCGTAGTCTCGCGAGACGGTCGAAGGGGCGCGCGTTGGAAACCAGGCAGTACGACAAGGCGGACGTAGACAAGATCGAGCGGCAGCTCAAGGAGCTCCGCTGGCCGGTGATCGCGCTCTCGCCGAACACCTGGCGCTCGAGCTTCAAGGGCCGGGCGGGCACCTTCCCGCTGGTGATCCAGGTCGACACGGGCTGGTGCCGGCTGATGGTTCTGCCGATCGTCCGCCTCCCCGCGGACCAGGACAAGGCCGACAAGCTCTACCTCCGTCTGTTGAAGCTCAACGGCGAGATGCTCCTCGCGCGCTTCTCCCTCGACGAGGACGGCGACGTGGTGCTCTCGGTGGAGTTCCCCATCGAGAACCTCGACCCGAGCGAGATCCGCGACTCCCTCGACGTGCTCTCGGTCTACGCCGAGCGCCACCAGTCCGAGCTCCGTCAGCTCGTGGTGTGACCGCTACGGAAAGAGCAGCACCTCGTCCTCGCCGTGGATGGTCACCAGGGCGTCGACGTACTGGATGAGGGTGTTCCTGCGGCGGATCACGCTGCGGAGCTGTGCGTCGGAGAGGAGGGGCTCGTCGCCGTCGGCGTCCTGCGCGATGGCGCGGCGCAGGTCGGCGAGGGTGAAGGCCCGCGCGCGCTCGATGAAGGCCCGCGAGAAGCGCTGCACCCGCTGGAGGAAGCTCAGGATGATCTCGTGCCGCCCGCGGGGCAGGGGCTCGAGGAACCCTCCGTTGTTGTCTCGGTACACGAGGTGGCCCTGGCCGTCGGTGAGGGTGTTGGTGCCGTGCCAGCGGTCCCAGTTGCCGATGATGTAGTCGAAGGCGATGAGGGTGGAGATCTCCTCGGCGCGGAGGCGCTCACGCTCGGGCAGGTCTACGCCCACGACCAGCAGGTTGGTCCACTGCTCCAGGGCCTGCCCCGAGAAGATCCCCGCGCGGTGCAGCACCGGCACCCAGTAGATCATCGCGCCGCGCGACACCCCGTGGTTGAAGTACACCCTCGGCTGGATCCCCGAGGGCACGTCGGACTGCGGCACGCGCCGGAACACCGCGGGCGGCACGCGCTCGATCCCGAGGATCTGGCTCACCCGGAACGCGCCGATCTCGGCGCGCCAGTGCTCGGCGTGACGTCTCTCCGAGGGCTTGTAGGCGCCGTCGATCTCGCCCTCGAGGTCGCAGCGGAGGTTGATGGACGTGTTGCCCACCTCCCGAGCGCCCACGATCGGAGCGCTCCGCAGGGCCGTGATGATGTCAGCCTCGGCGAGCAAGCCGTAGCGACGCCCGAGGCTGTTCGCCTGCGCGTAGGGGTTGGGCGGGATCGCGGGGTGGCTCGCGGAGGCCACGGCGACGTCGGCCGCGGTCGAGGCGTCTCGGGCGACGGCCACCGCCGCGGCGGCGTCCGCGGGGCGGGTG
>JAEYTW010000717.1 GCA_023433835.1 Pseudomonadota bacterium | reverse complement strand
CCCCCCCCCCCGCCAGTATGACCGTTCAGCGGCGGATGGTCGAGGCGTCCTGGCCGAACAGGATCTTGCGCGCCTCCTCCGAGGTGGGCGGCACGGTCTGGAATTCCTTGGCCAGCGCGTAGGCCTTCTTGGTCGCAGGGCGGTCCCAGATCGAGCCGAACCAGCGCTTCAGGTTCGGGAAATCGTCGAGGTTCTGGCCCTGGCGCTCATGGGGCACGATCCAGGGATAGGAGGCCATGTCGGCGATGGTGTACTCGTTGCCGGCCACGAAGGCGCGGTCGGCCAGGCGCTTGTCGAGCACGGCGTAGAGACGCCCGGTCTCCTTGACGTAGCGGTCGATGGCGTAGGGCAGCTTTTCCGGCGCATAGGCGCTGAAATGATGGTTCTGCCCGGCCATCGGCCCCAGCCCGCCCATCTGCCAGAACAGCCATTGCAGCACCTCGGCGCGGCCGTGGATATCCTTCGGCATGAATTTGCCGGCCTTCTCGGCGAGATAGAGCAGAATGGCGCCGGACTCGAAGAGGCTGACCGGCGTCGCCCCGCCTGCCGGGTCGCGATCGACGATGGCGGGCATGCGGTTGTTGGGCGCGATCTGCAGGAACGACGGCTCGAACTGCTCGCCCTTGCCGATGTTGACCGGCTTGATCTGATAGGGCAGCCCGGCCTCTTCCAGGAACAAAGTGATTTTATGGCCGTTGGGTGTTGGCCAGTAATAGAGATCGATCATTGCGGCAGACATCCTCCCTTGAATTGGGCGGATACCTTTCCAGACCGGTTCTGTCGCCGCAAGCCCGGGAGATCGCATGACTGACACCCGACGCCATGCCTTGCCCCTGATTGCCGCCGCCCTACTTCTCCTGACCGCCTGTGCGGACGCCGACCCCGCCGAGGCCGTCGAGACCGCCTGCAAGCGCGATGGCTCGCCCGAAAAGCAATGCCGATGCCGGGCCGAGATCACCAGATCGTCGGTACCCGAGGAAGATGCCAGGGGTTTCGCCGCCTACGTCCGCGACAGCGCCAAGGCGCCCGACACCGCGGCCAAGGCCCGCTACGACGCCGTCCTGCTGGCCGTCACGTCGCGCTGCCTGAGCGTCGGCTGAGGGGGTGGCGGGCGAAGTCCGGATCTCCGCCCGCCGGTTCCGGATCAATAGGGGGAATAGGTCCCTTGCGTCGATCCGAAGTAGCCGCTCGCCAGCGTGCCCTTGAACAGCGTGCCGCCGAGCACGCCGGTCGCGGCGGTGACATGCACGATCTCGGCCCCGGTCAGGGTCAGCGCGGTGCCGGCGCTATCCTTCAGGCCGGAGATCGCCAGCCGCGTGCCCTGATAGGCCGCGACCGAGCCGGCCGCCGAGGTCGCCACCAGCGTGCCGTCGGCCTTGTAGAACGAAACGGTATAGCTGATCGCCGTGGCCGTCGGGTTGGCCAGGAACAGCACCCCGGCACCCTCGGCCACGTCGCCGGCATTGGCGAAGGCCAGGTCGGCCGTGGCCACCGAACCGCCGGAGGCGCGAATGCCGTCGCGGGCCGAGCCGGAGGCACCGCCCAGCGCCAGCGGCCGGTCGGAGGCGATGACCATGCTGATCGTCGTATAGTTGGCAAGCGTGACGCCGCCGAGCAGCGTCGTCAGGCCGATGGTGGTGGCCGATGTCGTCGTCGGGGTGGGGTCGACGGCCAGCAGCGCGTTGTTCGCGGCCAGCGCCACCCCGCTGCCGCCGACGAAGGCCCCCGCGGCATAGCCGCAGACGGTGACCGTGGCGGCGTTGGTGCCGTCGAGATTGGTCATCGAGACCGACGACGAGCGCTGCGGCCGGTTGCCGGCATTGCCGTGGGACGTCGAGAACGGCACCGACGAGGACGAAGATGAGGATGAAGACGAGGTCGAGGATGCTACCGGCAGGTCGGGCAGGACGTAGATGTAGGAACCGCTGCATGTCGGCCCGGCATAGGTGGTGATGGTCGCGCTGCGGGCGGGCGACAGCATGGTGGTGGCCGCAAGGGCGGCAAGCGACAGGGTCAACAGACGCAGACGGCTCGACATCGAGGTTCTCCTGGGATTGCCCGCTCAGTTCGTGGGAATTTTGCCCACGAACGAAGGTCGCCGGAAAACCCGATGCCGTCAAGTGGGAATTTTACCCACAAAGCAGAACGGGCGCCCGAAAGCGCCCGTTCATCAGTCCGTCGCTGCGTCTGGAATCAGCCGGCGAGCTTCTGCTTCAGGAGGTCGTTGAGCGCCGCCGGATTGGCCTTGCCACCCATCGCCTTCATCACCTGGCCGACGAAGAAGCCGAACAGCTTGTCCTTGCCGCCGCGGTACTCGGCGACCTTGTCGGCATTCTTGGCCATGATCTCGGCGATCACGGCCTCGATCGCGCCGGTATCGGTGACCTGGCGCAGGCCCTTCTCCTCGACGATCTCGGAGGCGGACTTGCCCGACGAGACCATGGCCTCGAGGACGTCCTTGGCCAGCCGCGTCGACAGCGTGCCGTCCGAGATCAGGTCGATCAACTGGCCGAGCTTCGGTGCGGTGATCGTGAAGTCCGCGAGGTCCTGGCCCGACTTGTTGAAATGGGCCATGAAGTCGCCAATCACCCAGTTCGCTGCCGTCTTGGCGTCGCGCCCCGCGGCCACCGCCTCGTAGAAGGCGGCGACCTCCTGGTCGGCCACCAGCACGGTGGCGTCGTAGGGGGTGAGGCCGAGCTTCTCGATCAGCCGGGCCTTCTTCTCGTCGGGCAGTTCCGGCAGGTCGGCCTTGATCTTCTCGACCCAGGCTTCGTCCAGCACCAGCGGCAACAGGTCGGGATCGGGGAAGTAGCGGTAGTCGAGCGCCTCCTCCTTCGATCGCATCGTCCGGGTGACGCCCTTGGCCGTATCGAACAGGCGGGTTTCCTGGTCGATCTTGCCACCGCCCTCAATGATGTCGATCTGGCGGCGCGCCTCGTATTCGATCGCCTGCATGACGAAGCGCACGGAATTGACGTTCTTGATCTCGCAGCGCGTGCCGAGCGGCCCGCCGGGCTTGCGCACCGAGACGTTGACGTCGGCCCGCATCGAGCCTTCTTCCATGTTGCCGTCGCAGGTGCCGAGATAGCGCAGGATGGTGCGCAGCTTCTTCAGATAGGCACCGGCTTCCTCGGCCGAGCGCATGTCGGGCTCGGAGACGATTTCCATCAGCGCCACGCCCACCCGGTTGAGGTCGACGAAGGACAGCGACGGGGCCTGATCATGCAGCATCTTGCCCGCATCCTGCTCCAGATGCAGCCGGGTGATGCCGACCTCGCGGCTGACGCCGTCGGCGAGGTCGAGCGTGATGATGCCCTTGCCCACGATCGGCTGCTCGAACTGGCTGATCTGGTAGCCCTGCGGCGAATCGGCGTAGAAGTAATTCTTGCGGTCGAAGCGCGAGGTCAGGTTGATCTGCGCCTTGAGGCCGAGGCCCGTGCGCACCGCCTGCTCGACGCAATGGGCATTGATCACCGGCAGCATGCCGGGCATCGCCGCGTCGACCAGGCTGACCTGCGAGTTCGGCTCGGCGCCGAAGGTCGTGTCCGCGCCGGAGAACAGCTTGGCGTTCGAGGTGACCTGCGCGTGGACCTCGAGGCCCAGCACGATTTCCCAGGGGCCGGTCGCCCCTTCGATCAGGTTCTTGTTCTCGCTCATGCTCACCACCACATGTCGGGCCGGCCGGTGAAGGCGGCAGCCTTCTCCAGCGCCCGGCCGACCTTGAGAACCGTGCCTTCGTCGAAGGCGCGGCCGATCACCTGCAGGCCCAGCGGCAGCCCCTCGGCCGAAAGCCCTGCCGGCAGCGACATGCCCGGCAGGCCGGCGAGGTTCAGCGGCACGGTGAAGACGTCGCCGAGATACATCGCCACCGGATCGTTGGCCTTTTCGCCGATGCCGTAGGCGGCGCCCGGCGTGGTCGGCGCCAGGATGGCGTCGACCTGGCCGAAAGCCTGCTCGAAGTCGCGCAACAGCAGCGTGCGCACCTTCTGGGCCTTCAGGTAATAGGCGTCGTAATAGCCGGCCGACAGCACGTAGGTGCCGATCAGGATGCGGCGCTGCACCTCCGCCCCGAAGCCTTCGGCGCGAGTATTCTCGTAGAGCTCGTTCAGGTCGTGGCCCGGCACCCGCAAGCCGTAGCGCACGCCGTCATAGCGGGCGAGGTTCGACGAGGCTTCGGCCGGGGCGACGATGTAATAGGTCGCCAGCGCGTGCCTGGTATGCGGCAGGCTGATGTCGACGATCTCGGCCCCGGCGTCGCGCGCCCAGGCGATGCCGTCGGCCCACAGCTTCTCGATCTCGGCCGGCATGCCGTCGACCCGGTATTCGCGCGGCACGCCGATGCGCAGGCCCTTGATGCCGTCCTCGAGGCCGGCCTCATAATCCGGCACGGGCCGGTCGACCGACGTCGAATCCTTCGGGTCGTGGCCGGCCATCGAGCCCAGCATGATCGCGCAGTCGCGCACGTCGCGGGCGATCGGCCCGGCCTGGTCGAGCGACGAGGCAAAGGCGATGATGCCCCAGCGCGAGCAGCGGCCGTAGGTCGGTTTCAGCCCGGTGACGCCGTTGAACGCCGCCGGCTGGCGGATCGAGCCGCCGGTATCGGTCGCGGTCGAGCCGAGCGCGATGCCGGCAGCGACCGCCGCGGCCGAGCCGCCGGACGAGCCGCCCGGCACCAGCCGGGTCTGGTCGCCCCGGCGCCGCCAGGGGTTCACCGCCGGGCCGAAATGCGAATTCTCGTTCGAGCCGCCCATGCCGAACTGGTCGAGATTGGCCTTGCCGATCATGACCGCGCCCTCGGCAAACAGTTGCGCCGTGACGGTCGATTCGTAGGGGGGCACGAAATTGTCGAGGATGTGGCTGCCCGCGGTGGTCAGCACGCCCTCGGTGCAATAGAGGTCCTTGATCGCCAGCGGAATGCCGTCGAGCTTGCCGGCCTTGCCCGCCGCGCGGCGGGCGTCGGAGGCCTGGGCCTGCTTGCGGGCGAGTTCCGGGGTCTCGGTGATCAGGCTGTTCAGGGGCCGCGCGCGCTCGGCCGCCGCCAGGGCGGCGTCGGTCAGCTCGACGGCGGTGAAGTCGCCCTTGGCCAACGCATCGCGCGCGCCGGCAATAGTCAGGCGGGTCAGGTCGATCGTCATTATTCGACCACCTTGGGTACGGTGAAGAAGCCCTGCTCGGCCGCCGGCGCGTTGGCCAGCACCCGGTCCGGATAGCCGCCGTCGGTGACGACGTCGTCGCGCATCTTCAATTGGGTCGCCACGACCGAAGTGAGCGGGGGCACGCCGTCGGTATTCACGGCGCCGAGTTCTTCGACGAACTCGAGGATCTGGTTCAGCTCGGCCGCCATCGGCGCCAGCGCCGCCTCATCGATCTTGAGGCGGGCCAGACGCGCGATCTTCGCGACCGTGGCGTTATCGAGCGACATATGCCACCTTCACGTCATGCCACAGAATTCGCAGGGATTCGCCGCGGCCGCGGCATCATTGCCGCACCGCGACGCGGCCGGACACTAGCACCCGTGCAAATCCTGAGCAACCCCGCCGCCCTGCTGGCAACCCTCCCCCGCCACGCCCGCCTGCTGGGCCTTGACGTCGGCACCAAGACCATCGGCCTGGCCCTGTCGGACGGCACGCTGACCATCGCCTCGCCCTACGCCCTGATCAAGCGGCGCAAGTTCACCCAGGACGCGGGCGACATCGCCGCGGCGGTGAAGAAGGAAGGGGTCGGCGGCATCGTCATCGGCTACCCCGTGGAGATGGACGGGAAAGAAGGCCCGCGCTGCCAGTCGACCCGCCAGTTCGCCCGCAACCTCGAACCCTTCCTCGACGTGCCGGCGATCTACTGGGACGAGCGCCTGTCGACCGTCGCGGTGACCCGCACCCTGCTCGAGGCCGACGCCAGCCGCGCCCGCCGGGCCGAACTGGTCGACAAGCTCGCCGCCGCCTACATCCTGCAGGGGCTGCTGGACCATCTGAAGCACCTGCCGCCGGCGGGCTGATGCTCGCCGTTTTCTACGCGCTGGTTCCGACCTTCCTGCTGATCGCCGCGGGCTACGGCCTGCGGCGGATCCGCGTGTTCGACGGGCCGTTCTGGATCGGCGTCGACCGGCTGTTCTATTTCGTGCTGTTTCCCGTGCTGCTGGCCCGGACCTGCGCCAATGCCAGGCTCGGCGGGCTCGAACTGGGCCCGCTGGCGGCGGCGTTGCTGCTCGGGGTCGGGATCGTCGGTGCCCTGCTGCTCGGCACCCGCCGGCTGGTGGCTGCCGACGGACCGGGCTTCACCTCGGTCTTCCAGGGCGTCACGCGATTCAATTCGGTGGTCGGCGTCGGCATCGCCCAGGCGCTCCACGGCCCGCAGGGGCTGGCGATCTTCGGCGTCTGCATGGCGCTGATGATCCCCAGCCTGAACGTCGCCTGCGTCGCCGTCCTGGCCCGCCATGCCGCGCCGGGCAAGGTGCCGACCGCCTGGCAGCAGGCGAAGGCGGTGGCCCGGAATCCGCTGATCCTCGGCTGTGTTGCCGGCTTCGTCCTGAACCTCACCGGCATCGGCCTGCCGGGGCCGCTCGACCCCACGGCCAGGACGATGGCCGACGCGGCCGTGGCGCTGGGCCTGCTCGCCGCCGGAGCCGGGCTCGACCTGCGCGCGGTCGGCGGC
>JAEYTW010000549.1 GCA_023433835.1 Pseudomonadota bacterium | reverse complement strand
CAGCTGCACATGGCTGCCGCGGCCCGTCTCGGCGGAACCGGCACGCCGGCCGGACGCGCCGAATACGATCACGCCGCCGCCCGTTTCGCCGCCGCGCTGGCGGCAGCCCCGGCCGACCGCTTCGCCTGGTGGTGGCTGGTCACCGCGCGCTGGAACAGCGCCCAGTACCTCGCGGCGGCCCAGGCCTGGCGCGCGGCAGCGCTGACCGGCCTGTTCGATCCCGAACTGATGTTTGCCCGCATCGAAGGCGGCATCGCCTTGTGGCCCTATCTCGATGCGGCGGCGCGTGACGCGTTCGCCGACCAGCTTGCCGTGCATTGGCGCTGGGGTCCCGGCGGCCTTGCCGAACTGCTGAGCCGTTTTTGGGCCGAGGCGACGATGCGGCAGGCCCTGGCCGGCCACGGCGACATCGCCCAGGACCTGGCGCGGCGCATGGGCGCGCGCCGGTGATCGACGATCCGGCATCCGGCTACCTGCTGGTCGGCACGGCGACGGCCGTGCTGCTGGTCGTCTCGCTGTTCGATCGCTGGTTGCTGATCGCCGTCTTCCTCGTCCTCGGCGTCATCGGCAACCAGCTGCAGGTCGACCTGAACCTGCGCATCGACGACCAGTCGGTTTCGCCCGCCGACCTCGCCTTCACGATCGGCGCGATCGCGGCGGGCTTGCGGATGATCGGGGGCGGCCGGCTCGATCGCATGCAGATCCTGTGGCTGGGCCTTACCATCGTCGCGCTGGTGGCTTTCATCCGCGGCATGTCGTCCTTCGGCTTCGAGGCGGCCGCGACCTCCTATCGCTACTGGTTCTACCTGACCACCGGGGCGCTGTTCGTCCTGAGCTTCCCGTGGGGGCCGGCGCAGATCGACCGCCTGGCCGGGATCTGGCTGGCGGTGGCGGGGGCCCTGGCGCTGATCATCGTGGTGCTGTGGATCGACCCCGACCTGTCGCCGCTCAGCGAGGATCTGGCCGTCCAGCAGTTCAAGTATGCCTATGAGAACCAGCGTGTCGTCGCCGCCTCGACCGCCTTCCTGCTGGGCCAGGCCGGGCTGATCGGTCTCGCCGCCTGGCTCGCTGCCCGGTCGGTACCGCTCATCCGGGCGTCGGGCGTGGTCTTTCTGATCATGATGGTGCTGCTCTATCATCGCAGCGTCTGGGTCGCGATCGCCGCCGGCGTCGTGACGTTGATCGTGCTGAAGCGGGGGGCGCTCTATCGCCTGGGTGTGCCGCTCACGCTCGGCCTGATGCTGCTGGTCGGCTCGATCATGCTGGGCCAGGGCCTCGGCCGCGACCTCATTGCCGGACAGATCGACTCCGCGATCGATGAAGCGCTCGACGAGGACAGTACGCTGACCTGGCGCGTGCAGGGCTGGGAAGTGTTGCTGGGGCGCGCCCTCGACGGCGGCCCGGCGGTGT
This sequence comes from Pseudomonadota bacterium, assembly GCA_023433835.1. GTDB lineage: Bacteria > Pseudomonadota > Alphaproteobacteria > Ferrovibrionales > Ferrovibrionaceae > JAFKFH01. The sequence goes on along the minus strand of JAEYTW010000549.1, from coordinate 7,666 downwards.
GGACCATGGGGGCCGGTTTCGGCGTCGGCTACGAGCGGCGGTTCGGCGAGTACGCGACCGCGGTATCGCCGCATAACCTCTATATCGAGCTGTTCATCAACACCGGCCTGCTGGGCCTTGGCCTGTGGCTCTGGTTCCAGGCGAGGATCCTGCGGCTGCTTTACGCCGCCACGGAGTTCGCCGACCCGGATCTACTGGACCGGAGCACGGCGATCGCGCTGATGATGACGACGATCGTCTTTTGCCTGCCGTACTCGCTGTCCATCGAGCAGTCGATCTGGCTGGGGGCCCTGGGCGGGCTGGCCGCCCGGGCCGTGACGGCCCGGACACCCGAAATCGCCGCCGGCGCCAGGCCGGTCTGACGCGATGGGCCTGGCGGCAGGCGCCATCCGCGGGGTCCGCCTGACGCTGATGGGCTCGGTCCTGTCGTCGGCGGTACAGCTTGCCCTGCTGCCGGTCTTCGCCCGGCTGATCGCACCCGAGGATTACGGGCTGATCGCCGCCGCTATGGTGATCTTGACGCCGGTGGTCCATGTGCTGGGCAGCGGCATCGAGCGCGCCCTGATCGTTGCCGCCGAACTGCCGGGGGCGGCAATCGATTCGATGCTGGCCGTCATGCTGGCGCTGGCCGCGGCGGCGACCGTGGCCATCGTCCTGGCGGTGTGGACGGGTCTGCCCCTCGGTACCGAAGGCTGGCTGCTGCTGCTGCTGGCGCCGCTCGTCGTCTGCATCGCCTTGTCGGCGGTGTTCCGGGGGGTGATGCGCCGGCGTCTTGCCTTCGGCCGGCTGGTGGCGATCGATGCGGTCGCCCAGCTCGTCGGCTCGGGCACGGTGGCCGCCATCGGCATCATGGCGGGTTGGGATGCCCGCGCGCTCGCCGCCGGCATGCTGGCCCAGGCCGCTTTCCAGCTGGCCTGCTATGCCGCGTCCTGCGGCCATCGCGTCGTCGGGCGTTTCGACCGGGCCGCCGCCTGGCCGATTCTCGTGGCCGGCTTCAGCATTACCAAGACGTCGATCCTCGAGGTGATCTATGGCCAGATGCCGGCGGCCGCCACCGGCTGGGGGCTGGGGACGGCGGCACTCGGCATCTACAATCGCGCCTATTCGCTGGTCCAGCTGCCCGCGGAATTCTTCGTCGTCGCCGTGACCCGCGTGGCATTCCCGAGCCTGGCGCAACTGCGCGGCGACGGGCGGGCGATGCGGGAGGCGGTTGCCGCGGTGATCGAGGCCTGTGCCGCGCTGCTGCTGCCGCTCTGCGCCGGCATGGCGTTCGCCGGCGGCGATCTGGTCGCCACGGTGCTGGGACCGCAATGGCACGAAGCCGCCGCGCTGATCCCCTGGCTGTGCCTGGGCACCGGGGCAGCCATGCTTGGCCATGTCTTCGCCTCGATCAACGAAGCCGGACTGGCGCTCGAAGCCCGATTCCGCATCCAGGCCGCCACGCTCGCCTTCGCCGGGGCGTGTCTGGGGCTGGCGGTCGGCGTCGGCCTCGGCCTCGGCCTCGGCCTCGTCGCCGTGGCATGGGCGACGGCGGCGGCCGCGATCTTCCATTGCGTCCTGCATGTCAGGCTGACCGCGCGGATGCTGGATCTCGGGCCGCGGGACCTGCTGCGCCATGCCGTGCCGGGCCTGTCTGCCGGCTGCGCCTGCGCCCTCGTCGCCGGGCTGGCGGACCAACTGCTGCCCGCGACGCTCGGATCCGGCTGGCGCCTGGCCATCGAGGTCGCAGGATGCGGGCTGGCGACGCTTGCCACCTACGGCCTCGGTTTTCCGAGCCTGTCCGGCCGGCTGGCCGGTTATGCCGGCTTCGGGCAGGCGCGCCGCAGCGCCGCTTCTTGATTGCGCTGCAAGGCGGCAATTCGTGGTATTTACCGGACGAACCCTCAATGCCAACCGCAGGCCGGGATGCGGGATAAGTCGATGGCCGGATCGCCGTTCAATCTGCTGGAGCGTATCGCGGGAAAGGTCAATAAGCGGCTCTACAGGCCAGATGTGAAGGTCTCGGCCGGTACCTCCCTGCGCCGCGCCGGTACCGCCTATGGCGGCTGGGTGTTCGAGGACCGGCCAAGCCTGCGCGGCGGCTGGATCATCAGCTGCGGCCTCGGCGAGGATGCGTCGTTCGATGTCGAGATGGCCAACGGCCCGGGGGCCGCCATCCTCATCGTCGATCCGACCCCCCGCGCCATCGCGCATTTCCAGGAGATCGCCGGCCGCCTGGGCTGCCCGTCGCAACGCGGCTACGTGCACGGCGGCAAGCAGCCGCCGGAGAGTTGCGATCTCTCCAACGTCGGGCGCGGGCAGATGGTGCTGGAGCCGCAGGCGCTGTGGACCGAAAGCGCGCCGGTGCGCTTCCACAAGCCGGCCAATCCCGACAACGTCAGCAATTCCATCACCTTCAGCGCCGGCGGGGCCGACGATTTCATCCTGGTGCCGGCCACGACGTTGAACGAGATCCTCGCCCGGTACGCCATTTCGTCGGTTGCGATGTTGAAGATGGATATCGAGGGGGCGGAGGTCGACATACTGAAGTCGATCGCATCCTGGCAGATCCTGCCGGAGCAAATTCTTGTCGAATTCGATGTGCTGCGCGATGCGGGGCCCGTGTCCAAGAAGGCGGTGGAAGAGGTCGACGCGATGCTGCGCGCCCAGGGCTTCGCCTGCGTGAACGTCGAGGACAAGAACTACACCTACGTCCGGTCGTAGCGCGGCATGCCCCGCATCCTGCATGTTCTGAGCACGCTGCGGCGCTCCGGCGCCGAGGTCATGCTGGCGGCGGCGGCCCCCCGGTTCCAGGCTGCCGGCTGGGAGGGCCATATCCTGTCGACCGGCGAAACGCCCGGTGCCTTCGCGCCGGCGCTGGAACATGCCGGATACATCATCCATCATCTTCCCTTCGCCAGGACGGCTGGCTATTTCGCTCGCTTCCACCGGCTCGTGGCCCGGCTCCGGCCCGATGTCACCCATATCCACAGCGAACAGGCCTCGCTCGCCCACGCCGCACTCGGGCGCCGCGGGGTGCGGACGGTGCATGCCTGCTTCGAGTTCACGGGGGCGTTGCGCTGGCGCAAGGCCGCCGAACGCTGGCTGTGCCGCAGTCTCTTCGGCGTCATCCATATCGCGCCCAGCCCATCCGTTCGCGAGAACGAGCGGCAGCGCTTCCTCAACGACACCGTGCTCTGCCCCGACTGGTACGACGAGCGCCGTTTCCAGCCGCCGACCGACGATCAGCGCCTGGCCGCCCGGCAGGCGCTCGGCCTTGCGCCCGACGACGTGGTGGTGGCGAGCGTCGGCAATCATGAACCGGTCAAGAACTACGCCACGGGCCTGCGCGCCTTCGCCCTGGCCGCGGCGGACTCGCGGCTGCGGTTTCTGCATATCGGCCGTACGACGGACCTCGCCGGCGGCGAGGCCCTGCCACAGCTTGCCGCCGCGCTGGACCTGGGCGCCCGCGCGCGGTTCATCGGCGAGACCGATGAGGTGGCGCGCCATCTTCATGCCGCCGATGCCTATCTGATGCCCTCGCTGCGGGAGGGCTTCTCGATCGCGACCGTCGAGGCGATGGCCTGCGGCCTGCCGCAGATCCTGGCCGACGTGCCGGGGCTGGCCGATTTCAGGGCAACCATTCCCGACGTGGTCTACGCCCAGCCGACGGTCGCGGGCCTGGCTGCCGCCCTGGAAGGCATGGCGGCGCTGGACGGGCCTGAGCGGCGGCGGCGGGGCGCCGGCATCGCCGCGGCGGCCCGCGGGCGCTTCTCCACGGCCTTCGGCGCTGGGCGCTATATCGCGTTGTACGAGCGGCGCCGGCGCTGAGGGCCGGCTATCGTCCCGCCTGCAGGATGCGCAGGCGGTCGCCGTCCAGCGCCGCGGCGGTCAGGATGCCGCTCGCATAGGCCCCGGTATCGAGGGCGACGCGGTTGGGCAGGACCTGGGGAACGGCCACGACGCTGTGGCCGTGGACGATCACCTTCTCGTGCCGGCCGCGCCAATCCAGGAACGGCTCGCGGATCCACATCAGATCCTGCAGGTCCTGCCGGGCGAGCGGGCGGCCCGGCCGGATACCGGCGTGGACGAACGCGTAATCGCCCAGCACGACAAAGGGTTCGAGGTTTTCCAGAAACGCCCGATGCGCCGGCGGCAGGCGCGCGGCCAGCGCCTCGCGCATCGCGGTCAGCCGTCCCGGGCCGGTCGCGGCGCCGACCCCGTAGCTGTCCAGCGTCGCCGTCGCGCCGAACTGGAACCAATCCTCGGCCGTTTCGGGCTGATCGAGAAAATCGAGCATCGCCTGATCGTGGTTGCCGCGCAGGCAGTGCCGCTCGAACCCTTCCGGCGGCGCGGCGGTCAGCAGGTCGATCACCCCGCGGCTGTCGGGGCCGCGATCGACGTAATCGCCGAGGCAGATCAGGATCTTTCGGGTCGCCGGCGGATGGCGCCCGGCATCGGCGACGATTTCGGCCAGCAGGTTGCGGAACGCGGCCAGTTCGCCGTGGATATCGCCGACCGCATAGACCGCCAATCCCGCGGGCAGCGCGGGCGGCGGGTGGTCGGCCGCGGGGCCGGATAGAAGACGGCGGAGCCCGGCCAGCAGGCCCTTGATCATCAGCTCGAACGGTTCAGGACGGACTGGCCTGATTCAGCGTGTTCTCGTTGGTCGTCGGAACCGTCGGGTTGTTGTTCTGATTCTGATTCTGGTTCTGATTTTGATTTTGATTCTGCGTCGTCTGGGTGGACCCGGTCCCGGTCTGCGTCTGCTGCGGGTTCGTCGGGGTCGGGTTGGCCAGGATCGCGGCGACCTGGGCACCGTTGGTGGTATTGATCTGCGACAGTTGCGACGAATTCGACGCCTGGTTAAGCGTGGTCACCACGCTCGAGGCCGCCGTCGGCGCCGCGCTCGCCACGGTCTGGCTCGAGACCGCCGCGTAGGAATTGGCCATCACCTGGATCGCGGCCGCGGGCGAGGCCTGGTAGACCGCCGGCGTCGTGGCGATCTGGACCGAGTTGGTCGCGATCTGCGCCACGGTGGTCGGGGCCACCTGCTGGGCGGCCGGATTGACCGCGATGCGCGCGGCGGTCGTCACCACCTGCAGCGTCTGGGAGGGTGCTGCGCCGTTGACGGTCTGGGGCTGCACGGTCTGCACCGCGACGGCGGCGACCTGGACGGCCGCGGCCGGATTGACGGTCAGGATACGCTCGGCCGCGGTGACGGCGCTGACGGCCACGGTCGCGACGACGGCGGCGTTGTTCGTGGTCTGCGCCACCGTCATGGTGGCGACGGCCAGATTGGCGGCCTGTTCCGGCACGACCTGCGTCGCCGCGGGGCTGACGAAGATCCGGGCGGCGGTGGTCAGCACGCTTTCGGTCTGCTGCGGGGCCGATTGCTGCACGGGTATGGTGCGCACCGCCTCGACCGTTGCCGCCGCTACCTGGACCGCGGCCTGCGGATTGGTCGCCAGCATCTGTTCGGCCGCGGCGACGGTCTGGGCGGCAAGCTGCGCCGACCGGGCGGGATCGCCGCCGCTCAGCGTGTTGATCGCCGCAGCGACCGCCGTGCCCGAGCCCGACTGCACCGCGGCGCGCAGCGCCGGCGGCAGGCTGGTCAAGGCATTCTGCTGGGCCCAGGCAGGCACCGGCACCGCCAGGCCGCCGACCGTGGACAGGCTGCCCGCAACCGCCAGTGCAACAAGAAGCTTACGCATCGGATAGACCCCGGATCGTCGAATTCGCCAATCGCATGATACGCTGCCGGCCTTCTCCTCGCCAGCGCGCAGTTCCGCCCCTCTTGTCACGGTGGCGCCAAGTCGCGTAACAGCTTCCTGGAATGGCGGAGATGGGGATGGCGCGGCGTATACATTTCTGGTGCTTTGCTGCCGTGCTGATGCTCGCGCCGCTGCCCTTGGGCGCCAACCGGCCGTGGAGTGCGGCGCTGCTGGCATTGCTGACAGGGTTGTTATGCATCACCTGGCCGCTGGCGCGGATCGGCGGCCGCGATCTGCCGCCCTGGCCATTGCGCCGCATCGCCGGGCCGGCAGTTCTGTTCGTCCTGGTCGTGGCCTGGGCGCTGCTGCAGGCCGGCCCCTGGCTGCCGGCGGCCTGGAATCATCCGCTCTGGGCCGAGGCGTCGGCGGGCCTCGGCGGCGCGGTGCCGGGTGTCGTGCCGCGCGTGGCCCTGGCGCCGGAAGCCGCGACGGCCGCCGCCATGCGCTGGCTGGCCTATGCCGGCATGTTCTGGCTGGCGTTGCAGCACGGCCGGTCGCACCGCCGGGCCCGGCTGCTGGTCGAGGCGCTGGCACTGGCCGGCGGCCTCTATGCCACCTACGGCCTCGTCGTCTATTTCGCCGGCAGCGAAACCATCCTGGGCATGCCGAAATGGGCGTATCGCGGCGATCTGACGTCGACCTTCGTCAACCGCAACAGCTATGCCGCCTATGCCGGGCTCGGCCTGCTCTGCGCTGCCGCGGCGTTGCACCGCCGGCTGGGCGACAGTCGGCGCGACATCGCCGCGCTGATCGCTCATCTGCGCCGCCCCAGCATCTGGTTCCTGGTCGCGGCGGCGGCGATCGTCGTCGCCCTGCCGCTGTCGGGGTCGCGGGCGGGGCTGGTCGTATCGGTCGGCGGGCTCTGCGTCCTCGTGGCGGCGCTGGCGGTCGGCCGGCTGCCGCCGCTCGCGCGGCGAAAGGCGATCTGGGGTGCCGGCCTCGTCGTGCTGGTGCTGGCCGGCTCCTTCGCGGCCCTGGTGTTCTGGCTGGGGCCGAGCATGGACGATGCCGATGCCCGGCTGCGGATCTATCGCATCGCGCTGGCGATGATCGAACGTCGGCCGTGGACCGGTATCGGCCTCGGCGGTTTCGGGCCGCAATTCGCCATCGACCGGCCGTACACCATCACCCAGATCTGGACCGAAGCGCATAACGGCTATCTGGAGCTCGCCGTGGAACTCGGCCTGCCGGCGGCGACCGTCTTCGTCCTGGCCGTGGCCTGGCCCGTGGGGTTGTGCCTGCGTGGTGTCATGGTGCGCAAGCGCGACGGGGTCTTCCCCGCGCTGGCGCTGGCTGCCAGCGTTCTCCTGGCGGTCCATGCGCTGGTCGATTTCAGCCCGCAGATCCCGGCGATCGCCGGGATCTGGGCCGCCTTGCTGGGCCTGGGCCTGGCCCAGGGCTGGCGTCACGAGGATTGATCGCGGGGCGCGAACCGCCGGCGGCATTCCTCGGCCAGTGCCAGGGCGGCGAAACGCGGCACGGTGCGCAGATAGCGGGGGGCCAGCCGGCGTGGCTCGGTTGCCAGGCGGAATGCCCATTCGAGGCCGGCCCGGCGCAGCGCGGCCGGTGCCTGCGGCTTGGTGCCGGCCAGGAAATCGAAGGCCGCGCCGACACCCAGCAGCAGCGGGGCGGCGAGCGCGGCGCGATGGCGCGCCATCCACAATTCCTGGCGCGGCGCGCCCAGCCCGACCCATACGACATCGGCGCCCGCGCGGTTGATCGCTTCCACCAGGCGCGCGTCCTCATCGGCGCTCCAGCTGCCATGCGGCGGTCTCAGCGTCGCGACCCGCGGGCCGAAGCGCGCGGCCAGCCGGGCGAGCGTCGCATCGTCTGAACCGAACAGCAGGTGGCGGCGATCGGGCGTGCGGGCCAGCAGGGCCAGCATGAAATCAGGGCCGTAGACCCGCTCGACC
>JAEYTW010000711.1 GCA_023433835.1 Pseudomonadota bacterium | reverse complement strand
GGGCTGCGCGGGGCAAGGCGCGGGCGTAGCCGGGCCTGCCCTCGCGCCGCATCAGCCGCCCCGCGGCCCGTTCCAGCAGATCGGGGGCCAGCCCGATCGCGGCATCGGCGGGACGCCCGGCCAGTTCGGCCGGATCGCGGGCGCCCAGCAACGGCAGGGCGCCGGCCGTCACGCCGAGGATGCGCCCGCCGTCGTCGATCGCGACGAGGCCGCCGGCATCCTCGCCGCCCGGCGCCGTGGCCGACAGCGCGACGATCAGGTCGCGGCGGTGATGGTGGCGGAACAGCGTGGTCTGGAAACCCGCCACCGCGTCGGCCACCAGCCGGTCGATCAGCACCAGCTCCGACCGGCGCTCGCAACTGCGCCCCGACAGGTCCAGCGTGCCGACGCGGACGCCCCGGTGGTCGAGCAGCGGGGCCGACGAACAAAACAGGTCGCGCAATTCGTGATTGAAATGATCCGCGCCATTGATGCTGAGCGCCCGGCCCTCGGCGATGGCGGTGCCGATGCCGTTGGTACCGACCTCGGCTTCCTGCCAGATCGTGCCGGCGGTCAGGCCGCCGTCATGCAGCGCGCGGGCGGGATCGGAATCGCAGAAGTCGCGGATGATGACGCCATCGGTATCGGCGATCAGCAGGCAATAGCCGGCATCGGCCGCGATGTCGCGCAGGCGGGCGATGACGCCCAGGCTGCGGGCGAGGGCTTCCTCCAGCGGGCGCTGCCGCGCCCTGACCTCGCCGTGGGTGAGGCGGGGCACACGCAGCGGTTGACGCGGATCAAGGCCGTAGATCGCCTGGCAACGCGCCCAGGACGCCTGCAGGCCGGCCGGGCCGCTTTCCTGACGGGGCATGGCGCATCCTCCCTGACCGGGCAGGATATGGCCTTACTGCCCCGCCGACAACCGGCGCGCGGCCGGCCGGGCGGTCACTTCATCAGGTTGCGGACGTAACCCGGCAGGGCGAAGGCGCCGAGATGGATGTCGGCGTTGTAGTACTTCAGGCCCTTGATCCCGGCGGCGGCCACGCGGCGGTTGATCACCGCGGCGGACGGCTTGGCCAGGTCGGCATCGCCGGCCCAGCCCAGCGTCATGAAGCCGCCGACATAGGTCGGCACGGCGGCGACATAGAAGCCGGTATGGGGGAAGATCTTCTTCAGGTGCTTGTGCGTCGAGGTCACTTCGCCGCCCTGCATCAGCGGCACGCCGTTCTGCGTCACCATCACCCCGCCCTTGTTCAGGACGCGGCGGCAGGCCTGGTAGAACGGGCTGGCAAAGAGAACCTCGGCCGGCCCGATCGGGTCGGACGAGTCGACGATCACCACGTCGTAGCGGCGGTCGGTCTCGGCCACGAAGGCGGCCCCGTCGCCGACGATCAGCTCGGTGCGGCGGTTGCGGAACGCCTTGCCGCAGATCGCGGGCAGGTACTTCTGGGCGACCTCGATCACCTGGCCGTCGATCTCGACCATGGTGACGCCCTCGACCGACCGGTGCTTCAGCACTTCCTCGAGGATGCCGCCGTCGCCGCCGCCGATGATCAGCACCTGCCGGGCCTTGCCATGGGCAAAGACCGGCAGGTGGGCCATCATCTCGTGATAGACGAATTCGTCGGCCTCGGTAGTCTGCACCACGTCGTCGAGGGTGAGGACGCGGCCGAACCGCGCGCTCTCGAATACCCGGATCTTCTGGAACTTCGACCGGCCCTCGTAGAGGACTTCGCGGATTTCGTGGGACTGGCGGAAACCGTCGTGCAGCTTCTCGTTGACCCAGCTCACGCCAGGATACCGCGCTTCAGTTCGGTCACCTGGACCTGCGACGGCAGGAAGGCGCGGCGCAGCACCGGCAGCGAGCGATGCGGGTTGCAGTCGCCGCAGACGAAGACGTCGAGGGCGGCGTAACCCTTCTCGGGCCAGGAATGGATCGACATGTGGCTTTCGGCCAGCACGGCCACGCCGGAAATGCCGCCGTTCGGCTCGAAATGATGCAGGTCGATGTTCAGGAGCGTCGCGCCGATCGCGGTCACGGAATCGCGCAGCGCTTCCTCGACGATCTTGAGGTTGTCGAGATTCTGACAGCCCCAGAGGTCGATGATCAGATGCTGGCCGGCGTAACGCACGCCGTCGCGATGGATGAAATGATCGTCGGCGGCATCGGCCGCGTCGGAGACAGGAATGGCATGTAGTTTCGCGGCGCTGTTCGTCGTCATCGGACGAGACCCTCCACCCGGCTAAAAGTGTGAGACCCGTGCGCAACAGCGCCCGGCTGAGCGCTGCGATATGGGGCTAAACCCCCCGGAAAGCAAGTCTTATTTTATGACAGCGCGGCGAGCCGCCGGGTCCAGGCCGGATGCGGCTTGATCGCCACGGCATGGGCCAGCGCCCGGCGCGCGGTGGGCGTATCGCCGGCTTCGCCCGCCAGGGTGGCGCGATTGGCCCAGCCTTCCGCCCATTCCGGCTGCAGCGCCAGGGCGCGGCGCGCGCCGTGGTCGGCCGCCGCGGGCCTGCCGCAGTCATGGGCCATGTTGGCCGACAGCAGATGCGCGGCCGCCGACAGCGGATCGGTCGCGACCGCGCGGCCCAGGGCATGGAAGCCGCGCTCGGGCGCGCCGGCCTCGGCCATCGCGGCGCCGAGATCGGTCCAGGCTTCGGCATAGGCCGGGGCGTAGATCAGGGCCAGCACGTAGCCGCGTTGCGCGCCCGTGTTGTCGCCGATCTGGCGCAGCAGATTGGCATGGTCGAGGCGCACTTCGGTCAGTTCGGGCTTCAGCGTCGCGGCCCGCGCCAGCAGGCGCGTGGCGCCCGCGCCGGCCCCGCCCATGACAGCCA
>JAEYTW010000524.1 GCA_023433835.1 Pseudomonadota bacterium | reverse complement strand
GTTCGGGCGGCTGAATCGCCGCGAGCAGTTCGCGCTCGATCGCGGCCAGCCGGTCCTTGCGCGTGACCTTCATGCCGGTCAGGTCGCGCACGTAGAAGACGTCGACGGCGCGCTCGCCGTAGGTTGCGACATGCGCCGAACCGATCGACAGGTTGAGGCGATAGAGGGCCCGGCTGACGTCGTAGAGGAATCCCGGGCGGTCGCGGCCGTTGACCTCGATCACCGTGAAGCGGTTCGACGCATTGTTGTCGATCAGCACGACCGGCGCAACCTGGAAGACGCGGGCGCGCGATGGTATCCCCGGCCGCTCGTCGGGCAGGGCGGTCATCGGCCGGAGTTCGCCCGCCAAGGTCGCGGCGATCGCCGCCGACAGCCGGGCCAGCCGTTCGGGCCGGTCGAAGGCGTTGCCTTCCATGTCCTGGATGACGAAGGTGTCGAGCGCCATGCCGTCGACGGTCGTGTAGACCTGGGCGTCGACGATATTGCCGCCGCAGGTGGCGATCGCGCCGGCGACGCGGGCGAACAGGCCGGGATGGTCGGGCGCGTACAGTGTCAGTTCGGTGACGGCGCGGAACTTGTCCGACCGGGTCTCGACGGTCAGCTGGCGCTGCTCGCGATCGGCCTGGCGCATCAGCCGGGCATGGCGGACATGGGTGTCGGCCGAATAGGTCAGCCAGTAATTGTCGTAATGGCGCTTGACCTGATCGGCGATCTCGTCGGGCTTCCAGTCGGGCAGGCCGGTGGCGATGTCGGCCTTGGCCGCATCGATGCGGCGCTGGCGGCCGTCGGTGGCATGGCCGCCGGACAGCACGTCCTCGGCGCGGTAGTAGAGCTCGCGCAGCAGCTGGCCCTTCCAGCCATTCCACACGGTCGGCCCCACCGCGCGGATGTCGGCGACGGTAAGGACCAGCAGCAGGCGCAGGCGTTCCGGGCTCTGCACGAAGCTCGCAAAGTCCAGGACCGTCTTGAAATCGTTGATGTCGCGCTTGAACGAGGTGGCCGACATCGCCAGGTGGTGCAGCACCAGCCAGGCGACCGTCTCGGTCTCGGCCGGGGTCAGGCCGAGCCTCGGGCACAGCTTCTGCGCGACCTTCTCGCCCAGCACCGAATGATCGCCGCCGCGGCCCTTGGCGATGTCGTGCAGCAGCACGGCCATGTAGAGCACGCGCCGTGACAGCACCTTGTGAATGATCTCGTGCGACAGCGGATGGTCTTCGGCAAGCTTGCCCTGCTCGATCTTCCACAGGATGCCGATCGCCCGGATCGTGTGCTCGTCGACCGTATAGACATGGTACATGTCGTGCTGGGTCTGGGCGACGACGCGGCCGAAATCGGGGATGAAGCGGCCGAACACGCCGGCCTCGTTCAGCCGGCGCAGCGTGGTTTCCGGATCGTTCTTCGAGGTCAGCATCTCGAGGAACAGGCGGTTGGCTTCCGGATCCTCGCGCAGGCCGGCGTCGATGCGCTTCAGGTTGCGCTGCACGAGGCGCAGCGCATCGGGGTGGATGTCGACCTCGCGCTCCTGCGCCAGGTGGAACAGGCGCAGCATCTTCACCGGCTGCTCGTCGAACAGCGTCGCCGAACCGACGGTGACGCGGCCGCCGTCGATGACGAAGCCGTCGATGCGCCGCCGCCGCATCAGCCGCGGCAGGGCCAGCGCCATCGGCGGCTTCTTCTTGTGCTTGTCCTCGAGCGCCGCGCAGAAGATGCGCGTCAGGTCGCCGACATCCTTGGCGATCAGGTAGTAGTGCTTCATGAAGCGTTCGACGTCGCGATGGCCCGGCCGGTCGGCATAGCCGAGGCGGCGGGCAAGCTCGGGCTGCACGTCGAAGGTCAGCCGCTCCTCCGGCCGGCCGGCGAGATAATGCAGGTGGATGCGCACCGTCCACAGGAAGGTCTGGGCCCGGTTGAAGCGGCGGTATTCGTCGGGCGTCAGCACGCCGATATCGGCGAGCTCCTCGACATGGTCGACCTGGTAGAGATATTTCGCGATCCAGAACAGCGTGTGCAGGTCGCGCAGGCCGCCCTTGCCATCCTTGATGTTGGGTTCGACGAGGTAGCGGGTATCGCCGATGCGCCGGTGGCGCTCGTCGCGCTCGGCCAGCTTCTTGTCGATGAACTCCGCGGCCGTCTTGGCCACGATTTCCTTGCGGAAGCGGTCGCGCAACTGGTCGAACAGGTCGCGCTCACCCCAGATCCAGCGCGCTTCCAGCAGCGAGGTGCGGATGGTGATGTCGCCCTTGGACAGGCGGATGCAATCGTCGATCGAGCGCGTGGCATGCCCGACCTTCAGGCCGAGGTCCCACAGCAGGTACAGGATATGCTCGGCCACCTGCTCGCCCCAGGGCGTCTGCTTGTAGGGGAACAGAAACAGGAGGTCGATGTCGGAATGCGGCGCCAGTTCGCCGCGGCCGTAGCCGCCGATGGCGACCAGCGACAGCCGCTCGCCCGCCGTCGGGTTGGAGCGGCGATAGACATAGGTCGTCGTATCGTCGAAGGCGATGCGCAGGATCTGGTCGATCAGGAAGGCATGGGCGCGCAGCACTTCCAGGGCGGGCGCGCCGGCCTCGAAGCGCCGCCGCACCTCGGCCCGGCCGTCCGCCAGCGCGGCCTTGAGCACGGCCAGCACCCCGGCGCGGCGGGCCGCGACCGCCTTCTCCCCCTCGCCGGCCGCGAGGTCGGCAAGCGCCGCCAGCGTCCGCCGACGATCGATGATGTCGCGGGGGTGGATCACGGCGTCGCGGAAGGCGCGGTAGCTCATCGGGGGCTCATCGGGGCTTGGGCCTGGGGTGAACGACGACCCATCATATAGGCCAGCACCCCCGGCCGCGCCAGCCGGACCGGCTTACACGCCCTGCGAGATGGTGCCGCCGCCATCGATCACCAGGGTCTGTCCGGTCATGAACTGGCCGGCGGCCGAGGCCAGGAACACCGCGGCGCCGGCGATCTCGTCGGGTTCGCCGATGCGCTGCAGCGGGTAGCGGCCGGTGGCGTTCTTCAGGATCTCGGGATTTTCCCACAGCGCGCGGGCGAAATCGGTGCGGATCAGCCCCGGCGCGATGCAGTTGACCCGGATGTTCTTCCCGCCCCATTCGACCGCCAGGTTGCGGGCAAGCTGCATGTCGGCGGCCTTGGAGATGCAATAGGCGCCGATCAGGTTCGAGCCGATCATGCCGCCGACCGACGAGACGATGACGACCGCCCCGCCGCCGCGGCGGGCCCCGGCGGGGGGGACCAAGTGGGGGCGG
>JAEYTW010000516.1 GCA_023433835.1 Pseudomonadota bacterium | reverse complement strand
GGCACCGGCCACGGCAGCCGCGCAGGCGCGCTGGTTGTCGGCGATGACGACCGCCGCGGCAGGCAGGCCCAGCGCGCAACGCTCCCACGAGGAGACGCCGGCGGCACCGATCGCCAGGTCGGCCCGGCCCAGCAGGCCAGCCATGTCGGCGACATCGCGATGCAGGACGGCACGGTCGCCGAACGGGCCCAAGGCCGCCGCGACCCGGTCGCCGTGGGGCGCGGCCGCGCCCAGCACCACATCCAGTGCCCCGGCATAACCCAAGCCCGCCACCGCCTCAATGGCGCGGCTGGTCCAGTCGTCGGGATCCGAGCCGCCGAACGCGATCGCGATGCGCCCGACTGCGCGTCCGTCGCGCCGGGCCAGCGCGGCGCGTCGCGCCGCCTGGAACTGCGGGCGCAGCAGCGCATGGTCGCCGCCGAAGAGACCCCGCGTGCCCGGACCGATCAGGCCGGCATAGTCGGCGGCCCCGCGCCCCGGCGTCTGATCGAGCAGGAAATCGGCATCGTGCGGCCGGTCGGCGAGGTCGTCGATCACCAGTATGCGGCGGGCCCAGCCGCGCAACGATCGCTCGAAACCGGCATCGCGGCCGTAATGGTCGACGATCGCCAGCGCGCAGCCGTCGGGCCAGCGCGCCCGCATCTGCCCGGCATCGTCGCCGTCGACCACCAGCGCGGCAACGTCGGAGGCAGGAAAAAAAGCCGCACCTTCACGGTTGATCGCCACCGCCCGCCTCCAGCCGAGGCCGCCGAGCTGGTCGAGCAGCGCGCGGCAGCGGACCAGATGGCCGAGGCCGATGGCGGCACCGGCATCGAAACGGGCGACGACCAGCGGCGCCATCAGCGCTGGACGCGCATGGCGTTCAGCGCGGCGATCTCGGGCCGCGCCTCGACCAGTGCCAGCACGCGGGCCCAGCCGGCGGTGGCGGCATCGGACAGGGCGGCGAAGACGGCGGTGAAGAAATCGAAATCCTCGGGATAGTCGAGGGTCCAGCGCCGATGGGCGAGATCGCCGCCCGGCCCTGAGAGATTGGCACGGATCAGCCCCGCCTCGCGGCGCAGCCAGGGCGTCACATGCTCGCGGTCATGCGGGTCGGTGGCGACGGCCGCGGCCCGGGCCAGCGCGGCCGCGGTGAAGGCTTCGCAATCGAGACCGTGCGGGAACGACGGCGGCATGTTGTTGGCGGCATAATCGGCGCCGGCTTCGCCGCGCAGGGCCAGCACTTGGCCGCAGACCGCCGGATCGATCAGCGGACAATCGCTGGTCACCCGCATCACCACCTCGGCCCCGACCTGCAGCGCCGCACCGTGATAACGGGCCAGCACATCGTCGGGCGAACCGCGATGGACCACGGCGCCATGCGCCGCCGCCTCGCCGCAGATCGGATCGTCGGCCGCCGCCGTGCCGGTCGCGCAGACCACGACGTCGATGCCGGGAATGGCCGCGCAGCGACGCAGGACCTGGCCCAGCACCGTGGTATCGCCCAGGGGCCGCATCACCTTGCCCGGCAGGCGGGTCGATCCCATGCGCGCCTGCACGATGCAGGCCTGGATCAAGGCTTCAGCCCCAGGACCCCGGCCAGGACATCGACCACGCGGTCGACGTCGCCTTCGGCCATCGCCGGGAACAGCGGCAGCGACAGGCAGCGGTCGTACCAGCTGTCGGCGCCGGGCAGCGCGATCGCGCCGTAGCGGCGGCGGTAATAAGGCTGGCGGCTGACCGGAAGATAGTGGACCTGGGTGCCGATACCCTGCGCGCGCAGCTCGCGCATCACCGCGCCCCGGTCGCGGCCGAGGCCGGCGAAATCGATCAGCGCGACCGACAGATGCCAGCCGGCATCCTGATCGCCGTGGCGCTTCATCGGCCGCAATGCCGGGCCGAAGCCCGACAGCCGTTCATCGTAGCGCGCGATCAGCCTGCGCCGCTGCGCCACGAAGGGCTGCAGCTTGGCCAGCTGGCTGATGCCCAGCGCGCATTGCAGATCGTTCAGGCGGAAATTCCAGCCCGGCTCCGGCATCTCGTAATACCACGGATTGGGCAGGCCGTCAGGGCCGAAGCCCTGCTCGGTCTCGGTCCAGCCGTCGGCCTCGCGCACCATGCCGTGATTGCGCAGGCGGCGCATCGCGCGGGCGAGATCGGGATCGTTGGCCATGATCGCCCCGCCCTCGGCGGTGGCGATGGTCTTCACCGGATGGAAGGACAGGGTCGTCAGGTCGCCGAAGCGGCAGGCGCCCACCGCGGCATCCCGCCCGTCGACATGCTGCACGGTGCCGAGCGCATGGCAGCCGTCCTCGATGATGGTCAGGCCTTGCGATCGCGCCAGCTTCGATTGCTCGACCAGATCGCCGACCTGGCCGCAGAGATGCACGGTCGACACCGTGCGCGGCCGCATGCCCTGGGCGCGTGCGCGACGCAGCGCCTCGTCGAGGGTCGCGGCCGTCATCAGCGCGGTGTCGGGATCGACGTCGGCAAAGACCACTTCCGCCCCGCAATAGCGGGCCGCATTGGCGGTGGCGAGGAACGTCACCGCCGGCACGATCACCGTATCGCCGGGACCGAGGCCCAGCGCGGCGCAGGCCAGATGCAGCGCCGTCGACCCGTTCGAGCAGGCGACGGCCTCGCGCGCGCCCAGCGCCGCGGTCAGCGCGGCCTCGAAGGCTTCGACCGTCGGGCCGGTGGTCAGCCAGTCGCCCTTCAGGACACCGACGACGGCGTCGATGTCGTCCTGGTCGACGACATGCCGCCCATAGGGCAGGAAGCCTGAGGTCACGAGGTGACCTCGCCCATCATCGCCGCGAGCCGATCGCCGTCGATCCAGTCGTGATTGGTGTCGGAGGCATAGCGGAACCCCTCATCGACCGGGCGGCCGGCCCAGGCGGCTGGCCGCTCGCCGCGCCACATCGCGAAGCTCGGCTCGATGACGTAGCGATCGCCGTATTCGACGGTCTGGCGCGAATCGTCCTCGGTGATCATCACCTCGTGCAGCTTCTCGCCGGGGCGGATGCCGATGACCTTCTGCGGCAAGCCCGGCGCCATCGCGGTGGCAAGATCGACCACGCGCATCGAGGCGATCTTGGGCACGAAGATCTCGCCGCCCTGCATCATGCCCAGGCTGGACAGCGTGAACTCGACGCCTTGCGGCAAAGTGATCCAGAAGCGCGTCATCCTGGGATCGGTGATCGGCAGATGGTCGGCACCCTCGGCGATCAGCTTCTGGAAGAACGGGATGACGCTGCCGCGCGAGCCCACGACATTGCCGTAGCGCACGACCGAAAACTGGGTGCCGCCGGCGCCGGCCAGATGGTTGGCCGCGATGAAGATCTTGTCGGAGGCAAGCTTGGAGGCGCCGTAGAGATTGATCGGATTGGCAGCCTTGTCGGTCGACAAGGCGATCACCTTCTTCACCCCGGTGCGCAGCGCGGCGCGCACCACGTTCTCGGCACCGTTGACGTTGGTGCGGATGCATTCGATCGGGTTGTATTCGGCCGCCGGCACGTGCTTCAGCGCCGCGGCATGCACGACGACGTCGACGCCGCGCATCGCCAGTTCCAGGCGGTCGGCATCGCGCACGTCACCGATGAAGAAACGCAGCCGCTGCAACTCGTCCGGCGTCATGCCCTGCTGCATGTCGTACTGCTTGAACTCGTCGCGGCTGAACACGATCAGGCGGCGGGGATGTCCATGAGCCAGCAGCATCCTGATGAACATCCGGCCGAACGACCCGGTGCCGCCGGTAATGAGCACCGAACGGTCCTTGAACTGGCCGTAGAGTTCGTCCACCGCTTTGGTGTCGGTCATGACTTTCGCCCCCAAGTTGCTGGTGGCATCTTGCGGAACAACGGTTAACAAGACGAAAAAAGCGCCTTTCGGCGCCCCTGGTCAAGCACGGTCGCGATCGGAAGGATCAGGCGGTTGTGCCGCGGCCCGAGGACTGGGTCGCCGGCGCCGGCGGACTATAGCTCGAAACCGCCGACGGCGCCGGGGGCGACCCGCCGAAGCCGCTGCTGCCGATCGAGATCACGGTCGTGTCGGACGCGGCGCTGTCACCGGTGGACCCGATAGCGACCGGGGCCGGCGCCTTGCCGTCGCCGGCGGTCGCGGTGGCCTCGCCGGTCTTCTCGCCGGCACTCTTCTTCTCGCCCAGCGCCTTGGCCTCGGCTTCGGTCTTGTCGGTGTTTTCGCCGCGCAGCCGCTGGGCCTCGCGATACGCCCAGCTCGACTTGCCGGCCGGAATCTGGCCGGTCACCTCGCCGTCCTTGGTATTGCGGAATTGCAGGACGAAGCGGTTGATGTCGTTGTCGAAGGCGATCCGGGTCGGCAGGAACGGCAGGTTGCGGGGCAGGACGTTCGACAGTGTCCCGGCATCCGTCGCAGTATCCGGCGTACGCGCCGCCGCATTGCCCAGCGCCGTCGCCGGAACCTGCGTGTAGCCGTAGCTGGATACTGTGGCGATCGACGAGATCATGTCTGCCTAGAGGCACCCCCCAAAAGCGTCAATACGCTCGACTGCATCAATCTGACGGGGATTCAGGCCGTAACGGAGTACCACCAAATATTACAATCGGTTACGAGCCAACAGGAACGCCCCATTCCGAGTCTTATAGTGGGTGACGGCCCTACCCGAGTCAAGTCCCGATAGAAATTACGAAAAATACGAAGCAAATTCCTGCGATCACGACGACGCCGGGCGCACCAGCATGCAACCGACCGATTGCTGGCGCAGCTTGTTGCAGGTGTCGCGGGCCTGTGCCTCGCTCAACGGGCCGCCCTGAACGCGGTACACCGTCCCGCCTTCGGGCGTGGCGAACGGCTGGGTCACCAAGGTGACATTGGCCAGCAGATCATAGCGCCGCTGCAGCCGGCGCCATTCGGCGCGGGCCGCATCCTCGTTGGCGACCGTTGCCAGCTGGACCCGCCAGGCATCCGCCCCGCCGCCCTCGCCGCCGACCGCGCCGATCTCGCGCAGGAAGGCCAGTTGCTGGCGCGCCTCCGGGCTGCCGCCCCTGGCTGCCGCCTGGAACCAGCGGATCGCCGCCGCCAGGTCGGCCGGAATGCCGTCGCCATTGGCATAGGCGACCGCGAGCTGATATTGCGCCGCCGGATCGCCTGACGAGGCGCGCAACGCCAGTTGCTGGACGGTCTCGGCCAATGCCGTCCAGGCAAAGCCAGACACCATGAACGCCACGATCAAGAGCAACCGTGCCATTACGGCCCCTCCCCTTCAGTCGAAGACAGTCCCGCCAGGCATGATCAGCAATAATGGTTGACAATCTCTTGACGAGGACTGGGCACTTGCTACCAGCGCCCCAGACCGACCCGGCGTGCCCGGCGCGCGACCAGCAGGGCGTAGATCACCTGCACCGCCAGCAGGCCCAGTACCGCCGCCAGGTTGAGCCTGGCGCCCTCGTCGAGGAACAGCGCGGCGGCGCCGGCCGCCAGCAGCACGAAGCCATAGTGCAGGAGCGTCACCAGGTTGCGGCTGACGCCTGAGCGGCCGAGCACCTGGTAGAGATGGCCGTGATGGGCCTCGGCCGGGTTTTCCCCGGCAAGAATGCGGCGGACCAGCGTGAAGGCCACGTCGAAGATGAAGGCGAACATCAGGAACGGCACGACGATGAAGGATAGCCGCCCCTGGTCGGCCTGCGTCGCGATCACCGCGAGGACGGCGAGGTTGAACCCGAGGAACTGGCTGCCGACATCGCCCAGGAAGATGCGCCGGGCGGGAAAGTTGATGATCAGGAAACCGGCGGCCGACGCCGCCAGGATCAAGGCCGACAGATAGACGAACTGCGCCCCCACCGCATAGGCGAAGAC
>JAEYTW010000462.1 GCA_023433835.1 Pseudomonadota bacterium | reverse complement strand
CTGGAGGCGCGGCTCGGCGCCAGGCTGTTCCGCCGGCTGCGCCGCGGCGTCGAGCTGACGGCCGAGGGCGCCGCGTTCCTGCCGCATGTCCAGGCGGCCTTCGCCGGCCTCGCCCGCTCGACCGCCGAACTGTTCGGCAAGCCGGCCGGCCAGGCCGTGGCGCTGCAGGGCCCGGTATCGTTCCTCACCCTGTGGCTCGCCCCCCGGCTGGCCCGTTTCGAGATGCCGGGGATCGACCTCAGCCTGTCGACCATCCAGGTGCCGTCGGATGTGCGTCCGCGCGAGCACGATTTCGACATCCGCTTCGGCCTCGGCGCCTGGGACGGCCGCACGAGCCATCGCCTGACGACCGAGCGGTTGACCCCGGTCTGCGCGCCAGGCCTCGCGCGCGCCGACTGGCACGGCCTGCCGCGGCTGGCCGTGGTCGGCGCGCGCGAAATGTGGTCGGGCTGGGCAGCGATCGACCCCGGTCTGCCGGCCGACCGGCCGGTCATGGCCTGCGACACCTTCATCACCGCGATGGCGGCGGCCGAGGCGGGGACGGGCGTCCTGCTCGGCTCGCGCCCGCTGATCGACCGGGCGCTGGACCAGGGGCGGCTGGTGCGGCTCTCCAGGCTGGAATTGCCCTCGGCATCGGGCCATTTCGTCACCCACGCCGCGGGCACCCCGCTCGACCCCGCCCAGGCCGCGGTGCTGCACTGGCTGCTGCGCCAGGCTGCCATCGCGTAGAAATTTCCTACGACAACTAAAAAAAGTTACGGGCGCGCTCGGCCGCAGGTCGCCGGCCAACCGCTGGCGCAGCACGACCAGGCCTTCGTCATCGGGAACAAGGCTGGGGATGGCGGCCGAAAGACCGCGATCGAACTGGCCTCGACGGCGTGAGGCGTGCGCCGGTTTTCCCAGCCGTCACCGCCGGGCTCGGGCCCGGCGGTGACGAAAGAGAGGATCAGCCCTTGAGGGCGACCGTGTAGTCGGCTTCGGTCTTGGCGCGGATCTCGCCCTCGGTGACGCCGTCGGCCAGTTCGATCAGTTGCATCGTCCCGGCCTTCTTGTCGATCGAGAAGACGCCGAGATCGGTGATCACCATGTCGACCACGCCGGCGCCGGTCAGCGGCAGGTTGCAGGCCTTGAGCAGCTTCGCCTCGTCCTTGGCGGTATGCTCCATGACCACGACGACCTTCTTGACGCCGGCGACCAGGTCCATGGCGCCGCCCATGCCCTTGACCATCTTGCCGGGGATCATCCAGTTGGCGAGGTCGCCGTTCTGGGCGACCTGCATGGCGCCGAGGATCGACAGGTCGATATGGCCGCCGCGGATCATCGCAAACGAATCCGACGACGAGAAATAGCTGGTGGTCGGCAGTTCGGTGATCGTCTGCTTGCCGGCATTGATCAGGTCCGGGTCCTCCTCGCCCTCGTAGGGGAAGGGGCCCATGCCGAGCATGCCGTTCTCCGACTGCAGCTGCACCTTCATCCCCGCCGGGATGAAGTTGGAGACCAGCGTCGGGATGCCGATGCCGAGATTGACGTAGAAGCCGTCCTGCAATTCCTTGGCGGCACGGGCGGCCATCTGTTCACGGGTCCAGGGCATTGATCAGCGCTCCTCTGTCTCAGGCCCGCGGCCGGGTGGTGCGCTGCTCGATGCGCTTGTTCGGATTGGGCACGTGCACGATGCGCTGCACGTAGACGCCGGGGGTGACGATGGTGTCCGGCTCGATCTCGCCCGGCTCGACCAGGTGCTCGACCTCGACCACCGTGACCTTGCCGGCCGTCGCCATCATCGGGTTGAAATTGCGTGCGGTCTTGCGGAAGACCAGGTTGCCCTCGGTGTCGGCCTTCCAGGCATGGACCAGGGCGACATCGGCGACCAGGCCGCGTTCCATCACGTATTTCTCGCCGTCGAACTCGCGCACTTCCTTGCCCTCGGCGATCAGCGTGCCGACGCCGGTCTTGGTGAAGAAGGCGGGAATGCCGGCGCCGCCGGCGCGGATGCGCTCGGCCAGAGTGCCCTGCGGGTTGAATTCGAGCTCGAGCTCGCCGGCCAGGTACTGCTGGGCGAACAGCTTGTTCTCGCCCACGTAGGACGAGATCATCTTCCTGATCTGGCGGGTTTCCAGAAGCTGGCCGAGGCCCGCGCCATCGACCCCGGCGTTGTTGGAGATGACCGTCAGGCCCTTGACGCCGGAATCGCGCAGCGCGGCGATCAGGGCGTCGGGGATGCCGCACAGGCCGAATCCGCCGGACATGATGGTGATGCCGTCCCTCAACACGTCCCTCAGCGCCTCCTGGGCGCTCGGGTACACCTTGTTCATCGCGTGCTCCTGTTCACGAATTGCCGTCCGCGGAGGGGGGCCGGTCCCGTTCCGGGCG
Source organism: Pseudomonadota bacterium (assembly GCA_023433835.1). Lineage (GTDB taxonomy): Bacteria > Pseudomonadota > Alphaproteobacteria > Ferrovibrionales > Ferrovibrionaceae > JAFKFH01. The sequence continues at coordinate 21,983 of JAEYTW010000462.1, read as the reverse complement.
CACTCTAGAGCAGAACCGCCGGCCCCTTCAACCGCTGCGGCGCAGCATGGCCGGCCCGGCCGGGATCACCTATAACGGGCGGGATGAATATCCTTTTCGACGTCGACGGGGTGCTGATCGACGGCTGGCACGCCGATCCTGCCCGGCGGCGGCCATGGGACGCCATGATCGAGACCGATCTCGGCATCGACCGCGACGCTTTCCGGCGGCTGTTCTTCGACGGCCCCGACAGCCCGATGGCCAACTGCCTCGTCGGGCGCCGCGATCTCCGCGATGCCCTGGCAGCGATCCTGCCCCGGGCCGGCTATCGCGGCCGGGCGGCTGACGTCATGCGCTACTGGTTCCAGAAAGACGCGGCGATCGATGCCGACACCCTCCGGGCCGCGGCCGATATCCGAGGGCGGAGCGGCATCCGGCTCTACCTGGCAACCAACCAGGAACATCACCGCGCCGGCCATCTGTGGCACGACCTGGGCTTCTCGGCACGGTTCGACGGCATCTTCTACAGCGCCGCGATCGGTCACACGAAGGCGGACGGCCGTTTCTTCCAGGCGGTCGGCCGCGCCCTCGGGCCAGGCCGGCCGCTATTCTTCGACGACCATGCCGGGGCAGTCGCGGCGGCAAGGGATGCCGGCTGGGACGCCACCGTCTTCGCTTCTGTCAGGGACGTGCTTGACCATCCCCGTTTGCGTCACCTCTGGTGACTGCCCGGACACTGTCGGCCAGGCCGTCCAGCATCGCGTCGGCCATGCCGTGGGCGCGCAGGCCCTCGCAGGTCTGGAACAGGTATTCGGCCGAACTGCCCAGCATGCCCGAGGCGGTGGCCAGCCGCTGCACCACCTCGGCGACGCCAAGGCCGCCGGCATAGTTCATGCCAGCCCGGTCGACGGTGAAGGCGATCGCGCTGCCGAACCGGGTGCCATCGCAGTCCAGCACTTCCAGCCAGCGCGGGATATAGGCGCCCGACAGCATCTCGCGCTGCCAGAGCACCGACAGTTCGGCCTCGACGAGGGCGTCGGCGATGCGGAAGGCGATGCCCTGGCATTCGCCGCCCTCGTCCAGCCCCAGCACCAGCCCCGGGTTCTCGGCCGTGCCACGCCCGGCCTTGACCGACAGGCAGAAGGCGCGATGCCAGCCGACGATGCGCGCCGCCCGCCGCTCGGCCGTCTCGATCGTCGGGTTCCAGATCAGCGAGCCGTAGGCGAACAGCCAGACATCGCCGGGCGGCCGCGCGTCGAGGGTGGCGCGCAGCGAGGCCGCGCGTTCCTCCGGGGTCAGCAGGCGGATGCCCGGGGCGGCGCGCGCCACCATCGCGTCGATCGCGCCGGATTGCAGCAATTCGCGGGTCAGAACCTGTTTGTCCATCTTCCCCTCAAGCGGTGCGCGGCGGGCTGACGACGGCGACGGTGACACCGATCAGCCCCATGACGAGGCCGATACCGGCGACCACCCATCCCGTCTGGGCCGGTGCCGTCACCAGCCCGACGACGAAACCGGCCAATGGCTGCGTCAGGTTGTTCAGCATGATGACGACGCCGGTGGTCTTGCCGAAATCCTTCGGCGGAATGATGCGCTGGCGCAGCGACCGGACATAGATGTTGAACATCTTGTCGAAGCCGACGACCAGCAGGAAGCCGGCGACATAACCCCAGAAGCCCGGGCTGGCCCCTGAGATCACCGCGCCGGCGAACATGCCGCCATAGGCCATCACGCCCAGCGTGCGATGCCTGATCGGCACATGCGCCACGGTCATCAGCACGACGATGGTGGCGACCGCGCCGGCGACCTGCAGCCCGGCGAAGAAATCCTCGCCCCGGCCATGGATGCCGGTGACCATCGCCGGCGCGGTGGCGAGCGTCACGCCGATGACGAGATTGACGCCGGCCGCCAGCACGATCGCCATCTTGAGTCCCGGCAGGTGCAGGACATGCGAGAAGGCCGTGCGCAACGGATCGAGGAAATGGCCGGGTGCCGCCTCGGGCTCGGCCAGTTCGACCCGGGTCATCCGCCGCCACAGGAACAGCGCGGCATCGGCGGCGAGAAAGACCGCGGCGGTGGCGGCCACGACCAGTTCCCACTGCCACCAGCCCAGCAGCGCGGCGGCCAGCACCGGCCCCAGCACCAGGCCCATCTGGTCGGCGATCTGGGAATAGGACAGGACCTTCTCGAAGCGGTACTGGCGGAAGATCTGCGGCATGATCACTTCGCGGGCGATCATGCCCTGCGTCGACAGGATGCCGCAGACCGCCGAAAGTCCGACCAGCCAGCCGATGCCGCCGAAAGCGGCATAACCCGCCATGCCGGCGAGGCAGGCAATGGCCCGGCAGGTCTGGCTGACGCGCAGCAGGCGCAGGGGCGAGACGCGGTCGCACAGGATGCCGCAGATCGGGAAGGAGAGAAACCGCGGCAGGGTTTCCAGCGAGAAGGCGAGGCCCGACCACGCCACGCTCTGCGTCATCTGGAAGACGACGAGCGGCACCAGGAACAGGAGGATCTGGTCAGCCAGCCGCGACAGGAACAGCGAACCGAAAAAGGCCTGATCGTTGAGACGCACCGCTGAAAACTCCCCCGCTGGTGGGCGCAGCATGGCGGGCGCAGGCCCCGCGATCAACGGGAAGGTGAGGCGGCGACGAGATCGGCGATGAGCCGGGTGAAACCGGCGATGTCGCCGTCCTCGGCTGTTGCATAGCCGAAACGGGCGACGACCAGGCGCTGGCCGGGCAGGATCGCCAGCCGCTGGCCCAGATTGCCCGACCCGAAGAAGGCATCCTGCGGCATGCCGCGGCGAACCCGGCCGCGGGCGTGGGGATGGTCGGCGGCATTGACCCAGAACCCGGCGCCGTAATCGCTGTCGAGGGTCGGGCGGATCGACCAGGCGACCCAGCCCGGCGGCAGCACCCGCCGCCCGCCGGCCATGCCGTCGTCGAGATAGAGCTGGCCCAGCCGCGCCCAGTCCCGCGCCGGCGCGAACACGTAGTTGGAACCGATCGGCGTGCCGGTGGCATCCATCTCGATCGTCATGCCGGCGATGCCGAGCGGCGCGAACAGCGCCTGGCGGGCAAAGGCGATCACGTCCGGCCCGGTACCGCCGACGGCGTCGCGCAGCGCGCGGGCGGCCAGCTGCGTCATGCCGCTGGAATAATTCCAGCGCCGCCCCGGCGGATCGGCGAGCGACGCCGCGGCGGCGAAGCCCGCCATGTCGCGCGCCAGGTAGAGCATGCGGTTCGACGGATCGAACCCCGAGCCGGTTTCGTCGAGCGCCAGGCCCGCCGTCATCCGCATGAGTTGTTCCAGGGTGATTGCCCGGCGCGCATCATCGGCCCAGGCGGCGACCGGCGCGGGCGCGGCCGGATCGAGCCGGTCTTGGGCGACCGCCGCGCCGATCAGCGCGTTCATCACCGATTTCGCCAGCGAGAATCCGAGCAGCGGGGTATCGACGCCGTAGCCCGGCGCATAGCGTTCGGCGACCACCTGGCCGTCGCGCAGCACGACGATCGCCTTGGTGCGGCGCGGCGGTCCCGGCCCGTCCTCGGCGAAGGCGCGCTCGAGCGCGGCGGCGAGGCGTGGATCGTCGGCCATGATCATCGGCGGTGCCGGCACCGCGGCAGGAGGAAATTCCGGCGGTGCCGCGACCGGCTCGTGCAGCACGAGGCAGCCCCAGCCCGGACGGAACGCGGCGCGCGAACGGGCAATGCCGGCGACGGATGCCTCGACCAGCCCCGCCGCGCGATCGACGCGATAGCGGATCAGCCCGGCGATACGGTCCAGGCCGGCGCGCGGACGCAGGCTCTCGTCGAACACCCGGTCGGGGTCGAGGCCCTGCAGGAAGGCCGCCGCGCAGAGATCATGGGCGACGGCGCCGGTGGCGACCCGCAGGGCCCGGTCCAGCCGGAAGACAACCAGGGCGACGGCGATGGCCAGAACCAGGCCCAGGCCGATCCAGCGCAGGCTTCTCATCGGCTACCTCGCGGTGCCCGGCGCCATGAACAGCTGGCGGAAATAGCCATGGATGGCGGTCATGCCCGGGGTGAAGTCGGTGCCGCGCTTCCAGGCGAGGCCGACGGCCATCGCCGGCACCGGATCGGTCAGGACGACGGTCTCGATGCGCTTGCCCTCGAGCGACCAGGGGCGATAGACCATGTCGGAGAGGATGGCGACGCCGCCGCCGTTGGCGACGATCGAACGCACCGCCTCGACCGACGAGGTGCGCAGCTTGATGTTGGGCTGATAGGGCGTCGTGTTCCAGTAGCGCAGCGCGGTGTAGGCCGCCTCGTCCACCGTCAGCATGATATAGGCCTCCTCGGCCACGTCCTTCAGGGTCACGCCCGGCCGCTTCAGCAACGGGTGTTGGGCCGGCACCCACAGGCGGCGCTGCGAATTGAAGAAGGTTTCCGACGTCAGCTCGGGGTTGACGAGGTTGGCGGTCAGCACGATGGCGAGGTCGTAGCGGTTGGTCAGCAAGCCTTCCTCGATCACCTCGCGGTTCAGCTCGAACAGCTGGATGTCGAGATTGGGATAGAGCTGCGACAGGCGCTGCAGATGGTGGGGCAGGAAATAGCCGAGCACCGTGTAGGTCGCGGCGACGCGCAACGTGCCCGAGATTTCCGATTCCAGCGACGGCAGCCGCATCGCCTCGTCGATCGAGGCGAGGATGTTGCGCGCCTGAGGCAGGAAGCGCCGCCCGGCATCGGTCAGCAGCATGCCGGCCGAGGTGCGGCGGAACAACGCCGTGCCCAGGATCGCCTCCAGCTCCTTGACCGCCGTGGTGATCGCCGACTGCGAGATCGACATCTCGACCGCCGCCTGCGAGATCTGGCCGAGTTCGGCGGTCGCGACGAAATATTTGAGCTGCCGGACGGTCAGCGACATCGATCCTGCCTCGCTGTTGGGCAGTCAGCCCAATCGATATGCATATTCTCCAATTCATAATACCTCATCTTCAGAAAAATCAATAATGTGACGGCAGTCACGATTTTGTCCGTTGGAAAAGCGAGCGAAATCAACGAACACCGTGATCCGCGCCGGCATCATTTTCTGTTTTTCAGAATACTTGACGTGGAAATTTACTATTTCCAAATGCCCCCGACGCGGGCTTAGCCTCGTCGTCGATCCGCCTCGTCGGGCGGCAGGGGGCAGCAGAGACAGTCGCATGAAACATCCGCGCATCGACCTCAACTGCGACATGGGCGAAGGCTTCGGGATGTGGATCATCGGCGACGGCGTCGACGAGGAGATCATGCCGATGATCTCCTCGGCAAACATCGCCACCGGCTTCCATGCCGGGGATCCCAACATCATGCATCGCATGGTCAAGCTGGCGAAGGCCTGCGGCGTCGGCATCGGCGCCCATCCGGGCTTCCGCGACCTGGTCGGCTTCGGGCGCCGCCACATCACCTGTCCGCCGGACGAACTGGTCAACGACATCATCTATCAGGTCGGCGCGCTGCGCGAATTCGCCCGGCTGAACGGGGTGCGGCTGCAGCATGTCAAGCCGCACGGCGCGCTCTACATGCACGCCGCCCGCGACGAGGCGCTGTCGCATGCCTTCATCACCGCGCTGCAGACGATCGGCCCGAACCTCTATGCGCTGGTGATGGAAAGCTCGGTCACCTGCCGCGTGGCACGCGAACTGGGCCAGCCCGTCGTGCGGGAATTCTATGCCGACCGCGACTACGACCAGTCGGGCTCGATCGTCTTCACCCGCCGCGTCGGCCGCCTCGACCCCGCCCAGGTCGCCGACAAGGTCCTGCGCGCCTGCCGCGACGGCATCGTGCGCACGGTCGACGGCCAGGACATCGAGATCGGCTTCGATTCCGTCTGCATCCATTCCGACACGCCGGGCGCGCTGGGGCTGGTCCAGGCCACCCGCAAGCTGCTCGACGAAAACGGCGTGCAGATCGTGCCGCTGACCGAACTCGTCCCCCTGCCCTGAGGAACAATCCATGGCCCGTCACGAACTGCTGTCGCCGTTGCCCGGCACCTTCTACCGCCGCCCCAGCCCGGAAGCGCCGGTCTTCGTCGAGGTCGGGCAGACCATCGTTGCCGGCGCGGTGGTCGGGCTGGTCGAGGTGATGAAGACCTTCAACGAGGTCCAGGCCGAGACCGGCGGAAAGGTCGTCGAGATCCTCGTCGAGAACGAGGATGCGGTCGAGGCCGGCCAGGCCCTGATCATCGTCGAGGCCTGAGGGCGATGATCAGGAAGCTGCTCGTCGCCAATCGCGGGGAGATCGCGGTGCGGGTGATCCGCGCCGCCCGCGAACTGGGCATCCCGACCGTGGCCGTGCATTCGACCGCCGACCGCGACGGCCTGGCCGTGCGGCTGGCCGATGAAGCCGTCGAGATCGGCCCGGCCCAGGCGACGAAAAGCTACCTGAACGTCCAGGCCCTGCTCGACGCCGCCAGGACGACCGGCGCCGACGCGATCCATCCCGGCTACGGCTTCCTGTCGGAAAACGCCGCCTTCGCCGAGGCGGTGACGGCGGCCGGACTGACGTTCGTCGGTCCGTCGGCCGACGCCATCAGGCGGATGGGCGACAAGGCGGCAGCGCGCGAAGCCGCGAAAGCGGCAGATGTTCCGACCGTGCCGGGCAGCGACGGCGTGATCACCGGCGTCGACGAGGGGCTGAAGATCGCCGAGGCGATCGGCTACCCGGTGATGATCAAGGCATCTGCCGGCGGCGGCGGGCGCGGCATCCGCATCGCCCGCGACGCGGCCGAACTGGCGCAGGTGATGCCGGTGGCGCAGGCCGAGGCGCAGGCAGCCTTCGGCAACGGCGCGGTTTATCTCGAGCGCTTCATCGGCCGGGCGCGGCATGTCGAGGTCCAGATTCTCGGCGACGGCCACAAGGTCGTGCATCTGTTCGAGCGCGACTGCTCGCTGCAGCGGCGGCGCCAGAAAGTGTTCGAGGAGGCGGTGTCACCGGCGCTGGACGAAGCCACGCGCCAGCGCCTCTGCCGCTCGGCCGTGCGGCTGGCCGAGGCGGTCGGTTATTCGGGTGCCGGCACGCTGGAATATCTCTACGACGCGGATACGGGCGACTTCTTCTTCATCGAGATGAACACCCGCATCCAGGTCGAGCATCCGATCACCGAGATGATCACCGGCATCGACCTGGTGCGCGAGATGCTGAAAGTCGCCGGCGGCGCGCGGCTTGGGCTGGTGCAAGATGATATCGTCCGGCGCGGCCATGCCATCGAGGTGCGGCTGAACGCCGAGGATCCGGATAGGAACTTCGCGCCCAATCCCGGCCGCATCGAGGGGCTGACCTGGCCCGGCGGGCCCGGCATCCGCATCGATTCGATGCTCTATCCCGGCTACGCCATCCCGCCGTTCTACGACTCGCTGCTGGCCAAGCTGATCGTCTGGGACGAGACGCGCGAGGCCGCGCTGAACCGGCTGGGCCGCGCGCTCGACGAACTGCGCATCGACGGCGTGAAGACCACGGCCGCGCTGCACCGCCGGCTGGTCGACGACCCCGACGTCCGGGCGGGACGGGTCGACACCAACTGGCTCGAACGCTGGATGCAACCATCCGCCTGACGGCGAAGAAAAAGGGGGTTTGGCCATGGCGCCTAGGCCGGCACGCTACAGTTTCGGGGGTGACGAGCATCTGTTCGTCGAACTCGACGAGGAAATGTCGCTCGACGCCTTCTTCAAGGGCATGGCGATCACCGGGGCGGTGCGTGACCGCAAGATAGCCGGCATCACCGACATCTGCCCGGCGAACGCGTCCTACCAGATCCGCTTCGACCCCGACGTCATCGCGCCCGACGCGGTGCTCGACCTGGTGCGCGGCATCGAGGCCGACCTGGGCGAGGCCGAGATCGAGCTGAAGACCCGGATCATCGAGATCCCGGTGCTCTACAACGATCCCTGGACCAACGAGACGCAAGGCCGCTTCCGCGACCGCCATCAGGATCCGAGCTCGACCGACCTGCAATATGCCGCGCGCATCAACGGCTATGACGGCGTCGACGCCTTCATCGCGGCCCATGCCGGCGCGCCCTGGTTCGTGTCGATGGTCGGTTTCGTCGCCGGCCTGCCCTTCATGTTCCAGATGGTCGAGCGGCAGAAGCAGATCGAGGTGCCGAAATACGTCCGCCCGCGCACCGACACCCCGAAGCTCACCATCGGCCATGGCGGCTGTTTCGGCTGCATCTATTCGGTGCGCGGTGCCGGCGGCTACCAGATGTTCGGCGTGACGCCGGCACCGATCTTCGATCCGGCGCAGGGCCTGCCCTACTTAAGCGACTTCATGTGTTTCTTCCGGCCGGGCGACATCGTCAAGTTCAAGCCGATCGACCGCGCCGCTTATGACGCGGCCCTGGCCGAGGTCGAGGCCGGGCGCTTCGACCTGCTGATCCGCCCGGTTGAATTCTCGCTGAAGAAATTCCTCGCGAATCCCACTGCCTACAACCAGGGCCTGACGGAGGTGCTCCATGGCCATTGAGGTGATCAAGCCGGGCCTGGCCACCTCGGTCCAGGATGCCGGCCGCGCGGGCTATTACCACCTGGGCATCCCGCCTTCGGGCGCGCTGGACCAGTATTCGTTCCGCGCCGCCAACCTGCTGGTCGGCAACGACGAGGGTGCGGCGGTACTGGAACTGACCATGCTGGGGCCGGAACTCGCCTTCCGCCGCGACGCCGTGATCGCGGTGGCCGGCGCGGTGATGACCCCGAGGCTCGACGGCGTGGCGCAGACCTGCAACACGGCGCTGGCGGTGAAGGCCGGCCAGGTCCTGTCCTTCGAATTCCTGAAGGGCGGAGCGCGCGCCTATCTCGCCGTCGCCGGCGGCATCGACGTGCCGGTGGTGCTGGGCAGCCGGTCGACCTACGGCCTCGGCGCCTTCGGCGGCTATCAGGGCCGCAAGCTGGCACCCGGCGACGTGCTGCCGGTCGGCGAAGCCCGCGCCGTGCCGGCCGGACGCAGCCTCGATCCGGCGCTGCAGCCGGTGCTGGAAAAATCGGTCGAGCTGCGGGTGGTGCCCGGCCTCTACGACCACCGGGTCACGCCGGCCTCGATGGAGGCATTCTATGCGGACAGCTGGTCGGTGGCACCCGAGGCCGACCGCATCGGCTATCGCTATCGCGGCGGCCGGCCGCTCGAGTTCGTCGCCCGCACCCAGCCGTTCGGCGCGGGTTCCGACCCCTCCAACATCGTCGATGCCTGCTATCCGATCGGATCGATCCAGGTCCCGGCCGGCCTCGAACCGATCGTGCTGCATCGCGATGCCGTGTCGGGCGGCGGCTACATGATGGTCGGCACCGTCATCTCGGCCGACCTCGACCGCATCGGCCAGATGCAGCCCAACCACAAGGCCCGCTTCGTTCCCGTCGACATGAAGGCCGCCCTGGTGGCGCGCGCCGAACGCGCCGCCCGCCTGGACCGCCTGCGCGCCAGTCTTGCCCTTTAGAACACGCTCGAAAACAGGAGAGGCTACCATGAACAAGAAGACCCTGGCCCTGGCGCTCGCCGGCGGCATGCTGATCGCCGGCCCGGCGCTCGCCGCCGACTGGTTCCCCTACCCCGCCGAGATCACCACCCCGCCGTTCGCCGCCGACGGCAAGCTCAGCGCCACGACCTACGTGCCGCTGGCCAAGGCCGAGAAGAAGTGGAACATCTGCGTCTCCTTCCCCCACATGAAGGATGCCTACTGGCTCGGCGTCGATTACGGCGTGGTCGAGGAAGCCAAGCGTGAGGGCGTCAAGCTGCAGGTGGTCGAGGCCGGCGGCTACACCAATCTGGCCAAGCAGATCTCGCAGCTGGAAGACTGCATGGCCGGCGGGGCGAACGCGCTGGTCATCGGCGCGATCTCGGCCGACGGCCTGAACAACGTGGTCAAGGCCGCGGCCGCCAAGAAGATCCCGGTGATCGACCTGGTCAACGGGATCAATTCACCCGATATCTCGGCCAAGTCGCTGGTCTCGTTCTACACGATGGGCCAGTCGACCGGCGAATACCTCGCCAAGCTGCACCCCGCGGGCGGCAAGAAAGCCAAGGTCGGCTGGTTCCCGGGCCCTGCCGGCGCGGGCTGGGTCGAAGCCGCGCATAAGGGCTTCATGGATGCGGTCAAGGGTTCGGCCCTCGAGGTGCTGGAGCCGAAATACGGCGATACCGGCAAGGAAGCCCAGTCCAAGCTGGTCGAGGACGTGCTGCAGGCCAATCCCGACCTCGCCTATGTCGCCGGCACGGCCGTCACCGCCGAGGCGGCGCAGGGCATCGTCCGGGCGCGTAACCTCGAAGGCAAGGTCAAGCTCCTGGCCTTCTACATGACCCCCGACGTCTATTCCGGCATCGAGCGCGGCCGCATCATGGCCGCCCCGGCCGACTCGATGGTCATCCAGGGCCGCATCGCCATCGACCAGGCCGTGCGCTTGCTGGAAGGCAAGGATGTCATCCGCCACGTCGGACCGAAGATCTTCGTGGTCGATTCGAGCAACGTGAAGTCGGTGCCGCGTTCCTCGATCCTGCCGCCGGCGACGTTCAAGCCGGTGTTCTCGGTCAATTGATCGCCTCGGGGCGTCCCTGCATGGGGACGCCCCGGCAAGGCCTGGGCGCTGACTTCAAGCTGATGATGATGACTTACAGAGTCGTCGTCATTCCCGCGAAAGCGGGAATCCAGGGCAAGGGCGTCGCAAACGGCACCGCGCTTACCCTGGATTCCGGCTCTCCGCTTCGCTGCGGCCGGAATGACGGCGCTTTCTGGCAAGTCAGATGCCTGTGAACCCCCAGCCGGCATGGATCCGATGACCGCGCCCCTGCTCGAACTCGTCAACGTCGCCAAGCAGTTTCCGGGTGTCCGCGCGCTCGACGGCGTCAGCGCCACCTTGGAACGCGGCGAAGTCCATGTGCTGTTCGGCGAGAACGGCGCCGGCAAGTCGACGCTGATCTCGCTGGTCGCCGGCGTGCACCAGCCGACCTCGGGCGAAGTCCGCTTCGAGGGCGAGCCGGTCACCTTCGCCTCGGTCCATGACGCCCGCGCCCGCGGCATCTCGGCCGTATTCCAGGAATTCTCGCTGGTACCGACCTTGTCTGTGGCCGAGAACCTGTTCCTCGGCGACGAGCCGCGGCGCTTCGGCCTGCTGCAGCCGCGGCGCCAGCGCGCCATGGCCCGCGAATTGCTCGCCCGCATCGGCTTCGACATCGACGTCGACCTGCCCGTCGGCCGGCTCGGCCGCGCCCAGCAGCAGATGGTCGAGATCGCCAAGGCTTTCCGCGGCGACCTGAAGCTCCTGATCCTCGACGAGCCGACCGCCTCGCTGTCGGAGAAGGAAACCGACCGGCTGTTCGCCCTGGTCGACCAGTTGCGCGCGCAGGGCATCGGCATCCTCTACATCACCCATCGCCTGCAGGAAATCCGGCGGATCGCCGACCGCATCACCGTGCTGCGCGACGGCCGCCATGTCGCAACCGTCGATGCCCGTATTCCCGAACAGCAATTGATCGAGATGATGGCCGGCCGCGCCATCGCCGAGATCTACCCGGCCATCGCCCACAAGCCCGGCGAGGTGATGCTGGAGCTCGACGCCGTCTCGACCGCGTCGGGCGTCGCCGGCGCCTCGCTGACCGTGCGGCGGGGCGAGGTCGTCGGCATCGCGGGGCTGGTCGGCTGCGGCAAGTCGGAAGTGATGCGCGCCGCCTTCGGTGCCGACCGGCTGACCGGCGGCACGGTCCGGTTCCGCGGGCAGGCTCAACCCAAGCCGCGCCCCTCGGCGATGTGGCGCGCCGGCTTCTTCTATTTGCCGCCCGACCGGCGCGAGGACGGCCTGGTGTTATCGTTCCCGGCACGCGCCAACATCACGCTGCCGGCGCTGCGCGATCCGCGCCACCGCGCCTGGCCGTTCGGCCTGTCGCCGCGGGCCGAGCGGGCGACAGCCCGCCAGCTGGCCCGTCGCGTCGATCTCGCCGACCGCAATCTCGGCCGCCCGGTCGGGTTGCTCTCGGGCGGCAACCAGCAGAAGGCCCTGTTCGCCAAGGGCCTGTCGACCGACATCGCCCTCTACGTCTTCGACGAGCCGACCGTCGGCGTCGACGTCGGCACGCGCGCCACGCTCTACGCCCTGATCAAGGAGCTGGCCGAGAGTGGCGCCGCCGTCGTCGTGATCTCGTCCGACCTGCCCGAGGTCATGCATCTCTCCCACCGCCTCTACGTCATGGCGGGCGGCCGCGTCACCGCCGAGCTGAGCGGCCCTGAGATCACCGAAACCGCCGTCCTGCGGCATTTCTTCGACCACAGCGCGGAGATCGCGTCATGAAATCCACGACCACGTCGCCCGCGCCCGAGATCGCCCGCCCGCAAGCCCTGGCCGAACGCTTCGCCGTGATCTTCTTCCGCATCGGCGTGCTGCCGATCCTGATGATCGCGGCACTCGCCGTGTTCACCGGCCTGTCGGACCAGTTCCTGACCCTCCAGAACCTGACCAACCTGCTGCGCCAGTCGGTCTATCTGATCCTGGTGGCGCTGGGCCAGATGCTGGCCCTGGTCACCGGCGGGTTCGACCTGTCGGTCGGCACCATCATCGCGCTGACCTCGGTCGTGGCGGCAATGGCAATGACCGCGATCGGCGCCGACCTGCCCGACGCCGCCTGGATCGCGATCCTGGGCGGCTGTGCCGCGGGGTTGCTGGCGGCTGCGGGTGTCGGGCTGGTCAACGGCGTGGGCATCGCCTATTTCGGCGTGTCGCCGTTCATCATGACGCTGGGCGTGCAGTCCGTGGGTTTCGGCCTCGCGTTGTATCTCACCGGCGGCGTGCCGGTCTCCGGCCTGCCGCCGGAATTCTCCGACGTGCTGGGCTTCGGCACGGTACTGGGCATCCCCACCCCGGTGGTGATCTGCCTGATCGCGATCCTCGCCGCCCTGCTGCTGCTCGAACGCACCGCGCTCGGCCGCTACTTCTACGCGGTCGGCGGCAATGCCAAGGCGGCGGCCCTGTCGGGCATCGAGACCAGGCGCGTGCTGCTTGCCGCCTATATCATCTGCGCGCTGCTCGCCGCCGTCTCCGGCCTGCTGCTCACCGCCCGCACCGAAAGCGGCGAGGCCAATCTCGGCGGTACCGTGGCGCTGGAATCGATCGCGGCCTGCGTCATCGCCGGCGTCTCGCTGCGCGGCGGCATGGGCCGGGTCGGCAGCGTCGTGCTCGGCGCGATCTTCATCGGCCTGGTCCAGAACGGCATGAACCTCGCCTCGATCGGATCCTACCTGCAGATGGTGGTGCTCGGCACGCTGCTGGTCTGTGCCGTGATTGCCGACCAGTTGCGCCACCGCTTCCAGCGCTGAAGGACATCACATGACCGGGGAACCGCTGATCGGCCGCCGCCAGGCCCGCAAGGAGGATCGCCGCTTCCTTACCGGTACCGGCCGCTATGTCGACGACATCGCCCTGCCCGGCTTGGCCTGGGGCGTCGTGCTGCGCTCGCCCCACGCGCATGCCGTCATCCGCCGCCTCGATACCGCGGCGGCCGAGGGCATGCCGGGCGTGCTGACGGTCCTGACGGCGCGCGATCTCGGCGAGGTCGGCGGCCTGCCGGTCGGCTGGATCGTGCCATGCGATCCGCCGATGGCCCAGCCGCCCCATCCGGTGCTCGCCACCGACCGCGTCCGCCATGTCGGCGATCCCGTCGCGTTCGTGGTGGCCGAAACCCGCGCCGCCGCGCTGGATGCCGCCGAGGCGATCGTGGTCGAGTACGACGTACTGCCGTCGGCCGTCGACCTCGCCACCGCGCTCGATGCCGATGCCGCGCCGATCTGGCCGGGCGGCAATCTGTGCTACGACTGGTCGGTCGGCGATGCGGCGGCGGTCGACCGTGCCTTCGCCGCAGCGGCGCATGTCACGACGGTCGACCTGATCAACAACCGCATCCATGCCTCGCCGATGGAGACGCGCGGCACGATCGGCCATTACGACGCCACGACCGATCGCCATACCCTCTACACCTCGAACCAGAACCCGCATGTCATCCGCGTGCTGCTGGCGACCGCGACGCTCGGGCTTTCGGAGGAAAAGATCCGGGTCGTCTCGCCCGATGTCGGCGGCGGCTTCGGCATGAAGATCTATCACTATGCCGAAGAGGTGCTGGTGATGGTGGCGAGCCACCGGCTGAATCGGCCGGTGAAGTGGATCTCCGATCGCACCGAAGCCTATCTCTCCGACACCCATGCCCGCGACCATGTCACCCGGGTGGCCTTGGCGCTCGATGCCGACGGCGTCGTCCGGGGCCTGCGCGTCGAGACCACGGCCAACATGGGCGCCTATCTCTCGACCTTCGCGCCGGCCATCCCGTCGTTCTTCTACGCCTATCCGTTTCCCGGACCCTACAAGGTGCGGGCGGTGCATTGCCGGATCCGCGCGGCCTTCACCAATACCCAGCCGGTCGACGCCTATCGCGGCGCCGGGCGGCCGGAATGCACCTACGTGCTCGAGCGCGCGATGGATGCCGCGGCGCGCGAGATGGGTATCGACCGGGTCGAGATCCGCCGGCGCAACCTGATCCCGGCCGAGGCCTTTCCCTACAAGACGCCGCTGCTGTGGACCTATGACGTCGCCGATTTCCACACGCTGCTCGACCGCGCGGTGGAACTTGCCGATTTCGCCGGGCTGCCGGCACGCCGGGCGGAAGCCCTGACGCGGGGCCACTATCGCGGCCTCGGCTTCGCCTACTACATGGAAGCCTGCGGCATGGGCCCATCGAAGATGCTGGCCGAGCAGGGTTGCCGCGGTGCGCAATACGAGGTCGGCCAGGTCCGCGTCAACCCGACCGGCAGCATCACCGTGATGACCGGCAGCCATACCCACGGCCAGGGCCACGAGACGGTCTATGCCCAGATCGTCGCCGACACGCTGGGCGTGCCGTTCGAGCGCATCGAGATCGTGCACGGCGATACCGATCGCGTCGCCTACGGCATCGGTACCTACGGCTCGCGCTCGCTGGCCGTCGGCGGCTCGGCGATGAAGCTGTCGCTCGACAAGGTGATCGCGAAGGGCCGCAAGATCGCCGCCCATCTGATGGAGGCGGAGGTCGGCGACATCGTCTTTGCCGACGGCCGCTTCACGGTGGCCGGCACCGACCTGTCGCGCAGCTTCCAGGAGATCGCCGCGGCGGCCTACAACCCGATCGACTATCCGCTGGACAAGCTGGAGCCGGGGCTGGAAGAGACCACCTGGTTCGAGCCGCCGGATTTCACCTTCCCCTATGGCTGCCATATCTGCGAGGTCGAGGTCGATCCCGAAACCGGCCGCGTCACCGTGGTGGCGCTGGCCGCGATCGACGATTTCGGCAACCAGATGAACCCGATGATCGTCGAGGGCCAGATCCATGGCGGGCTGGCGCAGGGCGTCGGCCAGGGGCTGATGGAGCATTGCGTGTTCGACGCGGGCAGCGGCCAGCTGCTCTCCGGCTCGCTGATGGATTATGCGCTGCCACGGGCCGACGACCTGCCGCCGATGAAGATCGAATCGGTGGTGACGCCCTGCCTGAACAATCCCCTGGGCGTGAAGGGCTGCGGCGAGGCCGGCGCCATCGCCGGGCCGGCCGCGGTGGTGTCCGCGGTGCTCGACGCCCTGTCGCCGCTGGGCGTCACCGGCCTCGACATGCCGCTGACGCCGGAGAAGGTATGGCGGGCGATCAGCGCCAGCGCTGGCCCAGGGCGATGATCGCGGTCAGCGCCCGGGCGTAGTCGAGCACGAGGCCCGGGGTCCAGGCCATGGCCTGGGCCCGCTGGCGGATGAAGCCGGCGACCCAGGTTTCCGGCAGCAGGGCCAGGCGGATCAGGAAGAACGGGCGGTCGGCCAGCGGCCGGAACAAACCTTCCAGCCCGGCATCGAGGCTGCGCGCCACCGAGCTTGAACAGTTGCGGCTGGTCAGGTTGTAGGTCTCGTCCTGACGGTACAGCGCCCAGAAGGCGCGCAGGGCGGTGCCGTCGATGCCGTGGATCGGGATCTGGAAGGTCGAGGCGACCCACTCGGCGCTTTCCTCGGCATAGGACGGCAGGAACCGCCCGGCAACGTTGTTGTCGGCCGTGGCGCGCAGCACGCGGGCGAAATCGGCGCCCGAGCGGTCGATCTCGACCGCCGGGTAGTGGCTGACATAGAGGTCGGGCGCCAGTTCCAGCGCGGCGTGGCCGGTCGAGATATTGCCCGAGGCGTCGACGGCCGCGACATAGCGGCTGACCATGTTCTGCACCGGCGACGGCAGGCTGCCCGTCGGCGTCCAGACATGGACGGTCGCCACCTCGTCGTGGTTGCCGCGGGGATGGACCGGGCCGGAGGCCGGCAGGCGCTGCAGCGCACGGGCGATCAGGCAGATGTTGACCGCCGACATCATCAGCAAGAGGCCGATATCGGCGCCGATCTCGCCTTCGTAATAGGTCGGCCAGGGCACCAGCGACCACAGCCCCATGATGAATTCGAACACGGCATAGCCGAGCGAGACGCGCCAGCCCTGGAACCGCACGACATGGGCCGAGGCGCCGCGCCAGGCGGCATCGGCCATCAGCGCCAGGCCGATGATGATGCCGATCAGCAGGCCGGCATGGCGCGTGGTCAGCACCAGCACGCCCAGCAGCAGGAACACGCCTGCCTTGATCAGCCGGATGCGCCGCGCCGTGCCGCGCGTCGGGATCACCGCGATCAGGCTGAGCGCACCGTCGATCAGCAGCGGCAGGGCAAACCAGCGCGGGGCGATGCGGAATTCGTCGAACATCGCATTGGCGAAGAAGAACAGGCCGACGGCGAACCACAGCGCGCCGAAGCCGCCCACGACCCACCAGCGGCGGCGCAGGGCCTGCGGTCCGAGCAGCAGGGTCATGATCTGGATCATCGCGTCAGTTCCGCAGGCGATAGCCGGTCCGGAAGATCCAGACGATGATGCCGATGCAGGCCACCATGAAGGCGGCCATCATCGCGATGCTGATGCCGACGCGGACGTCGGCGATGCCGAAGAAGGTCCAGCGGAAGGCCGAGACCAGGTAGACCACCGGGTTGAACAGGGCGACGGTCTGCCAGAACGGCGGCAGCATCTCGATCGAATAGAACGTGCCGCCCAGGAAGGTCAGCGGCGTCACCACCATCATCGGCATGATCTGCAGCTTCTCGAATCCGTCGGCCCAGACGCCGAGGATGAAGCCGAACAGGCTGAAACTGAGCGAGATCAGGATCAGCATCGCGATCATCGCGAAAGGGTGCAAGACGCCGAACGGCACGAACAGCCGCGCGGTGATCAGGATGATCAGCCCCAGGATCACCGACTTGGTCACCGCCGCGCCGACATATCCCAGCAGCACCTCGGTCACCGAAACCGGTGCCGACAGGAGTTCGTAGATCGTGCCGGTGAAGCGCGGCATGTAGATGCCGAACGAGGCATTCGACATGCTCTCGCTGAGCAGGGTCAGCATGATCAGCCCCGGCACGATGAAGGCGCCGTAGCTGACGCCGTCGACCGCGGTCATGCGCGCGCCGATCGCGGCGCCGAACACGACGAAATAGAGCGCGGTCGAGATGACCGGGGTCGCGATGCTCTGCAGCAGCGTGCGCCAGGTGCGGTGCAGCTCGAACAGATAGATCGCGCTGATAGCGTAGACATTCATGACCGCTGGCCCACCAGGTCGACGAAAATATCTTCGAGCGACGACCGGCTGATGTCGATCGCCTTGAAATCGAGGCCCAGCGCCGACAGCCGCCGCACGAGGTCGGCCACCCCCGCCTCGGCCTCGGCGCTGGCGCCCTTGACGGTCAGGGACAGGGTCTGGCCGTCGGCCGACAGGTTGAGCGGCAGATCGGCCAGCCCGGCCGGGATCGCGGCCAGCGGCCGGGTCAGGCCGATCGAGGCGCGGGTCTGGCCGAGCTTGGCCATCAGCGCGGCCTTCTCCTCGACCAGGATGACCTCGCCCTTGGCGATCACCCCGATCCGGTCGGCCATCTCCTCGGCTTCCTCGATGTAGTGCGTGGTCAGGATGATGGTCACGCCACGCTCGCGCAGCCGGCGCACCATCGCCCACATGTCGCGGCGCAATTCGACGTCGACGCCCGCCGTCGGTTCGTCGAGGAACAGGATGTCGGGTTCGTGCGACAGCGCCTTGGCGATCAGCACGCGCCGCTTCATGCCGCCCGACAACGCCGCGATCTTGGTGTCCTTCTTGTCCCACAGGGACAGATCGCGCAGCACGCGTTCGATCAGCGCGGGATCGCGGGGCTTGCCGAACAGGCCGCGGCTGAAGCTGACGGTGTCCCACACCCGTTCGAACATGTCGGTCGACAGTTCCTGCGGCACCAGGCCGATGCGGGTGCGCGCCGCGCGGTAGTCGCGCGCGATATCGTGGCCGCCCACGGTGACCGTGCCGGCAGTCGGCCGCACCAGCCCGCAAATGATGCCGATCAGCGTGGTCTTGCCCGCGCCGTTCGGGCCGAGCAGCGCAAAGATCTCGCCACGGCGAATGGTGAGGTCGACCTTCTTCAGCGCATGATGGCCGCTGGCATAGGTCTTTTCCAGGCCCGAGACGACGACGATGGAATCCACGGTCCGACAGCCTTCCTGAGACGGGGTGGGCAAAGCGAGGTGCCCCAGCGCGCGAAAAAGTGCAAGGACGTTCTGCCCGTCAAGAAGGCTAGCCGTCGCCGCGAACCTGACGTCCGGTACCCTGACGATCGTTGGATTATGCGCCGCGGCTCAGTTTCAAGCGCCACCCAACCCATCATTGCGCGTTGAATTCCCCGGTCAGGAAATCAAGGAAGGCGCGCAGGGCCGGCACCAGGTAGCGGCGCGACGGGAAGACGGCGTAGACCGCAGTCTCGACCATGGTCCAGCCGGTCAGCACCGCGCGCAGGCGCCCGGCCGCGAGATCCTGGCGCACATAGGGTTCGGGGATCAGGCTGAGGCCGAAGCCGGCGAGCAGCGCATCGCGCACCGCCAGGCTCGACGTCACCTTGTAGCGGCCGTCGATGCCGATCCGCGCCACCTCGTCGCCACGGCGGAATTCCCACTGCGCGGCATGGCCCGACAGCATGAATTGCACGCAGACATGCCGGCGCAGGTCTTCCGGCACCAGCGGCTCGCCATGAGCCTCGAAATAGCCGGGCGCGGCGCAGAGCACATGGCGCATCACCATCAGCCGGCGGGCGGCGAGGCTCGAATCCTCCAGATTGTCGCTGCCGCGGATGGCGATGTCGTAGCCTTCCTTGATCACGTCGACCCGCCGGTCGTCGAGATTGAGGTCGAGCGATATCTGCGGATAGCGCGTCAGGAAGCGCGGGATCGCCGCCGACAGGCAGACCAGGGTCACCGTCATCGGCGCCGCCACCCGCAGCGTGCCGGCCGGTATCTGCTGCATGGGCCCCAGCGCCCGGTCGGCCGCGTCGAGATCGTCGAGGACCTGGGCGACGTGCTTGTAATACAGCGCGCCGGCCTCGGTCAGGCTCATCCGCCGGGTGGTGCGGTTGATCAGCCGCACCTGCAGATGCGCCTCCAGCTCGCCCAGGTTCTTCGAGATCGCCGCCGGCGACAGCCTGAGGCGCCGCCCGGCGGCAGCCAGGCTGCCGGTATCGACGATCCAACGGAACACGGTCAGGGCGGTCAGGCGATCCATCGATCATTCACTGTCAGTGAATTATGTCTTCACGATATAGCGGATCATCGACCGGGCGTGAATTGTCTAAGCTGCCAACCATGGCACTGAACCGCGACCTGCTGATCACCGCGATCGCCCCGGCGATCTGGGGGTCGACCTATATCGTCACCACCGAATTTCTGCCGGCCGGCTATCCGATCACCGTCGCGATGCTGCGCGCGCTGCCGGCCGGGCTGCTGCTTCTGCTGCTCGTCCGCCAGTTGCCGACCGGCATCTGGTGGCCGCGCATCTTCCTGCTCGGCCTGTTCAACTTCGCCGCCTTCTGGATCCTGTTGTTCGTTTCGGCCTATCGCCTGCCCGGCGGCGTCGCGGCGACGGTCGGCGCGATCCAGCCGCTGATCGTCATCTTCCTGGCGCGCGCCTTCCTGGGCAAGGCCGTCCGGCCGCTGGCGATCCTGGCCGCCGCCACCGGCCTCGGCGGCGTCGCGCTGCTGGTGATGACACCCGCCGCGCAGCTCGATCCGATCGGCGTGGCGGCGGGCCTGGCCGGGGCGGTATCGATGGCCTGCGGCACGGTGTTCAGCCGCAAATGGCAGCCGCCGGTCTCGCTGCTCACCTTCACCGCCTGGCAACTCGCCGCCGGCGGCCTGCTGCTGGTGCCCGCGGCCCTGGCGTTCGAACCGGCCCTGCCGCCGCTGACCCTGGCCAATATCGGCGGTTTCCTGTGGCTCGGCCTGGTTGGCGCGGCCCTGACCTACATCGTCTGGTTCCGCGGCGTCCTGCGCCTCGAACCCTCGGTCGCCGCCTCGCTGGGCTTCCTGAGCCCGACCGCCGCCGTGCTGCTCGGCTGGCTTTTCCTCGGGCAAAGCCTGGCGCCGCTGCAACTGGCCGGGATCGCCGCGGTGATCGGCAGCGTCTGGCTCAGCCAGCGGATCCAGGCAAGGGCCTGACCATCTCGTATTGCTTCAGCGGGCGCAGCAGCCAGCCGGCCCGTTCGAGCAGCCGGGTGGCCGGCCCCTCGGGGATCAGCGGCGCGGTGACCAGCCGGCGCCGGGCGAAATGGCCTTGCAGGGCAAGGACGATCGCCGCGCCGAGGCCGCGGGCGCGCCGCCCGGGATCGACCGCCAGGCTGACCAGCCGGACATCCGGCGCCGTGGCATCGACCAGCGCGACGCCCGAGCGGTCCTCGTCGGTCAGCGCCGTCAGGTGCGGGGGCAGGCCCGAGAACGCGGCCGGTGCGATCTGCCAGGGCAGGTTGTCGTCGGAGAATGCCTGCAGCAGCCCGACCGCCCGCGACACCTCGATCGGCATCAACGCTATCGCATCGGCCTCACCCCGTCCCGGTCCGCTCTCATGGCTCAGCAGCGTGCGCGACCGGCGAAAGCCGCAGGCCTCGTACAGCGCGATCGCCGCGCCGTTGTCGGCAAGCACCTCGAGTTGCATGCCGGCATCGCCGCGCGCCCGGGCCCGGTCCAGCATATGGGTGACGGCGGCGCGCCCCAGCCCGGCGCCCCGCCCCTCCCGCACGATGCCGAAGGCGGCAAGGCGCGACGCGAGCCCCCGCCGCGCCAACAGCGCCACGCCCATCGGCACGCCGTCGACCTTGACCACGAAGCTTTCCAGGAGATCGACGTGATCGGCCGCCATCCGGGCAGCAAGGCTGGCCGGTGCGAAGCTGACCGCGATGGCGTAGCCCTCATAGGTCCGGTTCATCAGCGCGGAAATCTCGGTCAGCGCATAATCGGCCAGGGTCTGGAAGGTGATCATGCGGCAGCGCTACTCCCGGTCATAGGCCTGCCGCAGCCGCGGCAGATCGATCTTCTTCATCGTCATCATCGTCTTCATCACCCGGGTGGCGCGCGCCGTATCCGGATCCTGCAGCATGGCGATGACGGCCTGGGAATTGACCTGCCAGGTGACGCCGAAGCGATCGGTCAGCCAGCCGCAATCCTTCTCGGTGCCGCCAGGCGACAGCCTGGCCCACATCAGCTCGATCTCGTCCTGATCGGCGCAGTCGACGAACAGCGAGACCGCCTCGTTCATCTTGAAATAGGGGCCGCCGTTGATCGCCGCGAACGACTGCCCCTCCAGGGTGAAGGCGATGGCCACCACGCTGCCCGGCGTGCCCGGCCCGCCGTCGCCGTGGCGGGTGATGCTGTCGATGCGGGAATCGGCGAAGACGGAAAGGTAGAAATTCACCGCCTCCTCGGCATTGTGGTCGAACCACAGATTGGGAATGATCTTCTGGCGGATCGGCATCGCGTCTCTCCTGATCAGGTCGTCCTGATCCGAGGACGGCTGCGGCCGCCCGGTACCGACAGCGGGGCCAGAATTTTCAGCGCTGCACCGAAATCGGCTCGCCCTGCGCCATCCGCGCCGCCGAAGCGGTGATCAACCCGTCCTCGGCCATGCGGCCCAGCACC
>JAEYTW010000688.1 GCA_023433835.1 Pseudomonadota bacterium | reverse complement strand
GACGCCGTCGCGCGCTGCGGTCAGGCGGCGCCGGCGCTTGCGGCGGTCGGCGACCGGCATCGCGCCGCCTGCTGGATGGCGGTGTCATGACCGGCCTGGTGCTCGACGGCCTCTCGGTGCGCTATGGCCGGATGACGGCGGTGAAGGAGGCGAGCCTCGGTATCCCGCCCGGCACCACCCATGGCCTGGTCGGCGAATCCGGCTCGGGCAAGTCGTCGCTGGCCCGTGCCATCGTCGGGCTGGCCCCAAGGGCCGGCGGGCGCGTGACGCTCGACGGCCGCGCCCTCGACGCGCCCCGCGCCTTGCCGGTGCAGATGGTGTTCCAGAATCCCTATGCCTCGCTGAACCCGCGCATGACGATCGCGGCGATGCTCGACGAGGCCCTGGCCCTGCGCCGCCCTGGTCTCAGGCCGTCGGGCCGGCGGGCCGAGGCGGCCGCCCTGCTCGCCCGCGTCGGCCTTGACCCGGCGCTCGGCGTCCGCTATCCGCACCAGTTCTCAGGCGGCCAGCGCCAGCGCATCGCCATCGCCCGCGCCCTGGCGACCGGCGCGCCGGTACTGATCCTCGACGAGGTCACCTCGGCCCTCGACGTCTCGGTCCAGGCCGCAATCCTCAACCTGCTGAAGGGTCTGCAGCGCGAGGGCAATCTTTCCTATCTGTTCATCAGCCACGACCTCGCCGCGGTGCGCCATGTCAGCGATACCGTCTCGGTGATGTATCTCGGCCGCATCGTCGAGACCGCGACCCGCGACCGGCTGTTCGGCCGCCCGGCCCATCCCTACACCGCCGGCCTGCTCGCCGCCGTGCCCGATCCCAGGCGGATCGGCGCCAACCCCGCCCGGCTGGCCGGTGAAATCCCCGATCCGCAATCCCCGCCCACCGGCTGCGCCTTCCATCCGCGCTGCCCGATCGCGGCAGCCGATCCCGCCCTGATGCGGCGTTGCGCCACGATGGCGCCGCCGCTCGCCCCCGTATCGTCGGGCGGCCTCGCCGCCTGCCATGCCCCGTTACAGGAGACCGCGTGATGACCGAAACCGAACTGACCGGCGGCCAGGCCCTGGCGCAGCAGCTGGCCCGCGAAGGCGCCCGCCAGATCTTCGGCCTGCCCGGCGTGCAGCTCGACTGGGCGGTCGACGCGTTGATCGACGTCGGCGACCGGGTCGGCTTCACCGTGCCGCGGCACGAACAGGCAACGTCCTACATGGCCGACGGCTATGCCCGCTCGACCGGCGAGCCCGGCATCTGCATGGTGGTGCCGGGGCCGGGCCTGCTGAACGCCATGGCCGGGCTTGCCACCGCCTATGCCTGCTCGTCGCCGGTCATCTGCCTGGCCGGCCAGATTCCGCTGGGCAGCATCGGCCAGGGCCTCGGCCTGCTGCACGAGGTGCCGCAGCAATCGCGCCTGCTGGAAAGCGTCACCAAATGGTCGGGCCTGGCCCGGCGGCCGGGCGACATTCCCGGCCTGGTGCGCGAAGCCTATCGCCAGCTGCGCACCGGGCGGCCGCAGCCGGTCGCCATCGAACTGCCCCCCGACGTGCTGCGTGCCAAGGAAACCGTGGCGCTGCTCGACCCCGGCGCAAGCCCTGAGCCGGCCGGCCCCGCGGCAGCCGATGTCGAACGCGCGGCTGCGCTGCTCGCCGATGCCCGCTTTCCGGTAATCTGGTCGGGGTCGGGCGTGCTGGCCGCGCGCGGTTCGGCAGCCCTCGCCGATCTCGCCCATCGCCTCGGCGCGCCCGTGGTGATGACCGAGAACGGCCGCGGTGCCTTGTCCGACCGCGATCCACTGGCCCTCTCGACGCTCGGCGGCCGTGCCGTGCTGCCCCATGCCGATGTCGTGCTGGTGGTGGGCAGCCGCTTCGTCAACGTGCGCGGCCAGGTCGACATCGCCGCGCCGAAGGCGAAGTTCATCTATCTCAATGCCGACGCCCGCGATACCGGGGGCCCGCGGCCCGCGGGCATCGACCTGATCGGCGATGCCCGGATCGGGCTGGCGGAGCTCGCCGCCGCCCTGCCCGCCCGCGCCCCGGCCGGGCCGGGCCCCGCGGCCGGGCGCAAGGTCCGCGACTGGTGCGAGGCACAGCTGGGCCGCCTCGAACCCCAGATGGGCTGGATCCGCGCGTTGCGCGCCGCCATCCCCGACGACGGCATCCTGGTGAACGAATTCACCCAGGTGGGCTATCTCGCCTCGATCGCCTACCCGGTCTACCGGCCGCGCGGGCTGATCACCCCGGGCTATCAGGGCACGCTGGGCTACGGCTTCAACACGGCGCTCGGCGTCGCCGCCGGCAACCCGGACAAGGTCGTCGTCTCGATCAACGGCGACGGCGGTTTCGGCTGGGGCCTGCAGGAACTGGCGACGGCGGCGAAATACCGGCTGAAGCTGATCACGGTCGTGTTCCGCGACGATGCCTTCGGCAATGTCCGCCGCATCCAGACCCAGACCTTCGGCCGCAATCTCGGCTCGGACCTGCACAACCCGGATTTCGTGGCGCTGGCCCGCGCCTGCGGCGTGAACGGCTTGCGGGGCGAGACGCCGGCGGCGCTGACCGCCGCCATCCGCGAGGCCGCCACGGGCGACGGCCCGGTGCTGATCGAGGTGCCGGTCGGCGAGATGCCCGGCCCCTGGTATCTGCTCAATACCCTCTCGCGGGCGGCGGGGGGGGGGGCGCCCCCTCCCCCGGGGGGGGGGG
>JAEYTW010000680.1 GCA_023433835.1 Pseudomonadota bacterium | reverse complement strand
GCCGCCGACCGGGCCGGCCGGCACAAAGACCGCGCGCTCGCCCGGCGCCTCGATGCGGGTCGCCTGGGTCCAGCGCGGCCCGGTCGAGCGCATTTCCTCCGGGTTGATGCGGCCGCCCTTGGCGTTGGCCGCCTCGATGAAGCGGCGCGCGGTCTGGCCGACATAGAACTCGCCGGCCCCCCCGGCGCGGACTGCGGCCAGCACGGTGCCGACGCCGTCCTGGCGCATCGGCTGGCCTTCCTGGCGCGGCTGGCGATCCTGGCCGTAGATGTAGTCGGCCATGTCGGGCTCGGAACCGATGACGCCGGCCACCTCCTCCAGCGCCCGGACATAGGCGCGCGACACGGGGAAGCCGGCGCGGGCCAATTGCTCGCCGGGGGTCACGACGTTCTCCCAGCGCATCTTGCCGTATTTGGCGTGCAGCACGCCCATGCCGCGGATATTGCCGGGAATGGCGACGGTGCCGCCGTCGCGCGGGGTGACGCGCGGAAATTCCAGCAACTCGGGGACCGCGTTGGCCTTGTCGGGGTCGTGCACCAGGCAAACCCCGCCGCCGCCCACGCCCGCCGCGCTGGGATAGGTCACGGCCAGCGCGAAATAGGCGGCGACCGCGGCATCGGCGGCGGTGCCGCCGGCCGACAGGATGTCGAGCCCGATCATCGTGGCGCGCGGCTCGTCGGTCACAATCCCGCCACCGAAACCGCGGACGATGCCGGGAACACCCGGCTTTTCCGTCTCGGACTTGCCGCAACCGGCCAGGGTGAGGACGATCGACAGCGCAGCCGCCGCAGCGCGCATGGATTGACGAGACCCGGACCTCTCCTTAGCGTGGTCTTGAACTGGAGAAACTTCGTTGCTCGTCGCCCGGATCATTGCAGGCGTCATCACTCTTTCCCTGATTTTCAACGCGAACCTCGGATGGGGACAGTCGCGGGGGCCGTCATTCGTTCGCGACGCGGAAACGGAAGCTATCATCCGGCGGATCGCCTTGCCAATCTTCGAGGCGGCGGGCCTGAGCCCCGGGGCGGTCCAGGTCTTCCTGATCAACGACCGCCAGATCAACGCCTTCGTCGCCGGCGGCCAGCGCATCTTCATTTTCACCGGCCTGCTGCTGCGCGCCCAGAACCTCAATCAGGTGGCGGGCGTGCTGGCCCATGAGACCGGCCATATCGCCGGCGGCCATCTGGTGCGCAGCGAGGAAGCGATTCGCCAGGCCACCGCGCTGCAGATCGCAGGCCTTCTGCTCGGCATCGCGGCGGCGGCGGCCGGCGGCGGCAGCGCCGGCATGGGTATGATGCTGGGCGGGCAGAGCATGGCCGAGCGCTCGTTCCTCGCCTTCAGCCGCACCCAGGAAAGCTCGGCCGACCAGGCCGCGATCGGTTTCCTGGGCAAGGCCGGGGAAAGCCCGCAGGGCCTGGTCCAGTTCCTCAAGATTCTCGGTGCCGAGGAATCGGTCATGGTGGGCCGCCAGGACCCCTATCTGCGGTCCCACCCGGTATCGGCCGAGCGCATCGCCGCGCTGGAAAACCGCGTGTCGCTCGGCCGCGCCAAGGATCCGGCGCGCGACAATGCGCTGAACGACGAATTCCTGAGGGTGCAGGCCAAGCTGTTCGCCTTTACCGAACCGCTGGTCCAGACCCTGCGCCGCTATCCGCTGACCGACACCTCGATCCCGGCGCGTTACGCCCGAGCCGTCGCCTATTACCGCGTGGCCGATCTGCTGCGCGCCATCCCCGAGATCGACGGCCTGCTGAAGGACGAGCCGAAGAATCCCTATTTCCTCGAATTGAAGGGCCAGATGCTGCTGGAATCGGGCCGGATCAAGGAGGCCGAGCCGCCACTGACCGAGGCCGTGCGCATCGCGCCGCAGGAACCGCTGCTGCAGCTGATGCTCGGCCAGATCCTGGTCGAGAAGGGTGACCAGCCCGACCTCGGCCGCGCCGTCGAGGTGCTGAAGCAGGTGACGGCGCGCGAGCCGGAAAACCCCGATGCCTGGCGCCTCCTGTCGCAGGCCTATGGCCGCCAGGACAAGATCGGCGAGGCATCGGCGGCTGCGGCGGAATGGTATTATCAGTCGGGCGACAACAAGGGGGCGAAGCTGCAGGCCGACCGCGCCATCCGGCTGCTGCCGGAAGGATCGCCCGGCTGGATGCGGGCCAACGACATCGCCAACGATCTGTCCAACCAGCGCGACGACAAGAAAAAGAACTGAAACCGTGACCGCACCGCGACATCTGCTGGCCCTCGACCAGGGCACCACCTCCAGCCGCGCCATCGTCTTCGACCTGGCCGGCGGCATCAAGGGCGTCGGCCAGATCGAGCTGCCGCAGGTCTATCCCGCCCCCGGCTGGGTCGAGCACGATCCGGAGCGGCTGTTCGCCGACAGCGTCGCCGCCGCCCGCCAGGCGCTGGCCGCGGCCGGGCTCGAGGCCCGCGACATCGCCGCCATCGGCATCACCAACCAGCGCGAGACCACCGTGCTGTGGGAGCGCGCGACCGGCAAGCCCCTGCACAATGCCATCGTCTGGCAGGACCGGCGTACCGCCCCGCTCTGCGAGAAGCTGCGCCGCGACGGGCATGAGAGCTTGGTGGGCCAACGCACCGGCCTCCTGCTCGACCCCTATTTCTCGGCCACCAAGCTTGCCTGGCTGCTCGACCACGTGCCGGGCGTGCGCGAACGCGCCCGGCGCGGCGAACTGGCCGCCGGCACGGTCGATTCATGGCTCTTGTGGCGTCTGACCGGCGGCCGGGTGCATGCGACCGACGCGACCAACGCGGCGCGCACCATGCTGTTCGACATCCATCGCCAGCGGTGGGACGACGACCTGCTGGCCCTGTTCGACATTCCCGCCACCCTGCTGCCCGAGGTGCGCGACAGCGCCGCCGATTTCGGCTGGACCGAGCCTGGGCTGTTCGGGGTCGCCCTGCCCGTCCACGGCATCGCCGGCGACCAGCAGGCCGCGACCTTCGGCCAGGCCGCCTTCGAGCCCGGCATGGGCAAGGCGACCTACGGCACCGGCTGCTTTGCCCTGGTCAACACCGGCGACAAGCCGGTGGTCTCGCGCAATCGCCTGCTGACCACCGTCGCCTGGCGGCTGCAGGGCAAGGTGACCTACGCGCTGGAAGGCGCGATCTTCATCGCGGGCGCCGCCGTGCAATGGCTGCGGGACGGCCTCGGCCTGGTCGGACATGCGTCCGAGACCGAGGGGCTTGCCGCGGCGGTCGCCGATACCGGCGGGGTCTATCTCGTTCCCGCCTTCGCGGGCTTGGGCGCTCCCTATTGGGACGCCGAGGCGCGCGGGGCGCTGATCGGGCTGACCCGGGCATCCGGCAAGCACGAGATCGCGCGGGCCTGCCTGGAGGCGATCGGCTACCAGACCCGCGACCTCATCGCGGCGATGACCGCCGACGGCATGGCCGAGCCGGCGCGGCTCCGGGTCGACGGCGGGCTGACCGCCAACGGCTTTGCGATGCAATTCCTGGCCGACCAGCTCGACGTGCCCGTCGAGCGCCCTCATGTGACGGAGACCACAGCGCTGGGGGCCGCTTTCCTGGCAGGTATCGGGATCGGCGCGATCGACGGTCCGGCCGCCGCGGCCGCGGCCTGGACGCTCGACCGCGCGTTCAAGCCGGCGATGGCGGCCGACCGGCGCGAAGTGCTATATGCAGGGTGGCGCGATGCCGTCGCCCGCGTGCGCAGCCATTGACGGCCACACGCGGCCGACATTCGTTCAGGAGATTTCTTCGATGCCCGTCTTCACCCTGCCCCGCCTTGCCGCCGCGGCGGTCCTCGGCCTGACGCTGATCGGCGCCGCCACCCCGACCGTGATGGCGCAGGCGCAGTCGGTCGACCCCGAGACGGCCAAGGTCGAGAAGATCGTGCGCGACTACCTGCTGCGCAATCCGGAAGTGCTGCTCGAGGCTATGCAGGCCCTGAAGGAAAAGCAGCAGGTCGAACAGGACCGCGTCGCCCAGGCCGGGATCCGCGCCAACCGCGATACGCTGTTCAAGGATCCGAACTCGTTCGTCGCGGGCAACCCGAACGGCAACTTCACCGTGGTCGAGTTCTTCGACTACCGCTGCGGCTACTGCAAGCAGGCGCGGCCGGCGGTGGCCGAGATGCTGAAACGCGATCCGAACGTGCGGCTGGTGCTGAAGGAATTCCCGATCCTGGGCCCCGACAGCCTGACCGCGAGCCGCGCGGCGGTCGCCGCCCTGATCGGCCAGAAGGACAAGTATTACGCCTTCCACCAGGCGCTCTACGACTACAAGGCCGCGCTGAGCGAGGATGCGGTGCTCTCGATCGCCAAGTCGACCGGCCTCGACGTCGACCGGCTCAAGCAGGACATCAAGGACCCGAAGGTCGACCAGATCCTGGCCGACAACCGCGCGCTGGGCGACAAGCTCGCCATCAACGGCACGCCGGCCTTCATCATCGGCAACCAGCTGCTGCCCGGCGCCGCCCCGGTCGAAAGCCTGATGGCCGCGGTATCGCAGGCCCGCCAGAGCTGCGATTTCTGCTGAAGCCTACGCCTGGGACCGGAAGGGATTGGTGACGCGCAGGCTTCCCTGCATCACCAGTCCCTGCATATCCGCCGTCCATCGGACGTCGCAGCGTGCGCGCAAGGCGGATGCCGCGTCGACAGTCAGCAGACCGCGCAACGTCGACAGCAACAGGTGAATGCCGGCCTCTATTCTACGAGCGACCGCGCCAGGCGGTTGTGGCGCTCGATCACGACCGGCAGGTCGATCGTCGTCAGCCGGCCGTCGCGCACCACCACCCGGCCGTTGATCACGCTGAGGGCCGCCGGGCCGGGATTGCAGAAGACCAGCGCCGCGACGGGATCGTGCAGCGCGCCGGCCATCCCGATGCCGTCGAGCCGGAAGGCGGCGAAATCGGCGGCCATGCCCGGCGCCAGCGCGCCGATGTCGTCGCGGTTCAGCACGCGGGCGCCGCCCAGGGTGGCGATTTCCAGCGCCTGGCGTGCGGTCATCGCGTCGGGGCCGAAGCCCGCGCGCTGCAGGAGCATGGCCTGGCGCATCTCCGCCATCATGTTGCCGCCGTCGTTGGAAGCCGAGCCGTCGACGCCCAGCCCTACCGGCACGCCGGCTGCACGCATCCGCCCGATCGGCGCGATGCCGGAGGCAAGCCGCATGTTCGAGCAGGGGCAGTGGGCCACCCCGGTGCCGCTACGCCCGAACAGGCCGATCCCGGCATCGTCGAGCTGGACGCAATGGGCATGCCAGACGTCCGGCCCGACCCAGCCGAGATCCTCGGCGTATTCGGCCGGGGTCATGCCGAATGTCTCGCGGCTGTAGGCGACGTCGTTCACGTTCTCGGCCAGATGGGTATGCAGCGAGACGCCATAGGCCCGCGCCAGGCCGGCGGCCTCGCGCATCAGGTCGCGGCTGACCGAGAACGGCGAACAGGGCGCGACCGCGACGCGGGTCATCGCGAAGCGGGCGCCATCGTGATAGGCCTCGATCACCCGCCGGGTATCGGCGAGAATCGCGGCTTCGTCCTCGACCACCGCGTCGGGCGGCAGGCCGCCCTGACTCTCGCCCACGCTCATCGCGCCCCGGCAGGCATGGAAACGCATGCCGATATCCTGAGCGGCCGCGATCGAATCATCGAGGCGACAGCCGTTCGGATAGATGTAGAGATGGTCGCTCGACGTGGTGCAGCCCGACAGCATCAGTTCGGCCATCGCCACCTGGGTCGAGACCCCGATCATCTCGGGCGTCAGTCGCGCCCAGATTGGGTAGAGCGCCTTCAGCCAGCCGAACAGCTCGGCATCCTGCGCCGCCGGCACCACGCGCGTCAGGCTCTGGTACATATGGTGATGGGTGTTGACCAGGCCGGGGATGACAATATGCCCGGCGAGGTCGATCACCTCGTCCGCGGTGTCCGGCAGGTCGGCGGTGGCGCCGACCGCGACGATACGGTTGCCTTCGGCATAGAGGCCGCCGCCGCGGATTTCGCGGCGGGCGCCGTCCATCGTCACCAGCATATCGGCGTTGCGCGCCAGCAAGGTCTTCATCATCGCTACCCCAGCACCGTCGACAACAACTGCCCCAGCCGCGTGAAATCGACCGGCTTCGACAGCATGGCGGTGAAGCCGGCGCGCCGGCCGTCCTCGGCCGACGAGACCGCCTCGGCCGCCGACAGCGCGACCACCGGAATGGCTATCGTCTGCGGCGACGACTTCAGCCGGCGCAGGACTTGCCAGCCGGTCTCGCCGGACAGGTTCAGGTCGAGCAGGATCAGGTCCGGGCGCCGCTCGCAGGCCAGGCGATAGCCCGCCGCGCCATCGGCGGCAACCTCGAGCTCGTAGCCCGGCTCCCCGTCGATGAAATCCTCCATCAGCGCGCGGCTCTCCGGATTATCGTCGATATAGAGCAGCAAGGGTCTTGCCCGGCGCGGCTCGGCCACCGGGCTTTCGGCCGCCGGCAGTTCGGACGGCATCAGCCGGGCCAGGTCGGACGTCTCGATCGGCAACTCGAACCAGAAGATCGACCCCCTGCCTTCCTGCGACGAGACGCCGATGCACCCGCCCATCAGGTCGATCAGCCGCTTGGTGAGCGACAGGCCGATGCCGGTGCCCTCGATCGCCCGGGCATCGGCGCCGAGGCGCGAGAACGGCTGGAACAGCTCGCGCAGGCGATCGGCCGGGATGCCCTGTCCGGTATCGGCGACATCGAGGCGCAGGCTGCCTTCGACCAGCCGGGCCGACAGCGTCACCTCGCCGCCCTCGCGATTGTACTTGATCGCATTCGAGACGAGGTTCAGCACCGCCTGGCGCACACGCGTGCGATCGGCAGAGGCGCGCGGCAGGCCCGCTCCCTTCAGGTGGTTGATCATCGTGACGCGGCGCTTCTCGGCCTGCGCCTCCATCAGCGACAGGCATTCGTCGACCACCTCGCCGATATCGACCGGCTCGATCGACAATTCCATCTTGCCGGCCTCGATGCGCGAGAGGTCCAGCACCTCGTTGATCAGGCTGAGCAGGTGTTCGCCGCTCTTCAGGATCAGCTGGATATATTCCTGCTGCTTCTGCGACAGCGGATCCTTGCGGTTGAACAGCATCAGCTGGCCGAAGCCCAGCACCGAATTGAGCGGCGTGCGCAATTCGTGGCTCATCCGCGACAGGAATTCCGACTTGGCGACATTCGCGGCCTCTGCCAGCGCGCGGGCTTCGGAGGCCTCGACCTGGACCCGCTTGATCTGGGTGACGTCGGTCAGCACGCTGACGATGAAGCCTTCGGACGTGCGCCGCTCGACCAGGCGGAACCAGCGGCCATCGTAGTGCATGACCTCGCGCGCCTGGCCGTCGCAATCCTCGTGCAATGCCATCCGCTCGCGCCGCCACGTCGCGGTGTCGAAGCCGTCGAAGCGCTCGGCCAGCCGGTCGGCGATATGATCGACGACGGCCGAGAACGGCAAGCCCGGCCCGACCTCCAGCCCGGGATAGAGCATCGCATAGTCGGCGTTGCACATCATCAGGCGGTCCTGGGCATCCCACATGACGAAACAGTCGAGCAGCACGTTGATCGATTCGAACAGGCGCTCGCGCGACGTGCGGGCTTCGCGCTCGGCCTCGACCTGGACAGTGATGTCGCTGCCGGCGCCGCGGAAGCCGAGGAAGGTGCCGTCGGGCCCAAAGCGCGGCAGACCGGAAACACGCACCATGCGCGGCCCCTGCGGCGTGGCCAGCGAATAGACGAAATCGCGGAACGGTCGGTGCGCGGCCGTCTGTTCGCGCAGCGCGATCCAGCGCGGCGTGTTCGTATCCTCGGCCGCGACCTCCTCGCGCCGACGGCCGCAGATCTCGGCATAGTCGGGGCCATAGCACAGCGCGAAGCGTTCGGAATGATAGACGAAGCGGCCGTCGGCGTCCGTCTCCCAGACCCAGTCGGAGGCGGCGTCGGCCACGTCGCGGAAACGGCTTTCGCTTTCCTCCAACCGGGCGCGCGCCTCCTCGGACTCGGTGATGTCCTGGTAGATCTGGGCGACGCTGCCGTCGGGCAGGATATTGCGATGGATCTCGATGATGCGGTCGCCCATGCGCCGTTTCCACGAGCGTATCTCGGACGCCAGCCCCTTCGACATCACCTCGCGGGTCAGTTGCTCGGGGTCGCCGGGGCCGAAATCGCCACGCTCGGCCTGGTGACGGACGATGAGGTCGATCAGGGTGCCCGGCTCGTGCAGCACCTCCGGGATGCGGGTCAGGATGCCCAGGCGGCGGTTGGTGGCGATCACCCGGAAATCGGCACTGTAGATCAGCAGGCCGAGGTCGACGCCGTCCAGCGCGGTCTCCAGCACGGCGCGGGCGCGGGCCATCTCGGTCTCGGCCTCGCGGGCCGCGGTGATATCGGTACCGGCACCACGATAGCCGAGGAAGATCCCGTCAGGCCCGAACATCGGCACGCCGGAGAAGCGGATATAGCGCACCCCGTTCGGCGTGCGCAGCGCCGAGACGAAATCGCGGAACGGCCGCCGGGCGAAGATGTCGGCCTCGTGCGCATTCCATTCCGCCGTATCACGCTCGTTGACGCTCATCTCGTCGATGCGCCGGCCCAGCACTTCCAGGTAGTTCGGACCGTAGCTGTCGGCAAAGCGCTCGGAGACATAGGACAGCCGCCGGTCGGCATCGGTCTCGTAGACCCAGTCGGATGCCGATGCGGCGACATCGCGGAACCGCCGCTCGCTTTCCGCCAGGCGCTCGCGCGCGCGTTCCTCCTCGGTCACGTCGCTGTAGATATGCACGACATTGTCGTCGGGCAGCACGCTGCGATGAATCTCGATCACCCGCCCGTTGCCCAGTCGGCGGCGCCATAGCCGGATCTGCAGCCGTTCGGCGTCATCGAGCGCCTGGCGCGCGCGCTCGATTGGGTCGCCCGGCCCGAAATCGCCGCGCTTGGCCTGGAACAGGACACCGTCGATCAGCGACGCGCCGGGCTCCATAAGATGGGGCGGCATGTCGAAAATCTCGATGACCGGCCGGTTCACCGCCAGAATGCGCCGGTCGCTGTCAAAGACCAGGAATCCCAGCGACATGCGGTCCAGCGCGGTCTCGATCAGCGCGCGGGCGCGCACCAGCTCGGTCTCGGTCAGATGACGCTGGGTCAGGTCGGCGACCGAGCCGACATAGCTCGTCACCTCGCCGTCGACGTCGCGCAACGGCGCGGCGGCGATGTGGAACCACCCCTCGGCCCCATCGCGCCGGCGCACGCGCTGGTCGAAGGCGAAGGACTGGCCGGAGGCGAGCCGGCTGGTCCAGGCGATCAGCGCGCGGTCGCGCTGATCGGGATGCAGCGCCTCGAGCCAGCCGGCGCCCAACACGCCCGCGGGGGCGAGGTAGAGCATGTTGGCGAAGGCCTCGTTGGCGAAGGTGACATGGCCGTCGCGGCTGGCCATGAAGATGCCGATCGGCGCCAGGTTGGTCAGGCTGTGCAGCATGGCCTGGCTGCGCGCCCGCCTGGTCGATTCGGCGACCAGGAATGCGGTCGCCGCCCCCAGCGCCAGCGCCGCGATCAGGGTGCCGATGGCGATGATCGCGGCATCGCGCCGCCATTCGGTCAGGGCCGCGCTCTCGCCCAGCGCGGTATAGACCACCAGCGGATAATCGGGCAGCGCGCGATAGCCGACCAGCCGCGCCGGCTGGTCCAGCGTCTCGGGCTCGCGATAGCTGCCGGAGGCGCGCTCGATCAGATGGCGACGGAACAGGTCGGAATCGGCCATGTTCTCCTCGAACATGGTCGGCGTGCCGGGGTAGCGCGCCATCGCCGTGCCGTCGCGGCGCAGCAGCGAGACGGTCATGCCGTCGCGCGCCGCAATGGCACGATAGAGATTGATGAAATAGGCCGGGTCGATCGCGGCGACCAGCGTACCCACCGCATTGCCCTCGCGGTCGACGATGACGCGGCTGACCACGTTGACCCAGCTGCGCAACAGCCCGACATAGCGCGGCCGGTCGATATAGAGGCCGGAGGGCGACACGATCGTGTGCAGCGTGAAATAAGGCGCGTCGCCGCCCGGCCGGTCGGGCCCCGGCGCATCGTGGGAGGCATGCAGTACCGTGCCCTGGATGTCGAGCACGGCCAGCGCGCGGACTTGCGCCAGCACCCGCACGCGCTCGGCCAGGAAATCGCGCATCGCCTGCGGGTCGTTCTGCGTCGTGGGCGACAGGGCCAGCAAACGGTCGATGGTACCGTCGAGCAGGAGGTCGATGCCCTCGACCGCCCGCGCCGTCTGTTCGGCCAGCACGAGATCGAGGGTGACGATCTCGCGCTCGGCCGCTGCCAGTGCCCGGTCGTGGGACTGGACGATGAGGAAGGCGGCGCCGACGATCAGCCCGAAGATCAGCGCGACACCGAACAGCAGCAGGGCCTGACCAAGGCGGAACGGTTCGGCCGCGCCGAACTGCCGCCCGGCGGCGCGACGTTCGCTGAGGGCGTCGGCCGCCACTTATGCCCTACTCGGCGTCGGGCTGGCGGTCGGGGGCCGCCTCGGCGAAGGCGGGCAGCTGGTTGCAGGCATCGACGATCGAGATGACGGTCGGATAGGGGCTGAGGTCGCAATCGAAACGGCGGGCGTTGAACACCTGGGGCACCAGGCAGATGTCGGCAAGGGTCGGCTGGTCGCCGTGGCAGAACAGGCCCGTCGCCGGATTCTCGACCAGCAGTGCCTCGACCGCGCCAAGGCCGGAGGCCACCCAATGGCGATACCAGCGCAGCTTGTCGGCCTCC
The DNA here is from genome assembly GCA_023433835.1 of Pseudomonadota bacterium. GTDB lineage: Bacteria > Pseudomonadota > Alphaproteobacteria > Ferrovibrionales > Ferrovibrionaceae > JAFKFH01. The sequence goes on along the minus strand of JAEYTW010000680.1, from coordinate 5,570 downwards.
GCCAGGCCGAGATCCTTGGTGAGATAGCTCAGGACCCGCAGGTTGTTGAGCGGATGGACGTCGCAGGCGATGGTCAGCGCGATCGAGCGCACACGGCCCCGCCCGATCGGATCGGCCGGCAGCAGCGGCGGGCTGGGGCGCGTCTCGTCGAGATATTCGAGGATCGCCAGGCTCTGGGTGATGATGGTTTCGCCATGCACCAGGGTCGGCACGACACCGAGCGGATTGAGCTTGCGATAATCGGGCTGGTGCTGCTGGCCGCCGTCGCGCGTCAGGTGGATGAATGCCTTTTCATGTTCGATCCCCTTCAGCGCCAGCGCGATACGCACCCGATAGGCGGCGGAGGAGCGGAAATATCCGTAAAGCTGCATCATCTGGCCGATCTCCCGCCGGTTTTTAAACGCTTGTCCACAGTCTGCCACCACGGCCGCGGCCCGCCAAGATCACCACTCGCCGTAAAACACGCCGGCCTGCTTGTAGCGATGGGTGCCGGCGGCGACATCGTCCAGGGTCTGGGTCGTGCGGCACTTCAACCCTGTGAACCAATCGAGCAGTCCCTGGCGCAGGCCCGCGCGCACGGTTTCGTGACCGGCGTCGCGGCCGAGATCGAAGAATTCCTCCGGGTCCGCCGCCAGGTCGAATAGTTGAGGCGGCAGATCCTGCCAATGGACGTATTTCCACCGTTCGGTCCGCACCATCCAGGCGCGGCAGCGATCGACCGGCCGGCCCAGGATCAGCCGGGCCTGGCGATAGGCATAATCGAGTTCCGAGAACACGGCCGAGCGCCAGGGTTCGCCGATCGCCCGCCCCTGGGTCAGCCCCAGCAGCGACCGCCCCTCGACGACGTGGCGGGCGGAATCGAGGCCCAGCGCGTCGAGCGCCGTCGGCACGACGTCGATCGCCTCGACGAACGCCGCGGGCGCCGTGCCCCGCGTGGCATCGGCCGCGGGCGACGGATCGTAGAGGATGAACGGCACGCGCTGCACCGTGTCGTGGAACTGCTCCTTCTCGCCGAGCCAGTGGTCGCCGAGATAGTCGCCGTGATCGGCGGTGAACACGATCAGCGTATCCCTGAACCGCCCGTTCTTCTCCAGCACCTCGAACAGGCGGCCGAGATGACCGTCGAGCTGACCGATCAGCCCCTGATAGGCCGGCCGCACCTTGTCGGAGACTTCGGCGCGCATGAAGTTCGCGCATTCCTCCTGCTGGCGATAGGCGGCCAGCACCGGATGCTGGTCTTCCAGCTCGGCCGGGTGGCGCTGCAAGGGCAGGCACTGATCCAGCGTATAGGCGTTGTGATAGGGGGCCGGCGCCATGTAGGGCCAGTGCGGCTTGACGTAGGAGAGATGGAGGACCCAGGGGTCGTCGCCGCGCGCCTCGATGAAATCGATGGCCCGGTCGGTGGTATACGCGGTCTCGGAATGTTCCTCGCGCACGCGGGCCGGCAGATGGACGTTGCGCATCTTCCAGCCGGAGACGACCTGGCCATGCTCGTCGACGGCCGAGATGACGTAGTCGGTCCAGGGATCGGGGCTGTCATAGCCTTGCGCCCGCAGCCAGGCGGCATAAGCGCCGTGGGTTTCGGCATGGTGGCCGTCGTACCGGTCGAGCTGTTCGAAGCCGCCCTGGCGCAGCAGGGTCGCAAGCTCGCTGTCGCCCTCCATCTTCAGCCGGGCGAGGCCGCGCCTGTCGACCATCACATGGGTCTTGCCGACCAGGGTCGGCGCCAGCCCGGCGCCGCGCAGATGGTCGCCCAGGGTGAGCTCGCCGATCGACAGCGGCACCCGGTTCCAGGTGGCGCCGTGGCTCGTGACATAGCGCCCGGTATAGAACGACATGCGCGACGGGCCGCAGACGCCCGATTGGACGAAGGCATTGGCGAAGCGCACGCCGCGGGCGGCCAGCGCGTCGATGTTCGGGGTCTTCAGATAGGGGTGGCCGGCACAGCCGAGATGATCGGCGCGCAACTGGTCGGACATGATGAACAGCACGTTGCGCGCGGTGGCCTGAACCATGTCCCCTCCCCGGCATCGCGAGTCGATGCCTTGGGGATGAGACTAGCGCAGTTCAGCCCTTGGTGGCACCCGCCGTCAGCCCGGCGACAATATGCTTCTGGGCGGCAAAGAACATGACGATCGCCGGCAGCACGGTCAGGGTGATGAAGGCCAGCACCAGGTTCCAGTCCGTCGAATATTCGCCCTGATAGACCATGATGCCCAGCGGCCAGGGATAGAGCCCGTCGCGGTTCAGCATGATCAGCGGCAGCAGGTAGGCATTCCAGGAATGGACGAAGACGATGACCGCCGTAGTCGCCAGGATCGGGCGCGACAACGGCAGGGTGACATACCAGAAGAACCTGACATAGCCGCAGCCGTCGATCGTCGCCGCCTCGAACAGTTCCGCGGGCAGCTGGCGGAAATAGTTGCGGAACAAGAGGACGCTCATCGCCAGGCCGAAGGCGACCTGGGGCAGCACCACGCCCCAGTAGCTGTCGAGCAGGCCGAGATCGCGCACCCGGATGAACAAGGGCAGGATCGCGGTGGCGGCCGGGAACATCAGCCCGAGCAGCAGGTAGTTCAACAGGAAGGTCGCGCCGAAGAAGCGGACATGGACGAAGATGAAGGCGGCCATCGCCGCGGCCGCAACGGTGAGAACGACGGTGAGCCCGGCAATGATCAGCGAGTTGCCCATCAGCTGCCAGTAGCGGGACGAGGCGAGGATGCCCCAGTAGTTCTCCCATTCCCACTCGCTCGGCAAGCCGAACGGATTGACCCGCAATTCGCCGAGCGACTTGAAGCCGCCCAGCGCGGTCGCGACCAGCGGTATCAGGACGATGCCGGCGACGATGAACAGCACGGCATAGCGCAGCACCGGGGCGATGGTGACGGGCGTTTCGTAGGGGCTGAGCGCGTCGTCGGTCATGGCGCCATCAATCGTTGCGCATCGCCGCGCGCTTGTAGCCGAAGGCGAAGGCGACGCAGATCACGAACAGCACCACGCCGACGGCCGAACCGAAGCCGATGCGCATCCGCGTGACGCCGTAGCTGTAGAGATAGGTCACCATCGTCTGGGTCGAATCCGACGGCCCGCCCTTGGTCAGCGGCATGATCAGGTCGAACAGCTGGATCGAGCCGAGAATGGCAAAGAAGACGGAGAGGCGGATGGTGGGACCGAGCAGCGGCACCGTGACCTTTGAAAAGATCTGCCAGCCGGTGGCGCCGTCCATATGCGCGGCCTCGTAGAGGTTGCGATCGATCTGCTGCAATCCGGCGATGTAGAGCATCATGTGGAAGCCGAAATACTTCCACACGACGACGCCCAGGACGGCATGAATGGCAAGATCGGTGTCGGCCAGCAGATGCGGCGCCGCGGCGCCGAACAGCCCCCAGATCTGGGCGATCAGGCCGTAATCGCCATCGTAGACGAAGCGCCAGATCAGCCCGGCCGCGACCTCGGCCAGGATATAGGGCATGAAGAAGATCAGCCGGAAGGTGGTCGACCCCCGGACCTTGTCCGCCAGCAGCATGGCGAGGCCGAGCGCCAGCGGCAGCTGGACGAGGAGGGAGACCGCGATGATCAGCGCATTGTTGGTCAGCGCGATGCGGAAGGCGCGGTTGGCGAACAAGAGCTCGAAATTCCGCCAGCCGACGAACTGCGTCGGGCTGCCGAAACCGTTCCAGTTGTAGAACGAATACCAGGCGGCCTCGCCCATCGGCAAGGCGACGAACAAGGTGAACAGGAACAGGGCCGGCGGCAGGAACAGCAAGGCGACGCCCGCCTTCGGCCCTACCCGGCCGGCAAGGAAACGCAGCCACGGCGGGGCCTGGAACGCCATGCGCCCCGGCCCCGCCGCGGGACCGCTGGTGACGGTCAATTCGCCAGCACCCAGGCCTGCTGCACCGCCTCGGCCGCTTCCGCAGGCGTCATCTTGCCCGCGGCGATATCGGTCGAGACATCGTTGACGGTCGCCCCGACCGCCGGGCCCAGGGCCTGGTCATAGAAGATCTGGTGATATTTCGACCTGGCCACGTTTTGCGCGATCAGCCGCAGGAACGGATTGGCAATCGCATCCTGGGTGCCATTGACCACGGGGATGTAGAAGCCGCGTTCGGCCGCGATGCGCTGGTTGGCCGCTTCCGAGAAGAAGCGCAGATAGCCTGCCGCCGCCTTCGGCGCCCCCTTGGTAACGAGCCAGCCGTTCAGCCCGCCCAGCGTATCGCTGGGATCACCCTTGCCGCCCGGCACGGTCGGGAAGGCGAACCAGCCCAGCTTGTCGTCGGGCAGGCCTTTCTTGTCGGCGGCATTCACCCGCATCGAGTTCAGGACGAAATTGCCCTGCAGCACCATCGCCGCCTTGCCGTCGCCGAACTGGCCTGAGGATTGCGGATAGGTGGTGCCGAGGAAGCCGGACTGGAACGGCTTGAGGTCGACCAGTTGCTTGAACACGGTGCCGGCCTGCACAAAGGTTTCGTCGGCGAAGCCCTTGCCCTTGCCGGAGATCGCCGCGTCGAAGGCAGGCTTGCCGCCCAGCCGCACGGCCAGATGCGTCCAGTAGAAATGCAGGGGCCATTTGTCGGCGCCGCCCGCGGTGATCGGGGTGATGCCGGCCGCCTGCAGCTTCTTCACGGCATTGAGCAGGTCGTCCCAGGTCTTGATGCCCTCGGCGTCGACGCCCGCCTTGGCGAAGAGGTCGCGGTTGTAGAAGAAGCCGACCTGCGCGGTATGCATCGGCACGCCGTAGATCTTGCCGTCGATCGTATAGGCCTGGACGGCCGCCGGAATGAACCGGCCCTTCCAGTCGGCATCCATCGGCCCCGTCAGGTCCTCGATGACGCCGGCCTTGACCTGCTCGCGCAGCACGCCGCCGCCCCAGGAATAGATGATATCGGGCTTTTCCGACGATTGCAGCAGCGTCGTCAGCTTCTTCTTGTAGGCTTCGTTCTCGAGATATTGCAGTTCGACCTTGGTGCCGGGGTTCGCCGCTTCATAGGCGCGGGCGATATCGTTCCAATAGGCCGTGATGTTGGGGTTCTGCTCGACATGCAGGACGCGGACGGTGGTGGTCTGGGCGCCGGCGCCACCGGCAGACATTGCAAGCATCGCGGCAAGGAACGCGGCCGCAGGCAAGGCCCTGCGGGTCAGATTGGGCATGGCAGCCTCCTCGGTGTTTCCTCGGTTTATTTTTTTCGTTATGCGAATTAAATGATCAAGCCCGATCGGCCCGCAAGTCAAGTGGCAATCTTCGGGTGGCGGATTTTTGCGGCTCTCCGCCATTGACAGCGCCGCGATCCGACAAATAACTTCGATACCCGGATTAATTACCCAGGCGCTGGGATGCGATGAAAACGGCCGATCCCGAACTGATGCGCGCGATCAACCGCTTCCACGTGATGGATGCGATCCGCCGTTCGGGTCCGATCAGCCGCGTCGAAATCTGCGAGGCGACCGAGCTCAGCCCGACCACCGTCTCGGCGATCACGGCAGCCCTGCTCGACGACGGGTTGATCACGGCCAGCCCGGTCGCCCCCGCCCCCGACCAGCCGCGCGGCCGGCCGCGGGTGATGCTGAGC
>JAEYTW010000671.1 GCA_023433835.1 Pseudomonadota bacterium | reverse complement strand
GGTGAAAGAGCCGTCGGAACGGCCGACGGCTCCTTGCCAACCAAAATACACCCGAAAAACCCGGCTACTACCGGATCAGCGGCCAAAATCCTGATCTGGTTACAGGCTCGAAAGCGGGTGCCCAGGGCAAGGGTGTCGCAAGCGGAACGGCGCTTACCCTGGGTTCCGGCTTGCGCCGGAACGACGATGAGCTCTTAGGTCGCCGGCTCGCGCTCAAGCCCGGCAATGACTGACAAAGGTAAATTCATGCAGTCCTCCCCAGTCCGGCTGACCCTGCTGCTCGGCGCGCTGACCGCGTTCGCGCCGCTGTCGATCGACATGTACCTGCCGGCCTTTCCGGCGCTGGCCGATCATTTCCGGGCCGAGGCGACCGGCGTCCAGCTGACCCTGTCAGCCTTCTTCATCGGCCTGGCCGCCGGGCAGGTGCTGTACGGTCCGGCCTCCGACCGGTTCGGACGCAAGCGGCTGCTCTATTTCGGGCTGGCCCTGTTCATCGTCGCCTCGATCGGCTGCGCGCAGGCCACCTCGCTCGACGCGCTGATCGCCTGGCGGTTCCTGCAGGCGATCGGCGGCTGCGCCGGCATGGTGATCTCGCGCGCCGTGGTCCGCGACTGCTTCGACATGCAGAGTTCGGCCAAGGTCTATTCGCAGCTGATGCTGGTGATGGGCGTGGCGCCGATCATCGCCCCGGCGATCGGGGCGCAGATCCTGGTCTGGCTCGGCTGGGCGTCGCTGTTCTGGACGCTGGCGCTGTTCGGCGTGCTGTGCACCGTCGCGACGATCGCGACCCTGCCCGAGACGCTGAAGCCCGCCGACCGCCACGCCGGCGGCGTCGGCGAGACCTTGCGGGCCTTTGCCGGGCTGTTCCGCGACCGCCAGTTCATCGGCCTGGCGCTGGTCAGCGGGCTGGCCTCGGCGCTGCTGTTTGCCTATATCGCCGGCTCGCCCTTCGTGTTCATCAGCCGGCTGGGCCTGTCGCCCGACCATTTCGGCTGGCTGTTCGGCGGCAATGCCGTCGGGCTGATCGGCGCCTCGCAGATCAACCATCAATTGCTGGGCCGCCTGTCGCTGCGCCAGGTGCTGCGCTGGGCGGTCACCGCCGAGGTCGTCGCGGTGCTGGCGCTGCTGGCCGCCGCCGTCTTCGCCCCGGGCCTGGTCACGGTCGGCGTGCCCTTGTTCGTCTGCCTGACCCTGCTCGGCTTCATCCTGCCCAATGCCGGCGCCTCGGCGATGGCGGTGGCCGGCCGGCGGGCCGGCAGCGCCTCGGCCCTGCTGGGCACGATCCAGTTCAGCCTGGGCGCCGTGGCCGGCGGCCTGGTCGGCGCGGGCAATGGCGGCGGGGTGGTGGCGATGGCCGTGGTGGTCGCCGTCTGCGGGCTCTCGGCCCGCGGCGTCTTGTGGGTGACCGAGCGGCCTTGAGCTAGCGCCGCGCGCCGTGGTCGAACTGCGCACCGTCGAGGATGCAGCCGATCATGTCGGCGCCGGTCAGGTTGGCGCGCAGGAAGCGGGCGCCGGAGCAGTTGGCGTCGCGCAGGAAGCTGCCGGCCAGACTGGCCTCGGTGAAGTCGGCATCCGACAGCATCGTCGGCCAGCGCCGCCCCGTCGCGTCGCCCCCGGCATTGCGGATGGCGACCGAGCCGAACTGGGCGCGGTCGAGCACCGCGCGCACGAAGCTTGCCTGCGCGAAGTTCGAGCCGGAGATGTCGGCGAAGGACAGCCGGGCATTGTTGAGGATCGCGCCGGTGAAATCGGCCAGCATCACCCGGCTTTCGCGCAGGTTGGTGCCGTCGAGCCTGGTGGCGCGGAACGAGGCGCCCGACAGATCGAGGCAGGAGAGGTCGAGGCCTGAAAGATCCGATCCGTCGAACACCGCGCGCGTGCCGGAGGCGCCATCGGACGAGATCCACTCGGCATGCTGCCTGATGCTCGCATCCACTGCCGGCGGCAGCACGCGCTCGCCCTTGACACAGACGGCCCCGGTAAGGTCGGTGCCGGTGAGATCGCAGCGCGACAGGTCGACGTTGCGCAGCGAGGCATCGGTCAGCTGGGCGCCGCGCAGCTTGGCGCCGGTCAGGTCGGCGCCGTCCAGCACCGCCTTGTGCAGCTTGGCCCCGGTCAGGTTGGCGCCGGTCAGCACCGCGCCCTTGAGATTGGCGCCGCCGAGCGAGGCCTGGACCAGCTCGGCCTGGTTCATCTTGGCCCGCACCATCGAGGCGCCGTCGAGCTGGGTGCGCGTCAGGTCGGCCTCGATCAGCGTGGCATCGTCGAAATTGGCGCAGCGGTCGAAGGCCGGCGTCTCGTCCGGCGGCACGATGCGGCCCGGCCGCAGATCGGCGTCGACGAAGCGCGAGCCCGACAGCCGGGCGAACTGGAAGATCGCGCCGCGCAGGTCGCAGCGGTCGAAATTGGCGCGGTCGAGCAAGGCCTTGGTGAAGTCGGCGCCGAACAGGTCCGAACCCTGGAACGACGAGGCGGTCATCGACGAGGCGCAGAAGCGCGCCGCGGTCAGCACCGCGTCGTCCAGCACCACGTTGTTCAGCATCAGGTTGGTGAAATCGCCGTCGCGGCCCATGAAGCGGCGGCCGGTGCGGGCACGCACGTACTTGACGTGCTCCATCATCTCCCGCGCCAGGACGGATGGCACTTGGCGATACATCGGCCGACTTTCCGAAAACCTGCCAAAACGCAAAAAGTCGCGGACCCGCGCCCCACCGCGCCGGCCGCCTCGCGCTCCCCTGCCGATATGGTGAATTTCAGCTAAATCGGAGTCAAGCCGGCATACCGGCGCCGTCAGGAAAACTGACGCAGCATGACGACGACGGCCACGCCTGCCGCCACCGTGGCCAGCAGGGGTAGCCGGGTCGCAACCACCGCGGTAACCAGCGCCGCCGCGGTTTCCTGCCACCCGGTCGCCAATACCGTCGGCGCGATGACGGCAACCAGCACCGCCGGTGGAATCGCGTCGAAAGCGGCCTTGGCCCGGCCCGACAGCCGGAGGCGGCCGGCAGCCAGGAAGCCGGCGATGCGGGTCAGATAGGTGACCAGGGCCATCGCCAGGATGGCTGCCAGCGCCATCGGATCGATGGTCATGCCGCGACCTCGTCGTCGGCCGGCGCGGCCAGACAGGCGCCGGCGATGCCGGCGACCGCACCGGCGGCGACATGCCAGGGCGGGCCGGCCAGTACATAGACCGTGGCCGAGGCCACGGCCGAGGCGATTACCGTCGCCGCGGTGACGCGCCCTTTCCAGAAACCCGCGGTCAATCCGATGAACATCGCGGTGAAGGCGAAATCGGCGCCGAGCCGCCGGGGATCGCCCATCAGCGAACCGGCAAAGGCGCCGATCACCGACGTCGCCACCCAGGCGGCCGGCAGCAGGCAGGTCAGGCCGAACCAGTAGGCCGGCGTCACCTTCCGCCCGACGGCGCGGCGTTCGGCCAGCGCCCAGGCTTCGTCGGTCAGCAGATGGAAACCGAGCAGCCGCTGCGGCCAGGAAAAACCCGTCATCTTCGGGCCGAGCGAGGCGCCCATCAGCGTCATCCGCGCATTGATCAGCAGGGCCGAGAACACCAGCGTCGCGACCGGCACCGGCTGGGCCCAGAGTTCGACCGCGGTGAACTGCGAGCCGCCGGCGAAGACCAGCAGCGACATCAGCCCGATCTCGAGCACCGACAGGCCCTTGGCCGCGGCGAGCGCGCCGTAGAGCAGGCCGATCGGCACCGCGGCGATGATGACGGGCACGATGTCGACGAGGCCCTGGCGGGCCTCCTGCGGGATCAGCCGGATCATGCCGCGACCGCGGCGCGATAGCTGCCGGGCGTGACGCCGACGCGGGCCTTGAACGCGCGGGTTAGATGAGCCTGGTCGCAGAAGCCGGTGGCGGCCGCGACATCGGCGAGCGAGGCATCGCGCCGCCGCAGCAGATGGCGCGCCGCGATCACCCGGCGATTGACCAGATAGGCATGGGGCGTGAAGCCGGTATGGCGGCGGAAGGCGCGGATCAGGTGATGGGCGGACAGTCCGGCCTCGGCAGCAAGATCGGCCAGGCCGACATCCTCGGCATAGCGCGCCGCCATCAGCGCCTCGACCCGCCCGACCGGCCCGGCCTCGTTGCCGATGCCGGCGGGAACGATCGAGGCGTGGCGAACCAGGCAATGGCCATAGGCGCGCGACAGCATCTCGTCGGCGGCCAGCGTGTCGGCGCTGGTCTCCAGCGCCCGATGGGCCGCCAGGAACAGCGCCGCGCCGGCGGGGTCGCTCACCACCGGCTCGGGAAAGAACGGCGTGTCGGTCACCGTCCGGCCGGTCACCTCCGAAGCGATCTGGCGCAGCAGCGTGACCGAGGGATAGCTGTTGCGGTAGTGGATGCCGTGCTGGTCCGGATGCCCGTCATGGACGTCGCCGGGGTTGTGCAGCAGGAAATGCTCAGGCCCGGTGTCATGCCGCCGGCCGCGTGCGGCCAGCCAGCCGCGGCCGTCGTGGATATTGCCGATCGTGTAGGTATCGTG
>JAEYTW010000090.1 GCA_023433835.1 Pseudomonadota bacterium | reverse complement strand
GGGGCCCCCCCGCCGGGGGGGGGGCCGCCCAGACATGGTCGATTGGCCCCCGCGGGAGGGCGAGGGTACTCATCCCACCGTCACCTTGCGGCCTTCATAGGCCTCGAACGCGGCGACCAGGTCTGATGGCACCGGCGTCGACTTGTGGGTGGCCTGGTCGGTATAGACCCAGGTGATATGGCCGCCGACGCGCAGGTCGTCCTGGCCCTTCGGGTGGATCTCGACGCGATGGACCATCGACGACCGGCCGATGCGCTCGATCCGGGTGCAGATCTCGATCTCCTCGTCCAGCCGCACCGGCGCGCGGTAGTCGAGCTCGACCTTGACGACATGGAAATCGGCGCCGGTTTCCAGCGGATGGTTGGTCGGATCGAAGCCCATCTCGCGGACATAGTCGGTCAGCGCGTTGTCGAAATAGGTCAGGTAATTGCCGTAGAACACGATCGACTGGGAATCGATCTCGGCGTAACGGGCACGGTGATGCAGGCTGAACTTGAAATCGGCGCGGGCCATGCCTGGCGTTTCCCCCTTATTGGCTCATCTGCCTCAGCTTGAAGCGCTGGATCTTGCCGGTCGCGGTCTTCGGCAGAGCGTCGACGAATTCGATCCAGCGGGGATATTTATAGGGCGCCAGCCGTTCCTTGACATAGCTTTTCAAGCTGTCGGCCAGGGCCGCATCGGCCGACACGCCGTCGCGCACCACGACATACGCCTTTGGTTTGACGAGATCGTCGGCATCGGTGGCGCCGATCACCGCCACTTCGAGCACGTGGGGCTCGGTCATCAGCGCCGATTCGACCTCGAACGGCGACACCCAGATGCCGCCGACCTTCAGCATGTCGTCGGAGCGGCCGCTGTAATGCAGATAGCCGTCCGCGTCGCGCAGGTATTTGTCGCCGGTGCGCGTCCATTCGCCCTGGAAGGTCGCGACCGATTTCGGCCGGTTGTTCCAGTAGCCGATCGCGGCCGAGGGCCCGCGCACCAGCAGTTCGCCGACCATGCCCGGCGCCAGTTCCTGCCCCGCCTCGTCGACGATGCGGCAGTCATAGCCCGGCACCGGACGGCCGGTCGACCCCGGGCGCACGTCGCCCGGCCGGTTCGACAGGAAGATGTGCAGCATCTCGGTCGAGCCGATGCCGTCGAGGATCTCGAGCCCGAAGCGTTCCTGCCAGCGGCGCAGGATATCCTCGGGCAGCGCCTCGCCGGCGGAGACGCAGAGGCGCAGCCGGTCGGAACTCTGGCCGCGGTCGAGCCCGGGGTCGGCCAGGATCGAATTGTAGAGGGTGGGCACGCCGAAAAAGGCGGTGGGCCGATGCGCCTTCAGGACGCGCATCACCGCCTGCGGCGTCGGCCGCTCGGCCATCAGCACCGTGGTAGCGCCGACATGCAGCGGGAAGGTCATGGCATTGCCCATTCCATAGGCGAAGAACAGCTTGGCGGCCGAGAACATGGTGTCGGAGGCATCAAGGCCGAGCACGCCCTGGCCGTAGAGCACCGCGGTCTGGACGAGGTCGCGATGCAGATGCATCGCCCCCTTCGGGTTGCCGGTCGAGCCGGAGGTATAAAGCCAGAAGCCGACGTCGTCGGCGGTGGTGGCCGCGGCCGCAAGCTGGTCGCCGGAGGTCGCGAGCAATTCGTCGAGCGGGCGCACCGCGCCCGGCGGCCGGCCCGAGATCAGCACTTCCTTGACGAACGGCTGCTCGCCCAGGATCGCGCGGAATTTCTCGAGCAGCATGTCGGAGACGACGAGGACCCGGGCGCGGCTGTCGCGCAGCATGAAGTCGTAGTCGTTCTGCGTCAGCAAGGTGTTCACCGGCACCGGCACGGCGCCGATCTTCATCGCGCCCCAGAAGAAGGCGATGAAGTCGATGCCGTCGAGCAGGGCCAGCATCACCCGCTGCTCCATCTGCACCCCCTTTTCGCGCAGGAGGTTGCCGGCCTGGTTCACCCGGCGGGCCAGCTCGGCATAGCTGTAGCGGCCGCGGTCGTCGATGACCGCGATCTTGTCGCCCCGGCCCTCGGCCAGGTGACGATCGATGAAGTGGCTGGCGGCGTTGTAATCCCGCGGCAGGTCGACGGGCTCGGCCATGGCTTGCTTCCTCCCTGGAAACCGGAGCGGGCGGCCGTTCGCGGCCGTCCCGCGGCTGACTCGAAAAGATCTAGGCGGCCTGCGCGCGGCTCAGCTCGGCGACCCAGTCGCGCGCCCATTCCACGCCGGCATCCTCGGCCATCGTGCCGCCCGACGCATTGTGCTCCAGACGGGTGCCGATCACACGGGCGCCGAGGCCCGAGAGCAGCGCGTCGAACTGGCGGCCGCCGGCGTTGAAGGTATCGCCATAGGTCGAATCGCCCAGGCCGATCACGCCGTAGCCGCGCCCGGTCAGGTCGGGGCGGGTCGCCTGAACCGCCTCGAAGAACGCGCGGGCATTGTCGGGGACGTCGCCCTGGCCGTAGGTGGAGGTGCAGATCAGGAACACGCCGGGCCGCTCGAAGACGGTTGCGTCGAGATTGTCCATCGGCAGGATCTCGACCGCGTGGCCGGCGTCTTCCAGCACCCTGGAAACGTCGCCGGCGACGAATTCCGCGGTGCCCGTCATGGTTCCGACCAGAATGGTGATAGGCTCGCCCATCGCGTTTGCTCCACCGCGGCAATTTATGCAATATAGTGCATTCATTTTGGGTCGAGGGCGCCGGAATGGCAAGAGGCCAATTGCAGGAAGGTCAACCGATTGCGGACGGAGCGGCCCTCGAGGAAGCGAAGCTCCTCGCAGAGCTGGGCGACCGGGTGCGCCAAGCGCGCGCGCGCCGCGGCATGACCCGGCGCATCCTGTCCCATGATTCCGGCGTATCCGAACGCTATCTCGCCCAGCTCGAAGGCGGGCAGGGCAATATCTCGATCCTGCTGCTGCGCCGCATCGCCCGGGCCATGGGCATGCCGCTGGCCGACCTGCTGCGCGAAGGGCCCGAACCCTCGGTCGAGCTGATGCTGCTGACCGAGCAGTTGCGCCGCCTCAGCGCGGCCGAACTGGTCGAGGCGCAGGCCGTGCTGGCCGAGCGCTTCGGCCAGGACCGTGAACGGCGCCGGCGCGTCGCGCTGATCGGCCTGCGCGGTGCCGGCAAGTCGACGCTGGGGCGGATGCTGGCCGAGCGCATGGGCGTGCCCTTCGTCGAGCTGGCCCAGGAGATTGAGGCCGAGGCCGGCATGTCGCTTGCCGAGATCTTCGACCTCTACGGCCAGGCCGCCTATCGCCGGCATGAGCGCCGGGCGCTGGAGCGCGTCGTGGCCGATCACCCGGCCGCCGTCATCGCCACCGGCGGGTCGCTGCCGTCGGAAACGGGTACCTACGAATATCTGTTGAGCAACTGCTACACGGTCTGGGTGACCGCGGCGCCGGAGGAGCATATGGGCCGCGTCATGGCCCAGGGCGACATGCGGCCGATGGCCGGCAACGAGGAGGCGATGGCCGATCTGCGCGCCATCCTGTCGACCCGTGCCGCGCTCTACGGCAAGGCCGATGCCCGGCTCGATACCTCGGGCAAGCCGGTGGCCGAGGCGGTGGAGGAACTGGCGGCCCTTGCCTCCCAGCAATGAATTATAGTTCTGTCCGTCGGGGAGATCAGCCCATGACCCAGGAACCGGTCGATTTCCGCACCGAGCCGTCGCGCTATCGTCACTGGAAACTCTCGATCGACGGCGCGGTCGCGACCCTCGCCCTCGACGTCGCCGAGGATGGGGCCTTGCGGCCCGGCTACGAGCTGAAGCTGAATTCCTACGACCTCGGCGTCGACATCGAGCTCCACGACGCCGTCCAGCGCCTGCGTTTCGAACACCCAGAGGTCGGCGCCGTCGTCCTGACCTCGGCCAAGGAGCGCGTCTTCTGCGCCGGGGCCAATATCCGCATGCTGGGCCAGTCCAGCCACGGCTGGAAGGTGAATTTCTGCAAGTTCACCAACGAGACCCGCAACTTCATCGAGGAAGCCACCGCCGAATCGGGCCAGGCCTGGATCTGCGCGGTCAACGGTGCCTGCGCCGGCGGCGGCTACGAGATGGCGCTGGCCACGGACTGGATCATCCTGGCCGACGACGGCGCGAGCGCCGTGTCGCTGCCGGAGGTGCCGCTGCTGGCCGTGCTGCCCGGCACCGGCGGGCTGACCCGGCTGGTCGACAAGCGCCGGGTGCGGCGCGACCGTGCCGATTTCTTCTGCACGACCGAGGAAGGGGTGAAGGGCCGGCGCGCCCTCGACTGGCGGCTGGTCGACGAGATCGCGCCGCGTTCCGAACTGATGGCCGTGGCCCGCCGCCGGGCCGAGGAACGGGCCGGCCAGTCCGACCGCCCGCGCGCCGGCCGCGGCATCGCCCTCGG